>JAURML010000169.1 GCA_030830695.1 Caenibius sp. | reverse complement strand
GGCTGGAGGTCATCGAAGGCGCCGGGCACCTGCTGATGTTCAGCCATCAGGCGCAATTTCTTGCGCTGCTGCGCGAATTCCTTGACGCGGAAGACAGCGCATTGAAGAAAGTGGCATAATTTGGGTCAGAGAGAGGATGGCCAATGCGGCATCTGGCGATAATCGGTTCGGGTCCGGCGGGATATTACACGGCGGAAGCCGCGCAGAAGCATTGGGGTGACGATGTGCGGGTCGATATTTTTGACCGGCTGCCTGTCCCCTATGGGCTGATCCGCACCGGAGTCGCGCCCGATCACCAATCCATCAAGGCGGTCTCGCGCCGCTACGAAAAAACCGCACTGAGCGAGAATGTCCGTTTCGTGGGCCATGTCACCATCGGCCAGGACGTAACGGTGGAGGAATTGCAGGATTTCTATGACGCCGTGATATTCGCCACCGGCGCGCCGAATGACCGCCCGCTCGATATCCCCGGGGACCGGCTGAACAACATTTTCGGCAGCGCCGCCTTCGTTGGCTGGTACAATGGCCATCCGCAATTCGCCATGCTCGACCCGGTGCTGACCGGCAAACATGCGGTGGTGGTCGGGCTTGGCAATGTCGCGCTGGACGTGGCCCGCATCCTCTCGAAAACTCCGGCAGAATTCGAAGGGAGTGACATCGTCGCTCACGCGCTGGATGTGCTGCGCAGCTCGAAGCTTGAAAAGATCACCATCCTTGGTCGGCGCGGGCCGCACCAGATCGCGATGACGCCAAAGGAACTGGGCGAACTGGCCAATCTTGACCGTGCCAGCCCGCGCGTCGATCCGGCGGACCTGCCGGACGAAGGGGAAGACGCGCTGCTGGAACCGGGCATGCGCAAATCGGTCACCCATCTGCGCAGCTTTGCCGCCATCCCGGAGAGCGAGCGGGCCGACAAGTCGATCGAGATTGAATTCGATTTCTACGGTGTGCCCCGCGCGGTGCATGGCGACGGTCGGATAGAGGCGCTGGAAGTCGCCGAAACTGCACTGCAGGGCGGGCGGCTGGTAGAAACCGGCAAGACATACGAGATTCCGTGCGATCTCCTCGTCAGCTGCATCGGCTATCGCACATCGCCCATTCCCGGCGTGCCGTTCGACGATCGCATGGGCCGCTTCGCCAATGACGAAGGGCGCATCCTGCCCGGCCTTTACTGCGTGGGCTGGGCGCGGCGCGGGCCGACCGGCACCATCGGCACCAACCGGCCCGACGGGTTCGATGTGATCGAGAAAATCGCCGCTGACATGGACGCGGGCGTACTCGGCCCCGGCGGCAAGCAGGGGCGCGCGGCATTTGACCGTCTGGCCGAAGCGCGCAAGCTGGATATCGTGACCTTCCGCGACTGGAAGAAGATCGAGGAAGCGGAAGAACAGGCCGCCCGCGACGGCGCCCCGCGCGAAAAATTCGTGGACATCGGCAAGATGATCGAAGCGCGGGGGTGAAACCCGCGCCGAGGTGAGGTTGCGAAACCCCTCCTCAGACCCGCATCGGCATCAGCACATAGAGCGCCTGGCTCTTGTCATTCTGGCGGATGAGGGTGGGCGCGCCGGCATCGGCCAGGTGCAGTTCCACGCTGTCCCCGTCAATCTGGCTGAGGATATCCTTCAGGTAATTGGCGTTGAAGCCGATCTCCAGCCCTTCGGCACCATATTCGGCGGCCAGTTCTTCCGCTGCCGTGCCATTGTCAGGCGAGGTGACGGACAGCGTGACCTTGTCGCGTTCCAGCCCGATCTTCACCGCCCGGGTCTTTTCCGTGGCGATGGTGGCCACGCGGTCCACCCCTTCGAAGAAGGAACGCGGATCGAGCTTGAGCAGCTTGTCATTGCCGGTGGGGATGACCCGGCTGTAATCCGGAAAAGTGCCGTCAATCAGCTTGCTGGTCAGCACCACGCCGTTTTCGCCGCCCAGGGTGAAGCGGATCTTGCTGGCGGACAGGTCAATCTCGACATTGGTGTCGAGCGATTCTTCCAGCAGCTTGCGCAGTTCGGCCACCGCCTTGCGCGGGACGATCACATCCGGCATCCCTTCCGCGCCATCGGGACGGGGAAGGGTGAAGCGGGCCAGGCGGTGCCCGTCCGTGGCCGCGGCCTTCAGCACCGGCTGCGCTTCATCAGAAACATGCAGGAAGATGCCGTTGAGGTAATATCGCGTTTCTTCCGTCGAGATGGCGAAGCGCGTGCGATCAATCAGTTCGGCCAGCACCCGGGCCGAGATTTCGAAGCTGGTCGGCAGATCGCCTTCCACAATCATCGGGAAATCGTCACGCGGCAGGGTCGGCAGCGAAAAGCGGCTGCGGCCCGATTTCACCACCATGCGGTTATCCGCTGCTTCCAGGCTGACCTGGCTGCCATCGGGCAGCTTGCGCGCGATATCGAACAGCAGATGCGCGGACACGGTGATCGCGCCGGGGCTGTCAACGGATACGGCGGAAAGGCTTTCCACCACCTGCAGGTCAAGATCCGTCGCCATGACCTTCACCGTCCCGTCACCAGCGGCTTCGATCAGCACGTTGGACAGGATCGGGATGGTATTGCGCCGTTCCACCACGGACTGCACATGAGACAGGCAGCGCAGGAGATTCGCCCGTTCGATGGTTGCCTTCATCGTTCCTTCCGGTCCCCCTTGGGCGCGCGGGGGAATCGCCCACGCGCTTCACATGAAAATGGATCGCAATCCTTAACGCGGCAGTCTGGCGCGGCAAGCAGGAATGGCTGATTTACTTGAGAATCTGGGGATAAGAATCACCCCAGCATCGCCATCCCGCCATTCACATGCAGCGTCTGCCCGGTGATATAGCCTGCTTCCTTCGATGCAAGAT
This sequence comes from Caenibius sp., assembly GCA_030830695.1. Lineage (GTDB taxonomy): Bacteria > Pseudomonadota > Alphaproteobacteria > Sphingomonadales > Sphingomonadaceae > JACKKV01. The sequence goes on along the minus strand of JAURML010000169.1, from coordinate 3,041 downwards.
AGGCCACCGCCGCGCCGATATCCGCGCCTTCGCCCATCCGGCCCATCGGGATCTTCGCATTCAGCGCGTCCTTCTGCGCATCGGGCAGCACATCAGTCATCGCGGTGCGGATAAATCCGGGGGCCACGCAATTGACAGTGATTCCGCGGCTGGCCAGTTCCTGTGCAAGGCTTTTCGACATGGCGGTGACCCCGCCCTTGGCCGCGCAGTAGTTCATCTGGCCCGGATTGCCGGTTGCGCCGACAATGCTGGTGATGTTGATGATCCGCCCGAATTTCGACTTCATCATCGGCCGGGCCGCCGCGCGCATCAGACGGAAAGTGGATTCCAGATTGACCCGGATCACCTGATCCCATTCCTCATCCTTCATCCGCATGGCCAGGTTGTCGCGCGTGATCCCGGCATTGTTCACGAGGACATCGAGCCGGCCCAGCGTATCGATCGCGGCCGGAATCAGCTTTTCCACTTCAGCCGGGTCGGACAGGTCGCAGGTTACTTCGACATGATCATGGCCGAATTCGGCGTTCAGTTCATCCCTGAAAGCGCGCAGCTTGGCCCCGTTTGAACCGGACAGCGCCAGCCGCGCCCCCTGCCGCGCCAGCCCGCGGGCGATTTCCGAACCGATCCCCCCGGCGGCCCCGGTAACGAGGGCAGTCATACCGGTAAGGTCGAACAGTTTATGTTCCATGTTCATAACTCCTTTGCCAGCGCCTCGATATCGGCCATCGTGACCACGCTGGCCACCCTGACATCCTCGACCGTACGCCCGATCATCGGGCCGAGCACCTTTCCGCCCAGCTCCAAGCAATGTTCGACCCCGGCGGCCTTCATCGCGATCACGCTTTCGCGCCAGCGGACCCGCCCGCACACCTGTTCGACCAGCAAGCGCTGCTCTTCCGCCGGATCGTTCACCATGGTGGCGGTGACATTGGCATAGACCGGCAGACGCAGCGCCTGGACCGGGGTCTTGCCCAGCGCTTCGGCCATCGCATCGGCAGCCGGTTGCATCAGGGGGCAGTGGAACGGGGCGGACACCGGCAGCAGCACGCCGCGCTTGATCCCGTGATCCTTGACCATGGCGACCGCCCGTTCGATTGCCTCGCGGTGCCCGGACAGCACAACCTGCGTCGGATCATTGTCATTGGCGACCGTGCAAATTTGGCCTTCCGCCGCCGCATCGGCCAGCGCCTGCGCCTTCTCCACATCCGCGCCCAGCAGCGCACACATCGCGCCAATTCCCACCGGCACTGCGGCCTGCATGGCCTGCCCGCGCAGTTTCAGCAGCCGCGCCGTATCGGCCAGCGAAAAGCCGCCAACCGCGCACAGTGCGGTATATTCGCCCAGGCTGTGACCGGCCACGCAATCGCCCTTTTCAGCGATCGAGAGCCCGCCTTCCTGTTCCAGCACCCGCAGCGTGGCAATGGCATTGGCCATGATCGCGGGCTGCGCATTTTCAGTCAGCGTCAGCTGATCTTCCGGTCCTTCAAACATCAGGGCGGACAGCTTCTGCGACAACGCCTCGTCCACTTCCTCGAAAACTTCGCGGGCGATCGGGCTGGCGTCGGCCAGTTCCCTGCCCATGCCAACCTTCTGGCTACCCTGCCCCGGAAAAACGAATGCGCGCATGATCTCACTCCTTTTGCCGCGGGCGGTTATTGCCCTGCAGCGTCTCCCGCAAGCCCGAATGGCACAATCCTGTTGGCAGGATCATGGCCGATATCCGCCGCACCAAGAAAGGCGATGCCCCGCCGTGCGCACCAGTAACGGGCGATTTCCTCCGGCTGCGCGCCGAACGGCCGGTCATTTTCCGGGACATCGCTGACCCGACCCAGCCGCAGCCCCGCAATTCCTTGCAGATGCGCGGTGACATGAAAGAACAGCCGATCAATCGCATAGAGATGTTCGGAAACCTCCTCCACCATCACCACATGGCCGGAAAGATCGGGCATCAGCTCCGTCCCGCACAGCATGGCCAGCGTCATCAGGTTGAAGGCGACAGCCGGGCGGTCATCGAGCGAGGGTTCCAGCCCTGCATTGTCACCGTCGAACCAGCGCAGCACACGGCGCACGGCATCCTTCCCCGCATCGCTCTGCACGCTGACCGGCATGGGCGCATGCACCGGCCGGCCAATCCCCGCGCGATAAAGCGCGCCGAGCAGATACCCCATGTCCGAAAAGCCGGCCCAGGTCTTGGTGCGCGCCGCCGGGCCCATGCCCATGATCGCGCGTTCGGCGATCCGGTTGGAACCATACCCCCCCTTGGCAAACCACACCGCATCGAAGGCAGGATCGTTCGCGCAGTCCAGCAGTGCGGCCAGCCGCAGTTCATCAGGCCCGGCGAAATGCCCGTCCACGGCAAAGCACTGGTCGTGAATGAACAGCCGGTGCTGCGGGAATTCCGCCGCCGCCAGCGTTTGCAGCGCCTGTGCATGGTCGCGGGTGATGGGCGTTGCTGGCGCGCAGATGGCGATACGGCTCATACTGCTTCCTAACCGCCTTGTGTTGTCCGGCACAACTGCATACCGAAGCGCCATGACTGACGCCCCTTCTGCCCTCACCGCTCATCCCTGGTTCTTTTGCGGCATCGGCGGATCGGGCATGTTGCCGCTGGCGATGATCCTGAAAGGACAGGGTGCGGCCATCGGCGGATCGGACCGCAGCCGCGACCAGGGCCGCACGCCGGAGAAATTCGCCTGGCTCGAAGCGCAGGGGATCGAAATGTTCCCGCAGGATGGCAGCGGCATTACCTCGGCTGACCAGACCCTCGTCGCCTCGGCCGCAGTGGAAGATACGGTGCCCGAAGTGATCCGCGCGAAGGAACTGGGCTGCCTACGCACCAGCCGCGCCGAACTGCTGTCCGCCCTGTTCAACCGCTCCGCCTGCGGCATCGCGGTGGGCGGGACCAGCGGCAAGAGCACCGTGACCGGAATGCTCGGCTGGATCATGCATCAAGCCGGGCGCGACCCCACGATCATGAATGGCGCGGTGATGAAGAATTTCGTTGCGCCGGGCACGCCCTTTGCCAGCGCGCGGGTGGGCGC
>JAURML010000168.1 GCA_030830695.1 Caenibius sp. | reverse complement strand
GGTTTTATCTCTGGGTTTGAGCGGGATCAGGCTGAAGCCCATGTCGTATAGGGTTAGCCAGGTTGGGCAGTCGGAAGTTGGGGTGATCTGCGGCTCTGGTTCGGCTGCAATCATGCCGTGTCGCGTCCTCTCGGATTGAAGGGGACACGACAAAAGTCATCATTTTTAGGCCGCCGAAACGTTCCAAGCGGTCAGCGGTCAGGACTCGTTTCGGACAGTCACAGGGTTGAACCCTTCAACCCTGCTGGCGTTTGGTCGGACTGTGACTGGCGATTGGTCGGCATCCGATGTAGCAATTGGCCGCGATTTAAAGCCGCCCCCTGCCGGAGCGTTTTGCGCTCGGTCATCCTTGTATTTTTGGATCTGCGTTCCGGATTTGCAGGGAGGCTTCTCATGGCGGGTGTCTGCGCTCAGGGCGCGTCTGATCGATATCCGGTTGCCTTATCGATCATAAATTGGCACATTCGTGATCGATAAATAGGAAGATATCGATCATGCAGTGGAATTGGCAGGATCCTGACTGGCCCCAATTCAGGTGGGATGCCGCGCGCTTGGCAGCGCGGGAGTTGGCGTTTGCCGAAAAGGCAGGCGTGCTGATCGGCGCTTCCAGCCACCTTGATCAGGACAACCAGTCCCAGCTCGTGGTCGACCTGATGAGCCGTTCTGCATTAGACAGTTCGGCGATTGAAGGCGAAGTTCTGGACCGCGATAGCGTCCAGTCATCCGTCCGCCGTCACCTCGGGCTGCAGTCAGAAGACCGCCGTCCACGGCCTGCCGAAGAGGGCGTGGCCTCGTTGATGGTCAACCTCTTTTCCACGATCGATGCCCCCCTTGACCACGAGACCCTGTTCGCTTGGCACAAGATGGTCATGGCAGGCAGCCGTGATCTGGAAGTCGTGGGTGGTTACCGGCTTCATGCAGAACCCATGCAGATTGTTTCTGGTCCGGATTATCGGCGCAAGGTCCACTTCGAGGCACCGCCATCGTCTGCGGTTCCGGCGGAAATGGATCGCTTCCTCGAATGGTTTTCTCGCACCGGACCGCAAGGGGCGAAGCCTTTGGCTCCCCTCACACGGGCAGGTATCGCGCATCTCTGGTTCGAGACCATCCACCCCTTCGAAGATGGCAACGGCCGTCTGGGCCGGGTCATTGCTGAAAAGGCCCTTGCGCAAGGGCGCAGTGCACCGATGCTGACAGGGATCGCCTCGACCTTCATGCAACAGCGCAAGCACTACTATGATCGGCTGGAGGCCTCGAGCAAGTCACTGGAAATCGACGCTTGGCTCGACTGGTTTGCCGATATGACGCTGATGGCGCAGGGGCAGACAGTGGCGTGGGTCGAGTTTCTGGTCGGCAAGGCTCAATTGCTGGGCCGGCTGGCCGCAGATCTCAATGACCGTCAGGAGAAGGCTTTGCTGCGTCTGTTTCGCGCAGGCCCCGATGGGTTTGCAGGCGGCATGAGTGCTGAAAACTATCGCAGCATCACAGGGGCAACGCCGCCGACGGCAACGCGTGACCTGACTGATCTTGTCGAGAAAGGTGCATTGCGCCGTACAGGTGAGCGCAAGGGCACCCGTTACTGGCTACTGCTGTCCGGAAGCAACTAACGCCTTATCCCTGCAAATCCGGACCGTAGATCCAAAAATGCAAGGATGGGTACGCGCAAATTCTTGCAAGGGTTTAACGGTTCAACCCTACCAGCTGCGCTTGCCTCCACCGCGCTGGGATGATGGCATGCGGATGATGGTTGCCATGGCTTTGGCGAGATGGGCCGACAGCGGCACGCCTTCAACATCCTGATCCATGAACCAGGCAACCAGTGCCTCTTTCTTCGACTGATCCATCTCGTCGATCCGGTTCTCTGAGATCGCCCTCTTGATCAGTTCCAGATAGGGCGTGGTGTATTCGGTCGGCTCGACCGGCTTGGCTGGCGGCATGGTCCAGATGGCTTCGACCATGAACCGCGGGATCTGGATATCGATGTATTCGCCATCCTGCAGTTCCAGCCGCTCGGGCATACTGCCGTCATCCATATGCAGCACGCCGCTGATCCAATGTTCTGGCGGGATCCAGACCAGCTGGCTCGAGTGGAAGATCCACTCTCGGGCATCCCGATCCGGGAAGACCGGATTACGGTTGTTCGAAAGGCGCCCCTGCGCGTGCAGACTGCCTTGGCGCAAAGCCTGCCAAAGCTGGCGCTGGGCGTCGAGGTTGATGTTCTGCCAACGCGATGTGCCGGGTGCCGTTGGTGAGAGGATTTTGCCGATATCAAGCACGACCTTTTCACCAGTGGCAGCCTCGTACCTGGCCCGGCAAATCCGGCAGATATGCTGGTAGGTTTGGTTGAGGGACCAGGCAGTGCGGTCGAGCTTATCGATAGGCATTTGTGTTCCGAATCGTGAGTAGGCGAGACTGGAACATAAAAAGAACAATAATGCCCTTCAAGACCGCCACGGCGCAAAGGGTTGAACCGTTCAACCCTTCTGGGGGTAAGGCTGTGAACTACAGGAGAACCCCTTCGAACGTAGCAGTGAATAGCCTGATTCGGCGATGTTCCGGCCATGATCAAAGCCGACCCATCTGCCATCGCCAGCGCCAATGACGACATGCCCCAATTCAGGGCCATGAAGCGTCCGAATGCGCTCCATCCTAGCCTTATGAAACCCGCCGAGCGGCGCGCTGAACTTTGCACCATTCTGGGCCTGGGCATAGTCCGCCTGCACCTGCGCAATCACCCGCCGCTGTCCCCTGAAAGCGGAGACTTTCCGCTACACTTCACGCCGGAACAGAGCGGTAGTGCACCTCCAACTCGAAGGAGAGCTGCATGACCATAATCGACCCGATCCCGGCGCGCCTGGCTGCGCTGAAGACCATGTCAGGCACCGAACTGAAGAAGCAGTGGCGCACCCTGTTCGATACCGAGCCGCCGCTGTTCAACCGGCGCTACATCGAGACCAGGCTGGGCTACCGTATTCAGGAACTGACCTACGGCGGCCTCAAGCCCGAGACAGTGCGGCGCCTGCAGGATCTGGGTGAGCAACTGGACGGCGGGAACATTACCACCCGCCGCATCCGCACGGACCTCAAACCCATCATCGGCACCCGGCTGATCCGGGAATGGCAGGGCACTGAGCACTGCGTCACTGTCACCCGCGACGGCTTTGAGTGGCAGGGCCGCCCATACAAATCCCTGTCGGCCATTGCCCGGACCATCACCGGCACGCGCTGGAACGGCTGGGTCTTCTTCGGTCTCAAGCATCACAGGAGGGCGGCATGAACACGCCGATCACGCGCAAACTGCGCTGCGCGGTCTATACGCGC
>JAURML010000167.1 GCA_030830695.1 Caenibius sp. | reverse complement strand
TATAGAGCGTCTGGCCGCCGCGCTGAAGCGGCGAAATCTGCATGCCGCCGCCCAGCTTGTTCAGCAGCGCCTGGGCATTCTCGCGCCGGGTGAAAGCTCCAACCTGCACATACAGCCGGGTGGCCGGCGGCACCGAAACCTGGGTCACCTTTCCATCCGGCTTGGCGTCGTTGAACATCTCGGCCGGGATCGGGGCGGGTTTGGGCATGCCGGCGACCTGCGCCGGCGGCGCCACGGTGGCGCCAGGCAAAATTCCCAGCGCGGCGCTGTCGACCTTGCCGCTGGGCGCGGCGGAAGGCCCGCCAGCAAGGGCCTCAGGTCCGGCCGGTGCGCCGTTTAGTTCGGAGCGGCCCATATAGGTGACCCGCACCCTGGCCGTTCCGCTCTGGATGATGTCCAGAAGTTCGGCGGCGCGCCTGGACAGGTCGATGATGCGCCCGCGCGAGAACGGCCCACGGTCATTCACCCGCACGATCAGCGACTTGCCATTGTCCAGGTTGGTGACGCGGACATTGACCGGCATGGGCAGGGTCTTGTGGGCGGCGGTCAGCATGTCGCCGGTGTAGATTTCGCCGTTGGCGGTTTTCTTGCCGTAGAAGGTCGGCCCGTACCATGAGGCGATACCGGTTTCGTCATAATCCGGCTGCTCGCGCGGATAATACCAGATGTTGTCGATCTGATAGGGCTGGCCGACCTTGTAGACCCCGGCACTGGCCGGAACCTGGACCGTGGGGGGCGGAGGCGGCGGCGGGGGCGTCTGGGTGGCGCAGGCGGCCAACAGGGCCACCGCCGAAACGCCGGAAAATCTCGCAAGCAACCGCATGGCCGGAATCACGCCCGTAAACACACGGGCGAGGCTACTGGACCGGGGCCCCCGGCTCAACGAGGTTGCCCAAAGTCCTTGTCAAAGCTAGAGAAACCGCCACGGATGGGTGGCCGAGTGGTTTAAGGCAGCGGTCTTGAAAACCGCCGGGCCTGCAAGGGTCCCGTGAGTTCGAATCTCACCCCATCCGCCATTAATACCGGCAACATATTGTAAATAATGAATATATTTTTTGTCGAGTAGCTATTACCCACGATTTAACCCACACTGATTTTTTGATAGGATTTGGGCCTAATTTCTCGCAGATCGTGCGGCCCGGTTCCCTTTGGTGTTCTGATTTGCGGCTTAGACCCGAGCGAGATTCGCGATCACCATCCCCTGAATCGAAATACGCTCTGGCGATGTTGCGCGTCCCAGGTTGAGCCGTAGGGCCTCAAGCGCCTCCTGCATGGCCCGGTCCGCCCGCAAGCAGCGCCTATCCGCTAACCCAACGCCAGCCGCATCATAATCCGGCCGAAGTGAATGTCGGCTTTACCCCAAAAGCGGCCATTCGTTTGGATGAGCCCAATGTCCGCTTTGCGCCAATAGCGGACATTCGATAGCGCCTTTGGCGCCAGTTGCGAAAGAGCTTCCGCAGTGTCGGCGCGGGCGAGCAAGCAGGAATAGCAGTGAGCCGGCGTCGTCGCCCCGCCGCCAGAGCCAATCGACTGATAATTGATTTGATTGCCAGTAGCGTCTTTGTACGCACCCGCCCACTTAGAAATGAGCGGAAACACAAAGGTCGAGCCAGCACCGGTGAGGTTGGCTGCCGCCGCCGAGTTCGCGATCAACGCGATACCGGCAATCATTCCAATTGCAGCGCGGCTATACATCTTCATGTTTTTCATCTTCCCATAGCGTATATATGACTAGCGGCGGCATTGCAGAGGAACGCGCCAGCTTTGTGAACTATATATGACAGTGGTGTGACTACTACTAACCCACTATATTAAAAGGGGTTTTCTATTGGTCTGTCGTGGTGGGCCTCCAACAAGTTTTGCACAGTGACTCCGCAATTAACAGAATCCGGATCTCATACCCCGCCTTGTGAAAATAGTTGCACTCCGGTCGGTCGGATCACAGGTATACCCGCTGGACGGATCGTTGGCTGAACCATGCCCGACGTGATTTTCATAGTGCTATCCGTACTGATAAGCATTCCCGTGGGGATGATCATATCCAGCGCATCACTGAAAATGCCGAAGCCGGACATTGTTCGGCCCGAGAGCTCGCGGCGAAAGCTGGTTTTGGTTCTGGCCTGTATGGCTTTGGCGCTATGGGCAGGATCGGCATGGCCTGGTCCAAACGCCTTCCTGGGCAGCCTGCTGGGATGGCAGCTGCTGATTCTGGCCTTGCTGGATTTCGAGCATTTCTGGCTGCCGCGAACTTTGACCATCACCTTGCTTGTAAGCGGTCTGATAGCGATAGCCGCCCAATCCATGCAGAGCTTTTACGAGCATGCGCTGGGCGCTGCGATAGGCTTCGCTCTGCTGGCGGCGCTTGCGTTTGCGTATCGCAAATTGCGCGGACAAGACGGTCTTGGCGGGGGAGATGCATGGCTTCGGGCGGGGGGGGGCGCATGGACCGGCTGGCAGGGCCTCCCAACCATTCTTGTGCTTGGTGCGGGCGCCGGGCTCGTCTTCGTCGCCCTGATGTCGGTGCGTGGCAAGCCGGTCGGACGCGCGCAACCCATCCCCTTTGGGGTGGGTTTGGCGATCGGAATTTGGCTCACCTGGCTCTACGGGCCACTCGATGGCACGCAGATTTTGCGCCAAGCGACGGGTTAAAGGGCGAGATTTCCCCGATCGAAACGCGCATAGCCATCTGCCTCCGGCGCAAAGCCGGCCGCGGCGGCCATGGCATCGCCAGCTTCTCCCAAACCCAGGATGCGATTTTCCATTCGATAGGCGCCGTCAGCGCCAATGCGGATGGTGCTGCGGATCGCGATGCTGCCGGACCGGCCCACCAATCTGGCAATCACGTCGTTACCGGCACAGCCGAGCGCTCCGCGCAATTCCAGGTCGGACGAAAGCGGGATACTGCCCCGCGCCAGCCGCACATGCTTGACCACAACCGATCCCTGCGCTGCGCGGCAGGTACCGTCACGGAATGCAACGTCGATGTCGGATAGCAGCATTTCACCTTCCAACGGCAGCGAGGGGGAAAGCGCCTGGACGGGAACCCGCAAGCTATCGGCGCGGATCTCTCGTCTGTCTCGGCCCAGCAGGGCTGTGCCGGCACCTTGCAGTTTGCCCGCCGCAGAGAAGCGAAAGCGCATTTGACCTGACAGAAGGGCGGGAATATCCAGCGCCACTTTTGCATCGCCCAGCGAAAGGTGGCCGAGATAACCAGCCTGCAAGACGCCGCCCCAGATCGTCCCCTCAACATCTGCGGCGGAAAGCCAGCGGTCCGCCTGCGTCCAGGATAGCGCCAGCCGCAAGGGCGCGGTCGCCGCCAGAACCGCAACCAGGAACATTGCCAATACGGGCCATTTCCACTGCATATCAGCGCCCATCGCTAAAGGTCGCGTCAAGGTTGAGCGTGCCCTCACCCTGTTTCACCACAATCAGGTGGCGGAGCGAAATGCCATACTCGGTTTGCAGTTGGGCAATCCAGGGAAATAGCAGCGTCGATGGGACCGCGTTGGCGGCAACACGAACCCCGCCTTGCGGATCGGGTTCGATGCGTCCCGGCGTGATACCGGCGGCGCCCAAGCTATCGCGCACAATCTCCGCCAAGGGCTTCTTGGCGGCTTCAACCTTGCGCGCCGGTCCCAATGTGCGTATCTGCGCCACCAGCGACAGAACCGTCTGCTTCTCTTTTAAAGCTATTGCATGCCGGTATGCCGACACCCGATGGAGATACACAGCCGGTCGCCAAACCCCGTACCAGCAAATGGCGGCCACGATCAGGACTGCGCCCAGCCCCACCATGATGCGCTCGCGCTGCGACAGGCTGTTCCACCAGTTGATCACGGCCTGCCTCCCAGCCTTACGTCGCTGACCATTACTCCGGAATCCTCTCGCGAGGACACTTTGCGCATTTCGATGCCATTTCCGGCCAGCGCGATACCGAGCTTGTCGATATCCTCCGCCACAGGGTGGCGGAGCGAGACTTGCAACATACCATCGGACATCACCGTCAAACTCTCGAGTTGAATGCCGCCTGCTGCCTCCAGCGTTGAAAATAACAGTGCGATCCGGCCTGCCGGACCACCGGACGTCAGGTCCAGTTGCCGAAACCGGTCCTGCAATGCCTGCACCGGGTTCTGAACAGCCGCGCCGGCCGGCAGCACGGAGGCCGCCGCGACCGCGCTTTCCGCCTTCAACCGCTGCGCGGATATATGGAGGTGGACCGCCTGACCGATTTGTATCAAGACCGGGCTTATCAATAGCAATCCGGCCATTACAGCCAGGCGCACCCGATTGCCGGTCAAGAATCCCCCGCGTCGGCGCACGCCGAATTCCCCCTGCAGCAAGTTGACAGGGGGAGCAAGAGCCCCTTGCGTTATCATGCGCTCGAGGGCGGGCTGACTGGTTGACGTTGCCGTGACGTCCTTCAGAAGCATGGGCAGGAGGTCGCTGTCACAACAGAATGCCAGGCGCGGACCGCGTACAATCGCAACCCCATCTGGCATCTGTGCCGCCAAGGTTTGTGCATCGGCGGGTTCTGGCAGTGTGAGATGGTCGGGAATGAGGGCATCGGGTTCCAGGCCGTGCTGCCGCGCGCCATCGATCCACGCTTGCATCTGTTCTCGCGAAACAGCCACGGCGAGCCGGAACCCGTCTTCTTCCAAAGGCCCCAGGGCCAGATGGAGCGCTTGCGGCCCCAAAGCCAGCTCGTCTTCCATCTGCATGCGCGCCGCGGCAAGCGCCTGCTTTTCACTGCGCGTGGGCAGATGCAGCCAGCGGGCAGTTACCTCAATGCCCGGTACCACCAGGACCGTCCACAGCTCCGAACCCTCAGCATCGCCCGGGTGCAGCTTACGCCAACCGGGCATCGTGCCAGCCTCCCCGATGGTGGTGCAGACCAGCGCCTTTTGGAGGTCCGATGGATAGATCACAATGCGCGCGCTTTTCATTCGTCGGCTCCCCAGCGCCTGGATACGAGCCTTACGTCGCCCTGGCCGGCGCTTTCAAACAGAGTGCTGGAAAGCGCCTCGGCATCGCCATGGCGTACATCAGTCTCGAGCCGAAAGAAGCGGGTTCGCAGCGATACCTGTTCACCCGGACCGCCGCTTTCACTCAGCGGGGCCAGAAGTGGTTCCGCCCGGAACGCCGCTTCGTTCGGCCAGCCCCCAGCGGGACGCATGGCAATCAGGCGGGCGGCATCGGCGGGTGACAGCCGGCCATCTGTAAGGGCTGTCAGAAGCACGGCACTTGTCACCGGCAAGGTGTTGACGTTGAGCATCGTCATATCCGTGTTGGGCAGCGCGCAAACATAGGGACGCAGGCGGCGGTAGACGTTGTCGGTGAACCCGTGGATGGCGCGAAGCTCGCTGGCCTCGGCAAGCAGCGTTGCCCCGGTGAGATAGCCAACGGGGGACTCTCTATAAGCTTCATCCTCCGCCCCACCGGCCTCACGCAGGGCATCACTGTCGGCCCAGTCCACCAGCGCCGCCGCGAGTGTGGCGGCGTCCTGGGGCGCAAACTCCAGCGCCAAGAGCAATGCCATGAACTGCGCAGCGCCCCGATCGCGGCGGCGCAGCATCTCGCCGGCACCTTCCACCACGCTGTTGAGATTAAAGCAGGCGCCGCCATCGGCCAGGCGCATGCCGACCTGCCCGTCCTCGACCGGAAACTGGACAAAGCGCCCTGGCCAGTTTCCCGCAAGACTGGTGCGCACCCCACCACTGGAAAGACGGGCGATCCGGCTTCGCGCCAATGCCTCCGCGCCGAGCGCATACCATTGAGCCTGACCGTTCTCGGCCGCATTCATACTGCGGCGAATTCCAAAACGGATATCGTCAAGCAGCGCCACCGCCAGCACCGACATTACCGCCACCAGAAGCAGCACCGTGATCAAGGCCGCACCTTTTTCGTCCCAGCGCCTCACGAAGCAGACCCCGTCACGAGAAGCAGCTGCGTTACAGTTCCGTAGTCGGTCAGGTTCAAGTCCAGCCGCACCGCCTGGGGAAGGTCTACATGCGCGCCCAGCGGGAGCGTATCGATCCATTGCCCATGCCACAGAAATTTCAGCGAGGCGCTGCGGATGCCCGTGAGCAACGGCTGGGAGGGATAGAATGAGCCGCTATCCAATCCGACGCGGGTGCGGCGCTCCAGCGTATTCTTTGCCAGACGATATTCGACATACTGCAATGAGCTGCGCGGTTGATTGTCGGGATTGTCCACGCCACGGCGAACCAATGCCAACAATGGACCGCCATTCGCCTGTTCGTTGCCGAAAAAAGCGCGATTATCGGGCCGCCCGTCGAGGCCGCGGGTCCGGCGTGTGCTGGCCTGGGCCAGGTCCGCCTTCAGCAGCGCCCGTGCGCCCTGAAATTCCGCCAGGCGGCTGGTATGGGCCCGGACCCTTTCCTGATTGTCCATGCTGAAGCGCATCACGGCGACGCCGGCGGCGGAAACCAGGCCGAAGATGAACAGTGCCAGCATCATTTCAACGAGGGTAAATCCCTTCATCGCATCACCCGGAAGACCACGACTTCACTGGCGGTCCTGTTGCTCTGTGGCGGCGAAACCGTAACCGTGACGCGCAGGATATCGCTGTCGGCAGCCCGCGTGACTCGCCGTGTCCAGCGCCACGCCTCGCCGCCGGCCATTTCAACGCCGCTTTCTGCGCCAACGGAAGGTGGCATGGCGCTGGCTATGGCTTCGATGGCGCGATTGTCAGCCACGATGCTGGCGAACAGCCGCGTGCGCAACGCTGCAGCCGTGCGTGTGTTCTCGCCGGCCAGATTGAGCAACGCCACGGCGCCCAGGCTGAGAATAGCCATGGCCACGAGCATTTCCAGAACGGTGAACCCACGTTCAGACAAGGTCATGGATCTGCACCCGGCCCTGGCGGTTGATAATAAGGTCTATCGAACGTCCGCTGGCGGTCATGCGAATGGTGGCGGGATCGGTGCTGCCGCTGGAATCGAAACGGACGGCCCTGCGCCCGGCACCACCGGTTAGCGCGACGGAAAGCCCTTCCCCCCAGGGCCGAGGCTTGAACGGCCCGGCGACCAGCGGAACCCAACGGCCACGGCGCTGAACCCGAAAACTGCTGTCATTTGCCGCCAGGATGATCTCGACAGGGCGATTGGTCAGCACCGCTTCCTGCTGCGCGTGCTGAATCCGCGCGGCCAGATGCTCGGCTTCATCCGCAAGTCTTGCGCCGCCCGATGGCAGGTTGAGCAGCACCATGCTGCTGGCGAGGCCCACCAACAGCAAGACCACCATCATCTCGATGAGCGTGAAACCCTGCTCCCTAGCTCCAGTTGCCGATATCGGCATTGTCGCCCTCCCCGCCCTTCACCCCATCCGCGCCGAACGAATATACATCGAACCGGCTATGCTGACCGGGAAAGGCATATTGATAGGGATTGCCCCACGGATCCTGGGGCAGACGGCGCACATAGCCACCATCGCGATAGCGATCCGCGCGCGCCATGCCGGCAGGCGCCTGCACCAGCGCCGTCAATCCTTCCTCGGTCGTCGGAAAGCGCAGCGTTTCCAGGCGAAACGTCTCCACGGCCTGTTCCAGCACGGCAATGTCCGCACGCGCTTTTTCGCGCATGGCGCGGTCCTGGCTGGGAAGAACATTGATCATTACGACCGTCGCCAAGAGGCCGATGATGACGATCACCACCATGACTTCTACCAGGGTAAAGCCGGCGTCGCGGCGAAAACGGTCAGGAACGGGCATGGGTATCTCTCTTCAGCTGTAGGCCAGTGTGTTGATTTGCAGGATCGGAAGCAGGATCGCCAATACGATCAGCGTGACGACAGCGCCCATCACCACGATGATGATCGGCTCAAGCAGGCTAAGCGCCAGCGCGACAAAGGTCTGAAACTCCCGCTCCAGATATTCGGCGGCACGGCCCAGCATATCGTCCATGCGTCCGCTGCTCTCGCCGCTGGCGGTCATGTAGATAAGGATGGGCGGAAAGATATCCGCTCGGCGCATGGCGCCGGACAGGCTGCCACCCTCGCGGATGGTCGTCGCCATCACGAGCGTTGCCTGGCGCAAGGCACGATTGGACACCGTCGGTACCGTGAGCAGCAGACCTTCCAGCACGGGGACGCCGCTGGCAATCATGGTCGACAGCGTGCGTGCCAGACGGGCAGCGTTGACGTTGCGGATCAGCTTGCCGGCGACCGGCAGGCGCAGAAGCGCCGCATCGAAGCGCAGTCGCATGTCCGGCCGGCGCAGCGCCTGCGCCAGTCCGATGATGCCGGCGGCGAAAAGCAGCAGGAAAAGCCATCCCCAGTCGCGCGCCACATCCGAGACAAAGATTATCACGCGTGTCAGGAGCGGAAGCCGCTGCCCCATACTGTCGAACTGGTCCACCACTTTCGGGACCACGAAGACCACCAGCGCGGCGATAACCGTCAAAGCCGTGAGCGTGAGGGCTGCGGGATAGACCAGGGCGATCTTGAGGCGGCTGCGCGCCTGCTCGTCGCGTTCCAGCAGGTCCGCCAGCCTTTCCAGGATGGTGGGCAATGCGCCAGAACTCTCTCCCGCCGCGACCATGGCACGATAAAGCGGGGGAAACGCGGCGTCCTGCCGCGCCATGGCGCCGGACAGGCGGAAGCCTTCCAGCACGCTTTCATGTGTCGCGGTCAGGACCCGTCGCAGATGCGGATTGTCGGTCTGCAAGGCGATGGTTCGCAGCGCCTCTTCCAGGGGCGCGGTGGCAACCAGGGTCGCAAGCTGGCGCGTTATCAAAGACAGATGTCGGACACTGAGCTTGCGGGGCTTCAAGCGGTTCCTGATGCGACCGCTCATGCCTTCGACAGCAGGAACGATGCTAACAGGAACCAGCCGCCGACCCTGCAGCTCTTCGCGCACCAGGCGCTCGGTCGCAGCCGATATTACGCCCTGGCAAGTCCTGCCCCCGCTATCGAGCGCGGTATACTCAAAGGTCGACATGCGCCATTTCCTGACGGGTCACCCGGATAGATTCCTCTACCGTCGTCAGGCCTTCAGCAACGTACCGGCGCACCTCATCGGCCAAGGTCCCGCCCTTTTCAAAGGCAACGGCCGAAATCGCGTCCTCGTCTGCCATGTCACTAATCAGGCGACGGATGCGATCATCGATACGGATTGCCTCATAGACACCGATCCGCCCGGCAAAGCCGGTATTGCCGCATTCCGCACACCCTGCGTTGCGATAGAGCGTGTGTCCGGGCGGAACATTGATCAGCCTCGCGGTGGCCAGGTCCGCAGGGGTGGGGTGGCGACAGGCGGGGCATAGCCGGCGCACCAGACGCTGCGCGATGACCACACGTATGGTCGCCGCCAGCAGGAACGGCTCGACCCCCATGTCTCGCAGGCGCGTGATGGCGCCGGCCGCATTGTTGGTATGCACGGTGGAAAGAACCAGGTGACCGGTGAGGCTTGCCTGCACGGCAATCTGGGCCGTTTCCCCGTCGCGGATTTCACCCACCATCACAATATCGGGATCCTGCCGCAGTATGGCCCGCAAGCCCGCGGCGAAGGTCATCCCGACCTTGGTGTTGACCTGGGTCTGGCCCAACCCCTTGATGGCATATTCGACCGGGTCCTCGATGGTGAGGATATTGCGCGTCGCATCGTTGAGCATGGCGAGGCCGGAATACAGACTCGTGGTCTTACCGGAGCCGGTGGGCCCCGTCACCAGAACGATTCCGTTGGGCTCACGCAAGGCGCCGCGAAAGGTTTCCAGGGCGTGGGTTGAAAAGCCAAGCTCTTCCAGCCCCAGCGCCGCCTGATCCTGATGCAGAATGCGCATAACAAGACGTTCACCGGCACGCGCCGGCAGGGTCGAAACGCGCACGTCCAAAGAGCGTCCGCCCAGCGTCAGGGAAATCCGCCCGTCCTGCGGAATTCGCTTCTCCGCGATATCCAGACGCGCCATCACCTTGACGCGCGAAACGAGGAGCGGCGCCAAACGGTGGGAGAGCGACAAGACTTCCTTGAGAACGCCATCGACCCGCAAGCGAACCACCAGGGCCGTCTCGAAGGGCTCGACATGAATATCGGATGCGCCCTGGCGCACCGCTTCGGCGATAATTCCATTGATCAGGCGGATGACAGGCGCGTCGTCCACGACATCAAGAAGGTCCGCCGTCGCGGGAAGATTCTCCGCCAGACTGTCCAGTCCGACGCTTTCGTCCAGGCTGTCATCCGCAGCGGACAGACCGGCACTGCCATAGGTTTGCGAAAGCCGCTGTTCAAATTCCGGCCGGCTCAGAGGCAAGACCTGCAAGGGGCGACGCAGGGCGCGACGCGTCTCAATCAGCGCCAACGGATCCGCGCCATCGCGAAGACCGACCTGCGCCACATCACTCAGTTCCAGCAATATGACACCATGCTTCTTGGCGAAGGCGTAGGCGAGTGGCGCCGGCGCACTCATTGCAGCTTCGCCGGAGCGGAAGCCGGTGCGGCCGTTGCCGGAGCAGGCAGCGGCGGCACCGCAGGAACACGCGGTGGCTCCGCCCGCAGATACTTGCGGACCATCTCCTCGAGCTGACTCTGCCGGTCCGGAGTTCCAACGGTCTGCTGACCGACGATGTACTCGTACTTTGGCGCCGTGGCGCGGCGGGCATCGGCTGCACTTCTGACGATGGTGGGCCGGATAAAGATCATCAGGTTGGTGCGATCGCGTTGCCGGCTGGTACTGCGGAAAAGCGCGCCAAGCACCGGAACCTCGCCCAGAAGCGGTGTTTTCTCGACGGAAAGGCGTTCATTCTGATCCAGCAGCCCGCCCAAAACGATGATCTCGCCGTCATCGACATTCACGGTGGTCTCGACCTGCCGACGATTGAGCACCAGCTCCGCCGAAGCCGCGCTGACCGGCCCCGCCACACTGGACACTTCCTGGCGCAGGAACAATGTGACCGTGCCTCCGGCATTGATCTGCGGCTTCACGTCGAGTTGTATGCCCACGTCCTGCCGCTGGATGGTGCGGAAGGGATTGACGTTTGCCGTGCCGAGCACTTCGCCGGTGGTTATCGGGACATTCTGGCCCACCAAGATGGTCGCTTCCTGATTGTCGAGCGTCATGATCGACGGCGTCGACAGCAGGTTTGAATTCGTATCGCTTTTGACGGCATTGATGACGAAGGTGAAGAGCGTATCGCCATTGATCTGGCCAATACCCCCGGTGATGAGGCCGTTAGCGCCGAGAAGTGAGGCGGCGGCGGCGTCCCGCAGACCCTGGAGCGTTGATCCTTCCGGAAGATAGTCCGGTCCAACCCCCGCACCCAGAATGGCTGGCAGATTGGGCCGCGCATTGGAATAGTTCGTAGCGGTGAAGGGGGCGCCAGACGCGTTTCGGCCCGACAGGGCGAACTGCACACCCAGCCGCTTGGCTGTCGTGTCTGAGACTTCCACGACAATGGCTTCAACAAGAACCTGCTCGCGCCGCACATCCAGCTTGCGGATGACCTCCGCCAGCATGTGCTGCGTGTCTGGCGATGCCGCGATCACTATGGCATTGGCGCCGGGGTAGCGCGTGATGCTAGCCCGCTGTTCACCACTGGAGACAGGAGCGGGCGCGGGCTCCGCCGGAGCCGGCTCACTGCCCGGGCTGATCCCAACCCTTGTGGAAGAAACTCTTGTCGTGACAGGTGCAGGCGTGGACGGGGCACTTTGACCCACCAGCTGCCGCAGCACAGGCACCAGTTGCGCTGCGTCTGCGTGCTGAAGCTGAACCACCCTGACATCGCCCGCGCCTTCGGCCCGGCGGTCGAGGTCTGCGATGATCGGCAGCAGCGGACGCACCGCTTCGGCTTCTCCACGCAGGATAATGCTGTTGCTGCTTTCCACCACGATGATGGAGACAAGTCCATTGCGCGCCTGAATATCGGCGCCGGGACCTTTCAGAAGAGAGTTGAGGACCTCGGCGATCTCGCGCGCGGAACTGGCCCGCAAGGTCACTGTCTCCGTAACCCCGCCAGCCCGATCGATCTCCGTCAAAAGATTGCGAATTCTACGCAGATTGTCGCTGTAATCGGCAATGACAAGAAGATTGCCCCGGCTGCTGGGAAGCACGACACCTTGCCGGCCGATCAGGGGTTTGAGCGCCTCTGCCGCCGACCGGGCATCCAGGGTATGAAGCCGGAAAACCTGCGTGGAGAATCCGTCGCCGACATTTCCCCCTAGGCTGCCGGCGGACTGGGCGGCGCCCTCCTCCGGTGCAACCCGGTAAGCCCCGGAGGCGGTGGGTATGGCCACCAGCCCATTGGCGCGCAAAGCTGACAGCAGGACATCCAGCAATTCTGTCCGCTGCAAGGGCTGCTGGCTTGTGACGGTTACTTTCCCCTGTACCTTGGGATCGATGATGAAGGTCGTACCGGTGGCACGCGCCACATCCTGAATGAAGACGCGGATATCGGCGTCCTGAAGATTCAGTACTTGCCCCTGCTGCGCCGGCGCATTCTGCGCCATCACGGGCATCGCCTGAAACAGGACCAGAACGAAAGCAATTACACGCTTCACTGTGCTACCCGGAGATTCTTGGTTATGATCTGTCCGCCACGTTCGACGGTAAGTTCGACCTGATCCGAACCGCTGAACTCGGACTCGATTTCCTCGAAGCGGTTACGGCTCAGGGCGGATCCATTGATGGTGCGGATCACATCTCCCGCCTGCAGTCCGGCTTGCTGCAGAGCCAGACCGGAATCTCGCGGCGTCACGGTGTAGCCAAGCACTTGTCCGTCTTGCAGGCGCGGCTGGAAGGCCGTTTGTGACAGAAATGCCTTGGGGGTTATCGTGCCGCCGCCAACAGCCGTGGTGGGGGCTGCGGGCGCGATTGGTGCACTGGGCGCACCGGAGGAGGACGGGGGCTGAAACGCGATGCGAATGTGCACGCCGGCACGCGACACAATGGCATGATCAGCGCCCACGGCGGTCAGTACCGTGCCGGGCGCGATCACCTGTCCAACCGTATACGCCTCTTGCCGGCCGTCGGGCCCAGCCAGTATCGCCGAGCCACGCCCAGCGGGGCCCGTGCGTATGCCAAACAGTGTATAAATACCGGTCGCAGCGAATGCGCTCGCATCTCCAGTGCTGTTTAGGCCGCGAAAAAAGGGATCAACCCGGGAAAGCACCGCAAAGTCCGCCTTGGCCTGCGGCTGGGAAGGTGGCGGCATGCCCATCGCGCCCGCCGGCGTGACTAGCGCCCAAATCAGGCGGACGCCTTGTATGGCAAGCGCCCCGATCAAGGCGAATTCAGCCATTGTCGCCCAAGGCAGCGGCCAGCGAAATATGTCCAAACGGAAAGCCAACGCTTCGTCCTTACGGGTATAATGCGAAGGCACTTTCCCCTGACCTCGGCAACATTTTGTGACGATATCGTTACAGTTGTGTGACAGACGAACGCAAAAGGGCGGCGATGCCGGATCGCCGCCCTTTGCTGAAGTTCCGAACGAACGCTTAGAGAGTCTTGGACAAGGAGAGGGAGAAAGTGGTCCCGGTCGTGTACCGGTTGTTAAAGACGATGTTCGAACCCTGCTGCTGGAACTCCTTGAAATCCTCGTCCAGCAGATTGCGCGCACCAAAGCCGAGGTTGAACTCCTCATCCCAGACCCGGAAGCCCTTGCGGTAGTTAAAGTCCAGCGTGATGCCGGGGCTCTGAACCAGGTCCGGCTGGCCAGGCCTGCCTCTTGCGGTAATGCGATCGCTGACCCAGGTCAGAAGGAAGGTCGCCTGGGAGTTTGCAACATCATCCTCGAACCCAAACTGGATGTTGACCAGATGCTCGGACTGCCCCTGCAGCTTGCTGCCGTTCTTGACATACTCGAGGGCAGGACGGGACGTACCGGAGGCGCTTAGCGGAAAAACCACATCCCCGGCCCCAACCTGAACTTCCGATTTCGAGTAGGTATAGTTCGCCTGCACCAGCCAATTCTTGTTGACCAGGTGCTCGTGCGTCCAGCCGAAATCGAAGTATTTTTTGGCTTCAAACTCGGCACCCATAATATTGGCCTTGGGTGCATTGATGTAGGTCTGCTGGATCGTGGCGCCAGCCTCGTTCACGACTGACTCCACCGGCTTGTCGATATCCTTGTAGAAGACACCAGCGGTGAAGAACTCGCCACCCGGAAGGTAACGCTCGACGCGGGCGTCCAGGTTCAAGAGCTTGCTGTCCACCAGAAAAGGATTGCCGACAAAGAGGCGATCGCTGTCAGGATCGAGATACTGCTGCGGAGCCAGTTCACGGAACTGCGGACGGGCGATAGTCTGGGAGGCGCCAACGCGGAACTGCCAGTCATCCGCGAAGTTCCAAGTCACCGTTCCCGTCGGCAGGACATAGGTATTGCGCAACGGCGCAGGGATCAAGGGCGGCGGGCCGCGAAACAGGTCCAGCGTGGTGACCGACTGGGTCGCTGTCTCGACGCGCACGCCGACCGCAGTGCGGACAAAGGGCAGTATCTCCGCATCGACCTGGAAATAGCCGCCCTGCACCTTGAGACGACCGCGATAGGCCGCCGCGCCTTCAGCGCCCGTGGTTTCGCGCACCACCAACCGGCTGGGGTCCATGTTGAAATCGGACAGCAGATAGTCCACCCGCTGAGCCTGCACGTCGAGGGGCAGTGAGCTGTTCAGAGCCAGGAAGCGAAACTCGCGTGACTCCGCGCCGCGCTTATTCTCGGAATAGGCAAGACCGGCACTGAAAACCGCTTCGCGGGCGCTGGACAGCGGCAGCGTATAAGCGACGTCAAGACCGGCGCTGGCGATGTTGTCGCTGACATGGCTGAAGCGGGTATAATTCTGCTCCTGCGAGGCATTGTGTCGATATGCGCCATTCACAAGGCGATAACGAATGCCCTTTTCATAGGGCGCGTTACGCGTCGTATCGGCATAGGCCGCGCGCCAGTCGATGTCGAACTGCTGCCAGACATGCGAGCCGGTGAGCTGGGTATTGAGCAATTCGCGTTCGAAATATTCGCTATAGTCATCGCGAACATCGGCGCCTGCGAGATCGTCATAGCCCACCCGGGAACGCGCTTCCTTCGACACGCTGCGAACAAAGAAATTCGTCCATTGCACCTTGTTTTCGTCCCACTCCAGCGCAACGGAACCCAACCCGTTCAGCACGACATCGTTCTGGGTGGACTGAAAATTATAGTCCGTGCTCACTCTCAGGTTGTTGGCGACCAGCAGGCCTTCCTGCTGGATACCCATGCGACTGCGCCAGTCACTGTCGAAGCTGCCCACCAGCACGACGCCGAGCTTGGCCCCGCCGTTCAGATCAAAGCTGCGGCCGCCGCTGAACTGCAAGCCGAAGTCAGGCGATGTTTGCTGACGCTCCAGGAGGTTCAGCGGCGCATTCACGAAGCTGCGGCCTATCGCCTGCAACTGGGTCGGCGTGAAATTGGAGTCGGTCACCCGCTTGCCCGCATCCCATGCTGCCCGCAATTCCGTAGGTACATCTCGGGTGCCGTCATCGAAACCAAGCCTGTCGGTGCCCGACCCGAAATAGGTGAGGCCATTCTGTAAGGTGGAACGAGTGTTGCCGCCCAAGCTCATGCCAAGGGTCAGGAACGCCTCTTCGGGCACGCCCACTGTGGTCAAGTTGATAACGCCACCGCCAAACTCTCCCGGCATGCTGGCGGAAAAGGTTTTCTGCACCACCGTATTGGCCAGAATATTGGCAGGAAACAGGTCCAGCGGCACGACGCGCTGCAAGGGCTCAGGACTTGGCAGGGGGGAGCCATTCAGAAGGGCCGAGGAATAGCGCTCGCCCAGGCCACGGACATAGACGAAACGGCTGCCTATCAGGCTGACGCCGGAAAGCCGCGTCAGCGCGGCGGCCGCAGTGCTGTCACCGGCCCGTTCCAGGTCTACCCGGGTTAGAATATTTGCTACTTCAGACGTCTCCCGCATGACATCAGGAATATGGACACCGCGGACAACGACCTCTTCGACAGCCATAGCCGGGGTGCCCTGCGCCAGGGCCAGGTGGGGTGCGACAAGCCCGGTGCTGGCTAGGAGCAGCGCTGGCAGGGCCTTGCGAAACTTCTTCATGGTTCGGAAACCTTATCGAATGACAATAATGGCGGGGCTGGCACACGCCAGCCCCGTACTAATCAGCAGCTGGTTCCGCCGGGCAGGCCGCAGGTCCAGCCCGCATACCAGTTGTCCGCGTTATCCCGCACCGCGCCGATATAGGTCGTGCGGGTGAAGGCGGCACTGACCGTGGTGGCGTCAAATGCCGGGACCGCCGCTTCGTTGGCGCCGTTGATGAAGGATCCCGTCAGGGTCGAGACATGCGCGGAGCTGTTGTTGGTGCCCGCATTGAAGAACACCGCGGCCGCTTCCGCATTCACATCGGTATCGTTGCGGAACGGCGTGCCGCAAGCCAGCCGAACCGAATTGAAGGTTGCAGAAGTGGATGTTGCATCAATATCCAAGCAAGACACCGCCGTTCCGGCCGCAACCACGATGCCGTTCGACAGGTTGTACCCGGTGCTGGAGTTTAACGTGAGCGGATCGCCCGCGCCGGCAACCGCGCGGCTGATAAAGGTGAAATTGCTGAGCTTGGGGGCCGAACGCGGCGCCGTGCCGGCGCTCGACGCCTCAACGATGCGGTCGCCGCCGCCAGCGCGCTGGATGGCAATCACAAACTGCATCGTGCCATTGAAGCCGACATCCGTATCCAGGTTGTCGTCATCGATGCCGGTAAGGACCAGATGCTTGGCATTGACGGTGCCGCCGAACCATTCGATGCCGTCATCCGAACTGTTGTGGACCTGGACAAAGTCCACCACTGTCCCGGTGCCGACACCGGCCAGGGTGATGCCGTTCAGCTCGTTGTTGGGCAGAATCTGGAAGCCCGAATGCATAACGCGGACATAGCGCAGGATGCCGCTATTGTCCGCGGCGCTGTCGCCGCCATAGAAGGCGCTGGTGCCTTCGACCTGGGCTTCGCAGGTCGCCGAGCCGGGCGTGGCGCCGGGCGCACTGCAGTTGCTGGTGGGCGCGCGGCCGAGGATTACCAGGCCGCCCCACTGACCTATGGAATCAATCCCGGTGGTGCCGTCAATGCTCTGACGGCTGGTGAAGATGATGGGGAGTGTCGCAGTGCCATCCGCCAGGATCCGCGAGCCACGATTTACCACGATATAGTCCAGGCCAGCCGAGCCGAACAGGCGGACGCCGGGCTCGATGCTCAACACTCCCGACAGACGACCAGCGACCGGGGTGGTGGAGTTACCTCCGAGATCGTCACCGACATCGACGCGGCCGCTGATGGCATAAACGGTGCCGGCGCGCCGTGGCACCACCAGGGTACCAGTGATCTTTGCCGGCAGCTGGCAGGCGCGAAGCGTGTTACTGGCCACAATGCCAATGTTTGTGAAGCCCGCGGGGCAATCTGCAGCGGCAGTACCAGTAGCAGTCCCCGTGGCGGCGCTACCTGTGCCTGTATAGGGCTCTGCGGAGGTCTCGCCTGGCGAAACAGGCGCTTTCTCAGGAAAGCATGCGCCCAGCGCCACCACACTGACAGCGACAAAGCACAGGCTTTTTAGGTTCTTCAGGCCGATCATAAAAAAACTCCCACCGTGGCTGTATGATTGCGCGCACGCGAGAATTGATATGACCCCACCGGCCCTCGCCCCGCCTGCTCTTTGCGCTTCATAAGGGGGTACCATGACAGAACTGCAAACGTCGTATGACAAATTTGTGTAGGCCCAGCGCTGTGCGCGTTTTCATTCATCTTCGTCAGGTCAGGTAGCGCACGACACATCATGACAGCTGCGTGAAATTTCTATGAATGCCGTGGAGGAGACTGGCGTCTGGAGCGGACAAACGTACTAGATGGTGAAACTGCACTCGCCTCCACAGGTCTTGTCCCTTGTGCACCATCCGTCAACTGGCGCAGCAATGAAGTTTAGAGCAGAAGCAACGACGTCTGAGCGCCAGTTGATCCTGGCGCTTGAGAAAAGCGGTAGAACCGTCTCTCTTAGGCAGCTGAGTGATTGGCGGAAGGAGGGTTTGCTACCACCGCTGCTAAATCGCGGCCTTGGTCCTTCGAAGGGCAAAACCTACTACTGGCGCGAAGAGAATATTGTCACCCAAGCTCAATGCGTCCATGATCTTGTGGCGCGTCATGGTAGGCATTCTGTCGCCGCGCTCGTCTTATGGCTAGCTGGGTATTCCGTCCCAATGCCGAAAGTCCGGCGGGCGTGGCTACAGCGGTCAACAAGGCCCAAGAGCTGGCAACTGCGCGGCCCATCCGCAAATGGAAGTACGGGCTCGGAAACATGGCCTCAAGCACCCATTCGAAACCGCGCCGAGGAAGTGCTCTTGCGAACCGTCATGACCCTGAGCGGTTCGTTCACCGCTGGACAACGCGCCGAGACGGAAGAGCTCTACAGGATGCTGCATGAGGCAAGCGAGGCTCTGGGTTATTCGACCGAGAGCGCCAACGAGGGACATTATCGCCTACTCAACACTCTAAACGTTGTCTTGTCGGCGATCGAGAGCAGTTCGCTTCTGAATGTCGCAAGCGAAGAAGAGATGGCGTCGGCTCGGAGCCTGGCTGCGGCAAGTATCCGCCTTGTCCAGGCGCTGACCGCCGAGGATGCAGAGCAATCGGGCCCGAATGGCCTCACGCGCCTGATGGAAGTGCTTGGCGCACCCTTCTTTCTTTGCATCCTGCTGCTGGAAAGGACCGGATATCACGATCATCTCCGCCGGTCGCTGACCGCCGTTGAGACGCTGGAGGCGACGATCTCGGCATCCCCATCTTCCGACCGCGACCCGTTGCTCAAATCGTTCAGAACACTCCTCGAAAAAATCTGGAGGGCCGATCCGGAGACAGGCCATGGGAAAGAAGTGGGATAAGCTGGTTGCGCGCGTCCAGGCGCTGGAGGACGCGATTACCACGATCGTGCCGGGCAAGGCGCCGCGCAAGGAAAAGAAGCGCAAGAAATCCCCGAAGGCCATGAGTTCGGTCGCGGGAAAAAAGTCGGCCAAAAAGCTGACAG
>JAURML010000023.1 GCA_030830695.1 Caenibius sp. | reverse complement strand
GACGACGATTGCCGAAAGGTCGGGGGCGAAGGCCCGGATCAGCCCGGCGAAGACCAGCAGATGCAGCAGGGCAACCACAACCATGGTCGTTATGCGTTGCCCGCGCGAAGGCGTCAGGTCAAGTTGCGGGCGTTCGGTCATGGCCTCCCGCTTCATGGAGTGCATAATGGGCAAGGGCCGCGCCGGTCATACGGAGCGGCCCTTGCGCAGAGCGTCGATTACATGCGGTGCAGGGCACACAGCTTGTTGCCGTCAGGATCACGCAGATAGGCAAGGTAAAGCTTGCCGAAGCTGCCTTCGCGCACGCCCGGCGGATCTTCGATCGAGGTGCCGCCATTATCGACGCCGGCCTGGTGCCAGGCGTCAACCTGTTCCGGGCTGTCCATGTTGATGCCGATGGTGCCGCCGTTCGCGCCGCAGGCGGGCGCGCCATCGATCGGCTTGGTCAGTGCGAAAATGCCGTCATTGTGCATATAGAAAACCCGGCCGTTTTCGTCCTGCGTTCCCGGCTGGGCGCCGAGCGCGACGAAGGTGGCGTCGTAGAATTTGCGGGCCTTGTCCATGTCATTGGCACCGACCATCACGTGGCTGTACATTACTCACTCTCCTGATTGCGAATCGCTGTGATTCGAATGGACTCTAATCCATCCGGTAGCCGCCATCGACATTGATTGTCTGACCGGTGACATAGCTCGCATCCGGTCCCAGCAGAAATGAACAGACAGAGGCCTGCTCGCTCGGCAGGCCGCGCCGGTTCATCGGGATGATCGACTGGTTGTAGGTGGCCTTGAACTCAGCGAATTCCATGCCCGCGACCTTCGCCTTGCGGGCCATCGTGCCGTCCAGCATGTCAGTGTCGATTGATCCGGGGCAGATGCAGTTCACCCTGATATCGCGCGTGGCGACTTCTGCGGCGAGCTGCTGTGTCAGTCCGATCACCCCGAACTTGCTGGCGCAATAGCCGCCGTAATTGGCAAAGCCGAACCGCCCGGCCAGCGAGGAAATGTTGACGATGGCCGAAGCACGCCCATGCGCCAGCATCGCCTGCACCCCCGCCTTGCACATGCGGTAGACGCCGTTGAGATTGATATCGATGGTCGAAAACCACAGCGCATCGTCCATCTTGGCGATGGATGCGGCGGCGGCTTCGCTGGCGATCCCGGCATTGTTGACGAGGCCGGTGAGCGGGCCGAGTTCCTGCTGCGTGCGGGCGATGGCTTCGCGCACCTGATCGTCGCTGGTCACGTCAAGGTCCAGCGCGATGGCGCGGCGGCCCATGGCGCGGATTTCCTCCGCCACCGATTGCGCGCCCTGCCAGCCTTCGGTCCGCTCATGCTCCGGAAACTGCGTAGGGTCGCGCGCAATGGCGGTCACCGCCACATCGGCCCCGTCACGGGCCAGCCGCAACGCGATCGCCCGCCCGATCCCGCGTTTGCGCGCCGCACCCGTCACCAGCGCAACCATGCCGTCCAGACTTGCCATAAGATCCCTCTCGCCTTCACTTTTTCCGAAGAATCGTCGGACTATACAGTTTCACCATCGGATGGACAGGGTAATATGACGCGTGCCAATGGACATGGCGCGCCGTGCATGCTGCAAGGCGCAGGGGCTTGTTCAAAGTCCGGGGTGAAGCAAGGCAGGAGGTGCCAGTGGCTGCCGAATGGATCGTACCGGTAATCCTGTCAGGCGGCAGCGGTACGCGGCTGTGGCCGCGCAGCCGCGTGGACCTGCCCAAGCCGTTCCTGCCCCTGCTGGGCGACGACACGCTGTTCGAAGCCACGCTGGCACGCTGCGCGGATGAACGGCATTTCGCGGCGCCCATGATCGTCACCGGCGCGCGGCACTTGCCCCATGTCGAAGCGCAGGCCCCGGCCGAGGCGGAACTGATTATCGAACCGGAAGGCAAGAACACCGCGCCCGCCATCGCCCTTGCGGCGCAGCGCCTGCCGGGCGATGCGGTGATGCTGGTTTGCCCCAGCGATCATCATATCGCGGACCTGGGCGCATTTCTGGAAGCGACCAGCGCGGCCGCACGGCTGGCACGCGAAGGCTGGCTGGTGGCCTTCGGGATCGAGCCGGACGGGCCGGAAACGGGCTTTGGCTATATTCGCCGGGGCGAGGCGATACCCGGCGGCTTTCGTATTGCCAGCTTTGTCGAAAAGCCCGACCTTGCGACGGCCGAACGCTTTCTGGATGAAGGCGGCTTCAGCTGGAATGGTGGCCTGTTCGCCTTTCGCGCGGATCGCTATCTGGAAGAACTGGCCCGCCACCGCCCGGCCATGGCTGACAAGGTGCGGCTGGCGGTGATCGAAGGCCATGGCGACGGGCGCAAATTCTTTCCCGAAATGCACGCATTCAGCCAGATCGAGGCCGAATCGGTCGATTATGCAGTGATGGAGGAAACGGACCGGGCCGCGATGGTCCCGGTCGCCATGGGCTGGTCCGATATCGGCAATTGGGATGCGCTGTTCGATGCGCGTGCGCGCGACGCCAGCGGCAATTGCGCGCTCGGTCCGGCGGAGCTGCTCGATTGCCGCAATGTCATGGTTGACAGTGATGGGCCGCGCGTCTCCGTGATCGGCCTTCAAAATGTGGTGGTGGTGGTGCACGATGGTGAAGTGCTGGTGACCACGCGCGAGGGTGCGCAGCAAGTGGGCAAGCTGGCCGGGGCCACCAGGCAGTGAGTGCAATCCTGCCCATCGGCATGGTCGAAAAGCCCTGGGGGGTCGTGCAATTGTCCGCTCCCTTCGCGGCGGAAGTGGGCAAGCGGATCGGCGAAATCTGGTTCGAACCGCCCGCCGCGCTGGACCGGTTGCTGGTCAAATATATCTTCACCAGCGAAAAACTTTCGGTCCAGGTCCATCCGTCGGACACAGACGCACCGGCAGGGCATGGCGGCAAGGAAGAATGCTGGCTGGTGATCGCTGCGGAACCGGGCGCCAGGCTGGGCATCGGTTTTCGCGAAGCCATCAGCGCGGCAGCGATCCGTGCCGCCGCGCTGGACGGTTCAATCGAACAATTGCTGGTCTGGCATGAGGTGCGCCAGGGCGACTTCTTCTACATTCCTGCAGGCACGGTGCATGCGATTGGCGGCGGCATCAGCCTGATCGAAATTCAGCAAAACGCAGACATCACCTATCGCCTCTATGATTATGGGCGGCCGCGCGAACTGCATCTGGATGAAGCTGTCGCGATTGCCACTGGCGCGCCGCATGATGCGGCTTTGCGCTGTAGCCTGCCGGAACGAGGCACCCGCATGCTGGTGGACGGGCCGCATTTCCGGCTGGCGCGGATCGACGGCGCTATGGAGCAGCATACGGTACTGAATGATCGCCCGCTGCTGGCGATACCGCTGCAAGGTTTCCTCGCTGTCGGCGGGGAAAAGGTTGCGCCGGGCCAGGTAGCAATCGCGCATGATATCGCAGAGGTGGACGGGGATGCGGGCTCGACCTGGCTGCTTGCCCAATCGCTTGACGGAACCGGGCGGGATTGTTCCTGAGCGCGGGCTTGACCAGCCAGACTGGTTCACGCACAAATCCATTTAAAGGGTTTGAGATTTGAGTGTTTCCGCGTTTGCGATTGCTGCCCTGATCTCCGCCGCGCCGGTCACTGCGGTGGATGCCCCGCGCGACCTTGTCGTTCTGAACGCGGCCAGTGCTGCACAGATGGCTCAGGACACCGCGCCTGACAGGCAGGCAGGCGATGCCCCTGCTGCCGATCCGGGCGACGGGCCCCCGCGCATTCCCTATCAGGATGTGTCTGCGGCCCAGAGCGATCAGGAAATTTTGGTCACCGGCGAAATGGAACCGACACCCGGCGACCCCCTGGAACGCGCTAACGCCCAGACCTTCAAGACCGTTCAGGCGATAGACAAGGCGGTGGTCGGCCCGATCGCGCATCAATATACCGAAAGCGTCCCCAAGCAGGCGCGCAAGGGCATTCACAACGTGCTGTCCAACCTGCACGAACCGGTGGTGTTCCTGAACTTCCTGCTGCAACTGAAGATTGGCAAGGCGTTTGAAACGCTGGGCCGCTTCACGCTCAACTCCACCGTGGGCGTTGCCGGGCTGATCGATGTGGCCAAGCGCGAGCCTTTCAACCTGCCGCACCGGCCCAACGGGCTCGCCTATACGCTGGGCTATTACGGTGTCGGTCCCGGCCCCTATCTGGTCCTGCCGCTGATCGGTTCGACGACGTTGCGTGACGTTTTCGGGCGGGTTGTCGATCTGTCGATCCTGCCTGCCGTGGCTGGCCCGCCTCTGAGCGATCCCGCGGTTGCACTTGGCCGCGGCGTGATCTCCTCGATTGATGACCGGGCGCGCAGCGATGAATTGATCGTCCGGCTGCGCGATGAAAGCCCCGATCCTTATGCAACCATGCGCGACTACTATCTGCAGAAGCGCCAGGCGGAGATCGACGTGCTGCGGGGCAAGCGGGACAATGCGGAAATTTCGATAGACGCGATTCTCGCGCCCTATCTCAACGGCGGGCTAGATGCAGCCCCGGCTGAACCGCCGGTCGTCGGCAGTGAAACAGCCCCGGGCACGGATGCCCCGGTCAGCGGTGAGGCAGCGCCAGCCCCGGCGGCCTAGCTCGGGCGCGATGCGCTCAATTACAGGATATATTTCGACAGGTCCGTGTCGCCGGCCAGGTCTGCCAGCCGTTCCTCGACATAAGCCGCGTCAATCACCACGGTTTCACCCTTGCGGTCTTCCGCCTCGAAACTCAGTTCTTCCAGCAGCTTTTCCATCACCGTCTGCAGGCGGCGCGCGCCGATATTCTCGACGCTTTCGTTCACCTGCGCGGCAATCTTCGCGATCGCGCGGATCGCATCAGGGCTGATCTGCAGATCGACCTGTTCGGTGCCGATCAGCGCCTGATACTGTTCGACCAGATTGGCGCGCGTATCGGACAGGATCGAAACGAAGTCTTCCTCGGTCAGTGCCTGCAGTTCGACCCGGATCGGCAGGCGGCCCTGCAATTCGGGCAGCATGTCGCTCGGCTTGGCGAGATGAAACGCGCCGCTGGCAATGAACAGTACATGGTCCGTCTTCATCGGGCCGTATTTGGTAGAGACTGTGGTGCCCTCGATCAGCGGCAGCAGATCGCGCTGCACGCCTTCGCGGGAAACCGATCCGCCGCGCACATCGCTGACCGCGATCTTGTCAATCTCGTCAAGGAAGACGATGCCATTGTTCTCGGCATTGGCCAGCGCCACCCGGGCGACATCGTCCTGGTCCATGCGCTTTTCGGATTCCTCTTCGACCAGCTTGTCCCAGGCATCGGGCACTTTCAGCTTGCGGCGCTTGGTCGGCGCGCGGCCAAAGGCCTTGCCCATCATGTCGGACAGGTTGATCATGCCGACATTGCCGCCCAGCCCCGGGATTTCCATCGGCATCGAAGGGGCATCTTCCACCTCCACTTCGACTTCCGCATCATTCATCGCATCCTGGACGATGCGCTGGCGGAAACTTTCGCGCGTTGCCTCTGATGCGCCTTCGCCGCACAGCGCGTTGAGCAGCCGTTCCATCGCCGCATGGCTGGCGGCTTCGCGCACCGCTTCGCGGCGGCGTTCCTTTTCCAGGCGGATCGCTTCTTCAGCCAGATCGCGGGCAATCTGTTCGACATCGCGCCCGACATAGCCGACCTCGGTGAACTTGGTCGCTTCCACCTTCACAAACGGGGCTTCGGCCAGTTTCGCAAGCCGGCGGCTGATCTCGGTCTTGCCGCAACCGGTGGGGCCGATCATCAGGATGTTCTTGGGCGTGACCTCGTCACGCAGCTCGGGGCTGAGCCGCTGGCGCCGCCAACGGTTGCGCAGGGCCACGGCCACGGCGCGCTTGGCATCCTTCTGGCCGATGATGTGCTCGTCCAGCGCGGCGACGATCGCCTTGGGGGTCAATGCTTCGGTCATGGAATGATCTGTCAGATGGTTTCGACCGTCACGCGGTCATTCGTGAAGACGCAGAGTTCAGCGGCCACTGCCATGGCGCGCCGCGCGATCTTTTCGGGATCGTCCTCATAATCGCTGAGCGCGCGGGCCGCGGCCAGCGCGTAATTCCCGCCCGAGCCGATCGCGGCGATGCCGCCTTCCGGTTCCAGCACATCGCCATTGCCGGTCAAGACCAGCATGGTTTCGCCGTCAGCCACGATCATCAGCGCTTCCAGATTGCGCAGATATTTGTCAGTGCGCCAGTCCTTGGCCAGTTCCACCGCCGCGCGCATCAACTGGCCGCGATATTGTTCCAGCTTGCGTTCCAGGCGTTCGAACAGCGTAAAGGCGTCTGCCGTCGCGCCCGCGAAACCGGCAATCACCTTTTCGCCTTCGCCGATCCGGCGGACCTTGCGGGCGTTGGGCTTCATCACCGTATTGCCCATGGACACCTGCCCGTCGCCCGCGATCACGGTCTTGCCGTCGCGCGTCACGCCGATGATGGTGGTGCCATGCCACTGAGTGAGGCCGTGGCTTGCCTGTGAGTCAATCATGAAAGCGATATGGGAGAGCGGCCCGCCGGGTTCAAGCGCGGATCAGCTTCCCGGCGCGGCTCCGGGTGCGCCGACCGCGCCGATATTGCCGAACAGATCCTGCAGGAAGCCGCGTTCGCGGCCCAGCGTCGGGGTCTTGTCCCCTTCGGGATCGAGCCGCACGATCTGGTCAATCCCGCTCGTCTCCACGGCGCTGACGTTGCCCGCTGCATCAAAATGCACCGCCAGCACCGAATGTTCGCGAATCTTGGGGGAAAGGAACGGCTTGCGATGAGTTTCGCTGGAAATGTAATACCAGGTCGGCTGGCCATAATGGCTGGTGAAGGTGGGGCGGCCCAGCGTGCCTTCGACTGACTGCTGGTTGTCGAGCCCCGGCTGGATCGAATCGGTCAGCAGTTCCTCCGCGATATATCCGCGCCGGTCCTTGATCGTGGTGCATCCTGCCGCCAGCATGGCCACTGCCAGCACACTGGCCGCGATCCCGATCCTTCCAAACGCTTTCATCACCCGCATCTCCGACACACAGATCAAACCGCCGATTGCCAATGCCGCAACCCGGCCTATATCGGCGGAGCCTTAAGCCGCATTGGCGCGCGGCGCAATGGCGCTTGGCCGCCATGGATTGAATTGCCGCTGAACAGGAACCCGCCTTCACCATGTCGCTGCTCTCCCGCCTGTTTCGATCCCGCCGCGATCCGCGCGATGCAATGCGCCCGTTGTGGCACCGCGTGGTGGAAATCGCTCGCGAACCGCGCTGGTACGCCGAAGCAGGGGTCGCGGACACGATTGACGGACGGTTCGACATGATCGCCGCCGTGCTGGCACTGGTGTTGCTGCGTATGGAAAAAGAACCGGCCATGGCACAGGAATCGGTCTACCTCACCGAATTGTTCGTGGACGATATGGATGGGCAACTGCGCGAGATCGGCATTGGCGACATTGTAGTGGTCAAGCATATCGGGCGGCTGATGTCGATGATGGGCGGGCGGCTGGGCGCTTATCGCGACGGGCTGGCGCGGGGCGGCGATGCGCTGGTCGAAGCGGCGGGGCGCAATGTGAGGTTGCAGGACGGCCGCGCGCCTGATGATCTGGCCGATGGCCTTGCCGAACTGGCCGCAGTGCTGGCGCAAACGGATGCGCAATGCCTGCTGGCAGGGGCAATCGCACGATGAAAGCGACGGAATTTTCACGGCCATTGGACCTTGCGCGCCCCGGCACGCCCTCCCGCCAGCTTGAAGCCAATGCGCAGGAACGCGCCGCGCTGGCCCGCCGGTTCGATCTGGTGTCGATCGAACGGCTGATTGCCCGGCTTGAGCTGAATATCGATGGCGGGGTGGTGAGCGCGAGTGGCCATCTTTCCGCCGCTTACACACAAAGCTGCGCGGTTTCGGGCGAGGATCTGCCGATGGTGGCGGAGGAGGAACTGACACTGCGCTTCGTTCCGCAGGGCAGCCATGCCCCCGACGAGGAGTTGGAACTCAGCGAGGATGATTGCGATGAGATTGAATATGCAGGCAGCGTGATTGATCTTGGCGAAGCGGTGGCGCAGAGCCTGGCGCTTGCCATCGATCCGTTCGCCACCGGCCCCGATGCGGAGCGGGTGCGCAAGGAGGTGGGGCTGGACGAGCCGGAGCGAGAAAACCCCTTCGCCGCGCTCAAGGGATTGAAGTCGCAGGAAGGCTGACGCCCCCCTCAGAACGGGATATCGTCGTCCAGATCATCACCCAGACCGCCACCGGCCGGCGCGCCGCCGCCCTGGTTCCAGCCACCGCCCGAACCGCCTGACGAACCGCCGCCCGAGGCCGGACCATCGTTCCAGTTTCCGCCCCCGCCGCGGGATCCACCGCCGCCCTGCGCACCGTCCAGCATGGTCAGCGTGCCATTGAAGCCCTGCAGCACCACTTCGGTGGTGTAGCGATCATTGCCTGACTGGTCCTGCCATTTGCGGGTGCGCAGCTGGCCTTCGACGAAGACCTTGCTGCCCTTGCGCAGATAGCGTTCGCAGACATTGACCAGGCCTTCGGAAAACACGGCCACATTGTGCCATTCGGTACGTTCCTGGCGTTCGCCGGTATTGCGGTCCTTCCATTGTTCGGACGTGGCGATGCGCAGATTGCAAACCTTGCCGCCGTTCTGGAAGCTGCGGATTTCCGGGTCTGCTCCCAGATTGCCGATCAGCATGACTTTGTTGAGAGACCCGGCCATTTCATTTCCTTCGCTAAAGACCCAGCGCCAGCGCGCTCCAATAGGTGATTCCCGCGAAGACGTAGGCCAATCCGAAGAGGTAGAGCAACATGAAGACGGGCCATTTCCACCCGTTTGTTTCGCGCCGGGCGACTGCGATGGTGGAAAGGCACTGCGGTGCGAAGACGAACCAGGCCAGGAAGGCGAGCGCGGTGGGCAGGCTCCAGTCCGCAGCCAGCTTGCCGCCCAGCGCGCTGGCCGACGCGTCCTCGTCCCCGGCGCTGACCGCATAGGTCGTCGCGAGCGAGGATACCGCCACCTCGCGCGCGGCCATGGCCGGGATCAACGCCAGCGCGATCTCGCGGTTGAAGCCGATGGGTTCCACCACCACGGCAAGGCCGCTTGACAGCCGGCCCGCGATCGATGCGTCAAGCTGGCTTTCGCCGGGGGCGGCCTTCGGGAAATTGAGCAGCAGCCACAGCACGACCGTGACCGTGAATATGATCGTGCCCGCGCGGCGCAGGAACACCCAGGCCCGCTGCCACAGGCCGATCGCCAGGTCCGACAGGCGGGGAAGCTGGTATTTGGGCAGCTCCATGATGAAGCCGCTGGCCGCCCCGGCAGTGATCGAGCGGCGCAGGATCAGCGCGACGGCCATGGCGCCGATGATCCCGGCGACATAGAGCGCGAACAGCACCAGCCCCTGCAGGCCAACGATTGCGCCGACCATCCGGTTGGGGATGAAGGCGGCGATGATGACCGCATAGACCGGCAGGCGCGCTGAACAGGTCATCAGCGGGGCGATCAGGATGGTGGTCAGCCGGTCCTTGGGGTCCGCAATGCTCCGGGTCGCCATGATGCCGGGAATGGCGCAGGCGAAGCTGGACAGCAGCGGGATGAAGCTGCGCCCGGAAAGGCCGACGGCGGCCATCATCCGGTCCATCAGGAAGGCGGCGCGGGCCATGTATCCGGTCGCCTCCATCGCCAGGATGAAGAAGAACAGGATCACGATTTGCGGCAGGAAGACAACCACGGAACCGACGCCTGACAAGACTCCCTCGGTCAGCAGGTCGCGCAGGAAGGATTGCGGCAGATGCGCTTGCGCCAGCGCGATCAGCACGCCGATCCCACTTTCCAGCGCGTCGGCAAAGGGGGTCGCCCAGGCGAAGACGGCCTGAAAGATGATGAATAGTGTCGCGAACAGAATGACCGGCCCCGCCCAGGGGTGCAGCAGCAGCTTGTCCAGATGCGCGTGCAGGCGGTGGCGCGCGGTTTCCGACAGGATCGCGCCCGCCGCAATATTATGCGCGGCCAGCCGGCGTTCGGGCAGAGTCAGATGCGGGCGGCGGTGCGGCGCTGCGGCCAGCGCCCGCGTTTCCGCCTTGCCGATCGCGTCCGTCAGTTCGGCCAGCCCGCGCCGGCGCACCGCCACTGTGGGGATGACCGGCACCCCCAGCGCCTGTTCCAGCGCGGCCGGGTCCAGCACCAGCCCGTCCCGTTCGGCCAGATCGACCATGTTGAGCGCCACCACGACCGGGCGGCCGAGTTCAATCAGTTCCTGCGCGAAGACCAGATGCTGTTCGAGGTTTGAGGCATCCAGCACCACCACCAGCACTTCGGGCTGCGCTTCACCGGGAAATTCGCCCAGCACCACCTGGCGCGTCACCTCTTCATCGGGGCTGGTGGCGTCAAGCCCGTAACTGCCCGGCAGATCGACCAGTTCGAGCGTTTCGCCCGAGGGGAGGAGCATGCGGCCGGATTTGCGTTCCACCGTGACGCCGGGATAATTGGCGATCTTCTGGCGCGCGCCGGTCAGCGCGTTGAACAGTGCGCTCTTGCCCGCATTGGGGTTGCCGACCAGCGCTGCGGTGCGCAGGCGCATTACAGCGCCTCGACCTGCATGGCGCGGGCATGATTGCGGCGGATCGCGACGCTCATCCGCCCGATCATCACCGCCAGCGGATCTCGCCCGGCAAACACGCCGCGATGCGCAATGGCGACGCGCGCGCCTTCGTCCAGCCCCAGCGCGCGCAGGCGCTTGCCTTCTTCGGGGGCGACCAGCGACCAGTCGACCGCAACGATCCGTGCGCGCTGGCCAATCGGGAGTTCCTCAAGCGTCATCGCCCGCTCGCTGCCAGATTGGACGCAATGTTGCAACTGATTATCATTAAGAATTACTGCGCCGGGTAACGCAAGCGACCCAGGAAACGCGCCATGCTGAATTGCTGCCCACCAGACGGGATCAACCGCGCCTTTGCCTTCTCAAAGCGGATCACCCCGGCGATTCGGCGATCGAGGAAGGCCAGCGTATCGGCCTTGCCCTCGCTCTCGTCATCGACCGTGACCGCGAGGGTGGCACCATAGATCGCGGCCAGGATCGCGCGTCTGGTATAGTGATTGTAATCGCTCGACGCATCGCCCGCGAGACGCCACATCAGATCCGCGCTGTGCCAGCCGCGTTGCAGCGCCGCCCGGGCATTGCGCGGCAGGGCCATCACCGCCAGCGCCCGGCGCAGGCTTTCTTCCTTGCCGCGCACCGCATCCAGCCGGAAGCGGACCAGCCGGGCGATCCGTTCGCGTACCGGCAGGCCCGCCAGAACGTCTGCAGGCAGGGCTGCGGCCATGGCGCGATCGACCGTTTCGATCCAGGCCGCGATCATCGCCATCGCGCCGTCCGAAAAGGCATAGGCGGCAACCGCCGGGTCCACCCCTGTCTGCGCTGCTGCCACGGCAACGGCGGCATCGCTCCACCCGTCGAAAGCGGCCGCTTCGGCTATGGCCGGGGCCAGCGCCAGCCGGACTTCGTCAAGGGTCGCCTCGGCCAGGTCCATGGTGTCAGAATGTCGGGCCGTAGACGGGGCCGTCATCGACCGCGGACGCGGGCCTGGCCCGCGCCTCGATCTCGGCCAGCGTGGAGCTGTTGGTGCCTTGCAGGGCGGCATAGTCCCGCGCCGAACGGCCGGAGTTATCTGCCCGGTCAGGGTTCGCGCCGGCTTTCAGCAGCACTCGCATCATGGCGATGTCGCGGCGGTGAACGGCGGACATCAGCGGGGTTTCGCCAGCATCGTTGGCATCATCGACGCGCGCACCACCGTCAATCAGCGCCTCCACCCCTTCAATGAAACCGATCCGCGCTGCCATCACCAGCGGGGTCACACCTTTTTCATCGCCGATATTGGGGTTGGCGCCGTTGCCGATCAGGAAGGTGATCCAGTTCGCGTCGCGCTGCGACACCACGATGTGCAGGGCGGTTTCTCCGGTGGAGATATCGCGGGTGTTGACCAGCGTGTTGCCGCCCGGCCCGTTCAGATATTCGAGGACGTCCTTGCCCTCCTTCTTCCTCACGGCTTCCAGAAAGCGATAGGAATCGGAAAATTGCGCCTGTGCCGGGACAGCCAGCAACACGCTTGCCGCAAAGGCCGCAAGGATGGTTACTGTCCACTGCTTCAGTCTGCGCATTTCCATGACCTCCAGTTTTCCCCTCCGCCGGAAGATTCGCCCCTTGCTGACTGCCGGTTAGCAGAGCATGAACCGCCGCACCATGATGAAGCGCATGATTATCGCCCTTTCGCTCGCCCTGACCCTTGCCGCCTGTGGTGAGGGCAGCACCGGCGCGGAGCCCCCGCCACTGGCTGGTGCCAGGATCGGCAGCCCCTTCACCCTGGTTGACAAGAACGGAAAAACCGTGCGCTGGTCCGATTTCGACGGGCGTTATCGCATCGTCTATTTCGGCTATGCCTATTGCCCCGATGTCTGCCCGCTGGATGTGCAATCGCTAATGAAGGGCTATCGCCAGTTCGCCGGTGAGCAGCCGGAACTGGCCGCGCAAATCCAGCCGATCTTTATCACCATCGATCCTGAACGCGACACGCCCGCAGTGGTGGGTGAATTCGCTGCCGCCTTTTCCGACCGGCTGCTGGGGCTGACCGGAACGCCAGAGCAGGTCAAGCAGGCCGCGCGCGCTTTCTCCGTCTATTACGCGAGGGGTGAGGCATCTGACGAAGGCGGTTATCTGATGGATCACAGCCGCGCCGCCTATCTGATGGGGCGCAAGGGTGAACCCATCGCTCTGCTACCGGTTGATGAAGGGCCTCAATCCGTCGCCAAAGAGCTGGCCAGATGGGTGCGTTAAGGGAAGCGTTCTGGGAACTGCCCCTCGCCGAACTCTCGCGCGAGGAGTGGGAGGCATTGTGCGACGGATGCGGACAATGCTGCCTGCACAAGCTGGAGGACGAAGATAGCGGGCAGGTGCTGCACACCAATGTCGCCTGCAAGCTGCTGGACCATACGACTGCGCGCTGCAGCGATTACCGCCATCGCAAGGCCTTCGTGCCCGATTGCCTGCGCCTGACCCCGAAGATCGTCGATGACGTGCCCTGGCTCCCGGCCAGCTGTGCCTATCGCCGCCGCGCCGCTGGCCTGCCCTTGTCCGGCTGGCATTACCTGATCTGCGGGGATCGCGATGCGGTGCGCCGTGCGGGGGCCTCGGTCATCGGGCGGGTCATCAGCGAGACGGATGCCGGCCCGCTCGAACAGCATCTGGTGGACTGGCCCCAGGCCTGGGCCGGCAGCGGCGATGATTGACTGGTTGCGCCGCGAAATCAGCGAACCCGCTATCATGCTGGGCGGGACGCAGCGGCCCATTGCGATCCGCCGCCATCCCACGGCGCGGCGCATGACCTTGCGCCTCGCCCCCGATGGCAGCGAAGTGCGGGTTACCCTGCCCCGGTGGGGACGGACGCGCGAAGCCATCGCCTTTGCCGAAACCCGGCGCGACTGGCTGGAGAGCCAGCTCGCCCGCGTTCCCCAGCAGCAGATTATCGGCCCCGGCGCCACCATCGCCTATCTCGGCGTGGGGCTGACGATTGACTGGCGCGCAGACTTGCCCCGCACACCGCGGCTTGAGGGTACACGGCTGGTGCTGGGCGGGCCGGAAGCGGGGTTGGCGCGGCGCGTGCAGCGCTGGCTGGAGGGGGAGGCGCTGCGCCTGCTGCAGGCGGACCTTGCCGAGTATTGCGCGGTAGCCGACCGACCCGTTCCGCCCCTGCGCCTGTCGCGCGCGCAGCGCCGCTGGGGCAGTTGTTCCAGCAATGGCACGGTCCGGATCAACTGGCGGCTGGTGCAGGCGCCGGATTTCGTGCGCCGCTCCGTCGTCGCGCATGAGGTGGCGCATCTGGTCCACTTCGATCACAGCGCCGCGTTTCACGCCATGCTGCGCATGATTTACGAAGGCGATACGGGCGCGGCGGACCGCTGGCTGAAGCGCGAGGGGCGCGGTCTTTATGCGTCTTTCGGCTGAGCATCGCCGTCCGGTTTCTAACCGGGCGTTAACCAGACTTTGCTTGAAGGGCGCGATGGGACGGATGCACTCCCGCCTGCTGGCCGCGCTTGCGCTCGCGGCCTTGGCCTGCCCTCTCGCAGCGCAGGAGGCGCAACCGTGCGATCTGTGTTTCGGCGGCCAGGCCCGCCAGGGCGAGATTCCCCTGCGCATCGAGATCGTCAGCGGTATCGATTTCAGCCGTGTGGCGCTGTCCGGCGATCAGGACGGTTCGGCCGAGCTCGATCCGCAGACAGGCCACCGGCTGACGGATCGCGGGCTGATCAATCTGGGCGGGATGGCGTTCCAGGGCCGGGCCAAGGTCAGCGGCGAAGCCATGCGTCAGGTACGGATCGAACTGCCGCAGCGCGTCACGCTGTACAGCCCGCTGGGTGGGCAGGTGGAGCTGAGTGATTTCGTCACTGACATTCCGCTGATCGCCGCGCTGGACGCATCGGGGCGGCTCGAATTCCGGTTCGGCGCGCGGCTGCAGACGGTCGGGGCGATGGGCGGTACCTTCCGGGGCCGCATCCCGATCCGCATCGATTACAACTGAATCGCTGGCGATCAGGCGCGGCGCACTCTATCTACCCGCGCATGAGTTTCTGGAAACGCATTTCCCCGGTCGGCGCGGCCAAGGATTTCAGCAATGAATTCCTGCGGCCCAACCCTTATCGCTGGCGGATCATGGCCGTCTCGGCGGTGGCCACCTTTTCCATCTTTTCGGTGATGTGGAACGAAGGGGCCAAGGGGCCGCCCGCGCCGCCCGAAGTCACCTGGATCAGCACACTCAGTCCCGACCGTACCGATGCGGAAATCATTGCCGCCAATATCGCCAACCAGAAGGAGAAAGACCGGCTGGCTGCGGAGCAGGCCGCGCGTGATGAAAAGGTTAAGGACGTCTATCGTGCGCTTGGCCGCGCGTCAGGAATGGACGTCGACAGGATCGAGCGGGAGGCGAAAGCCGAACGACTGGCCGAAGAACGGGCCGAAGCCGCCCGCAAGGCCGCGCAACGGGGACAACCGGTTGACCAGCCTTAGGCAGGACGAACGTTGGCTGGCGGTGGCTGCGGCCCTGGCCACGCGCGCGCGCCCGGCCAGCCGCCCCAATCCGGCAGTCGGGGCGCTGATCGTCAGCCAGGGGCACGTGGTCGGGCGCGGCTGGACGCAGCCTGGCGGGCGGCCACATGCCGAAGCGGTTGCACTGGCGATGGCGGGCGCCGCGGCGGCCGGGGCAACGCTGTATGTCACGCTGGAACCCTGCGCGCATGAAGGCGGGCGCGGTCCGTCCTGTACCTCGCTGATCCTCCAGTCAGGCATAGCGCGGGTGGTGGCCGCCGTGCAGGACCCCGATCCGCGGACCGCCGGCAGCGGCTTGGCCGCGTTGTCCGACGCAGGGATCGAAGTGCGGCTGGTGCCGCAACAGGCGGCCGGGGACAGCCTCGCCGGGTACCTCACCCGTCAGCGGCTCGGCCGCCCGCATGTGACACTCAAACTTGCGACATCGCTTGACGGCTGCATCGCCACCGCTGACGGCGCCAGCCAGTGGATCACGGGGGAGATCGCGCGCGCGCATGTCCATCTGCAACGTTCAAGGGCCGATGCGATCCTGATCGGCGGCGGCACGCTGCGCGCCGATGCGCCGCGCCTCGATGTGCGTCTGCCCGGGCTGGAGCATCGCAGCCCGGAACGATGGGTGCTGACGCGCGGCGAGGTGCCGGAAGGCTGGCGGGGCCTGTCGGCACCTGATGCGCTGGGCGCCCGTATGCCCGAGGTCCAGTATCTCTATGTCGAAGGGGGTGCGGCGGCGGCGGCGACCTTTCTCGCTGCGGATGTGGTGGACCGGATCGAATGGTATCGCGCCCCGATCATCATCGGGCGCGGGCTGCCCGCGTTGGGCGATATCGGCCTTGGCTCGCTCGGCGCGGCGCATGGCCGCTGGTGCCGCATGGACATGCGATGCCTTGGCAGCGACACGCTGGAAGTCTACAGCCGCGTCCCATGTTCACAGGAATAATCACCGCCGTCGGCACGATCCGCGAAACCCGCAAGGCGGGCGATCTGCGTGCGATCATCGCCTGCCCCTTCGATCCGGCGTCCATCGCCATCGGCGCATCGATCGCCTGCTCGGGCGTGTGCCTGACGGTGGTGGAACGCGGCGGGGCCGCGGGCGATGCCTGGTTTGCGGTCGATATTTCGGGCGAAAGCGAAGCCTGCACCGTGCCTGGACGCTGGGTTGCGGGGCAACAGCTCAATCTCGAACCCGCGCTCAGGATCGGGGATGAGCTGGGCGGGCACATCGTCACCGGCCATGTCGATGCGGTCGGCATCGTGGCGGCGCGCAGCAGCGAAGGCGATTCGACGCGGCTGACCATCGCCGCGCCCCGGGCGATCGCCGCCTTCATCGCGCCCAAGGGATCGATCACGGTCGATGGCGTTTCGCTCACCGTCAACGCGGTGGAAGACCAGGCCGATGGCAGCGCGCATTTCGGGCTGAACATCATCCCGCATACCGCGCAGGTCACCACGCTGGGCGCGCTGAAACCGGGCGACAGCGTCAATCTGGAGATCGACGTGCTCGCCCGCTATCTCAAGCGGATGGAAAGCCTGAGGGGCTGATCGTCCCTGCAGCGGTTCAGCCTGCAACCGCCGCCAGCGCGCTGACGAATTTTTCCATATTGGCGCTGGTCAGCCCGGCCACGTTGATCCGGCCCGAACCCGCCATGTAAATGCCGTGATCCTGGCGCAGCGTCAGGATCTGCTCCTTCGAAAGGGTCAGGATCGAAAACAGACCATTCTGGCTGGCAAGCGGCGCCAGATCCATGCCGCCGACCCGGTTGTCCGCCGCCGCCAGCTGTTCGCGCATCAGCCGCATGCGCGCGCGCATGTCGGCCAGCTCGTCCAGCCATTGCCGGGTCAGCGTCTCGTCGCGCAGGACAAGGCGGACCGCAGCGGCGCCGTGATCAGGCGGCTGCGACCAGTTGGTGCGCGCCAGATTGTGCCCGTTGGACAGGATTGCGGTGGTTCGCTCTGCATCGCGGCTGAGCACGTAGAGCGCGCCCACGCGATCGCGATAGAGGCCGAAGTTCTTGTCGCAGCTGTAACAGATGAGTGCTTCGGGCACGGCATCCACTACCTTGCGCAGCCCCGCCGCATCCTCGTCCATTCCCTGGCCAAGCCCCTGATAGGCAAGGTCGATGATCGGCAGGATCTTGCGATCGGCCAGCAATGCGGCGATCTCGTCCCAATCCTGCGCCGTGTAATCGATCCCGGTCGGGTTGTGGCAGCAGCCGTGCAGCAGGATGACATCGCCCGCACTGGCCGCCCCGATGGTCGCGCGCAGCGAATCCATATCCGCAGTGCCGTCGCTGCGCGCATGCTTGTAGCTGACCGCTGCCATGCCAAGGTCAGACAGGATCTGGGTGTGATTGGGCCAGGTCGGATCGCCCATGATGATGCGATTGCGGCCCGCGCGCTTGACCAGCGCGAAGGCCAGCCGCAGCGCGCCGGTTCCGCCGGGCGCCTGCATCCCGTCAATCCGGCCGCCCTTGGCCGGATCGGCCCCGAAAATATAAGGCATCAGCGCATGAACGAAGCCCATGTCGCCTTCCGGGCCGAGATAGGCCTTGGAATCCTGCGCTTCCAGCAGTTGCGCCTCGGCCGCCTTGACCGCGGCGAAGACGGGGGTTGCCCCGCTTTCCGTGCGGAACACGCCCACGCCAAGGTCAACCTTGTCGGCACGCGAATCGGCGTCATAGAGTTTGATGAGCGCGAGCAGCGCATCGGCGGGCTGTTGGGTCAGGGCGTCAAGCATGGCGGGCGCTCCATGGCGAGAGCCGCGCAGGACTTCAAGGCGAAAATTGCCTCATCCTCGCCC
Source organism: Caenibius sp. (assembly GCA_030830695.1). Lineage (GTDB taxonomy): Bacteria > Pseudomonadota > Alphaproteobacteria > Sphingomonadales > Sphingomonadaceae > JACKKV01. Next base: position 1,273 of record JAURML010000023.1, on the reverse strand, counting down.
GGCCATATGCGCCGCTGCCGCAAAGGCTCAGAACGGGATCCATTTCTGGGTCTTGCGGATTTTCATATAGCCGGCGTTGATGCCGAGCCTGAGCCCCGCGCCCATGCGGATCGGGATCAGCACGATATCTCCGCTGCGCAGGTAACTGGCGTTGAACCCGCCCACCACATACAATTGCCCTTCCGCAGCCGGGAAGCGTTTGTAGATGTCTTCCGTGTCGTAGAGATTATAGACCAGCACGAAGGTGTTGCCGGCATTGGCGCCGACGTCGAAACCGATCGAGGGGCCGGTCCAGTAGACCGGTTTCTGCCCCTCAACCTTGTGATAGAGCGTGCCCGAACCATAGCGCAGCCCGACCACCACCGCGCCGCCGCCTTCGCGCCCGACGATATAGGCATTGGGTTCGCCCTGCTTGTCCAGCCAGCTTTCGATCATCCGCGCCAGCCCTTCGGCACCCTTGCCGAACACCCCTTCTGCTGCGCCGATCAGATCATCTTTCTTGTATGTGTCGCCCTGCGCGGCCGCGACTTCGGGATCGCCTGCCGCCTGGCTGGCGGCCTTGGACGCATCGCCGGATGTCACCACCGGTTCGGCATAGGCCGGATCACTGGCGCCGCCCATCGGCGTGCCATTATAAGTCTGCCCGTCGCCCGGCAGGGTTTCCGCAGGTGCGGCTTGCGCAGGCGCGCTTGCCTGGGCCGGGCTTGACGCCTCTTCAGGCGTGCGGGCCAGATCGCCGTCAATCGGCATGTCCTGCGCAGCGACACCTGCGCTCAGCATCAGCCCCAGAGCGGCGGCGATGGATAGCGCGGCGCGGCGCAACTGCGGCGTGAATGGCTTTGTCATGCGGACCCCGATCCCGGTTTGGCGACTGTTCAGGCGCGGAGAAGAATCCACTCGCGCTGAACGGGCAATGAAGCCTCGACGGGCCGAGTCGCATTTCGGACGAGCCGAGCATTGCGCGCGTTTGACACGCCCTGCGCTTTTTCCGTTTGCAGGCCTTGCCGGGGGCAAAGTGCGAAGTTATAGCGCCGCTTCCTCGGCACTGGTCCGGAGACGTGGGTGAGTGGCTGAAACCAGTTCCCTGCTAAGGAACCATACTCGTAAGGGTATCGAGGGTTCGAATCCCTCCGTCTCCGCCATCATATCATCCCAAAAAGTCTTATGCAGTCCGGTAGGGATACCGAAAAGCTAGCTCTTCAGGTTATTTCACTGGATCAATCGTCTCAGATTGTCCAATAACATCTAGCTCAATCCTACCATATTATGGTGG
>JAURML010000166.1 GCA_030830695.1 Caenibius sp. | reverse complement strand
TGACAGTCCGGAATGAAAAGGCCAAGGTGCGGCGCAGTCACGACCGAGTCGTTGACAGCCATCGCTAACTGCGCGCCCGTATGGTCATCACGAACGTGGTCCTGAATCGGATTCAGGCCACCGCCCGGTCTGGCAAGAAAAAGCTGCCAGTCTCCGGTCCTGACGAATAGATCCCGCCAGGATGACTGGCAGAAATCACGCAGGATGGCGCGGACCTCGTCGATCGCCTCACTCATGGCGCTGCTTCCTCCATCAGTGTCAGCATGGCCGGCAGGAGGGGGGTCGAAAAGAACCGGCTGGCCCCGCCCTTTCTCGCGCCGCGCACAACCTCCGGATTGCCCAGGCTGCGACCGCGCACCGCCTCATGCCCTGATACGGCGCTGGCGATATCTTCGATCGATCCATCAACCATGACCGTATCGACATCTAACGCCAAATCGGCTCCATCCGCGTCCAGCGGCTGGACAGCCGCCCTGATCTCGTCCGGAAGCAATTCAAGCAGCCTGCTCAGGTATGGGTCGGCGGATTCATTCGGGATTTCGGTCGGCAAAGCCCCGGCAAAGACCGCACCCCTTTCGCCGTCAATGGTCACATACTGGCCCAGCCGATCCGTAAGCCCGGCCCCGGTGCCAACCACGCAGGGACGACCTAGGGCGCGACTGACGACTGCAGCATGCGAGGTCGATCCTCCCTGCTCTGTCACGACCCCGCGCGCAGCGATCATCCCGTGCACATCGTCAGGGCTGGTGGTCTTGCGCACAAGAATAACGTCCGCCCCGACTGCGGCTCGCCTTTCCGCTTCATCCGGATCACCCACCAGAATGCCGGAGGCTGCCCCTGGGCACGCGCCTTCGCCCTGCGCGATCAATTCCGCATCGCCAGCACCCGCAAGGCGCGGCAGCAGGACCGCGACAGCCTGTTCCGCGCTGACACGGGAAAGTGCGGTGGCGGGATCAATCCGGCCTTCGTCCACCATGTCGACTGCAAACCGGATCGCCGCCTGCGGCGCGCGCTTCGCAGACCGGCTTTGCAACAGATAGAGCTGCCCGGTTTGCACAGTGAATTCGATATCCTGCACATCGCCGTGCGTGCGTTCCAGCAGGGCCGACGCTTTCAGCAACGCAGCGTGCGCTTCCGGCTCCCGATCCAGCATGGCGTCCAGCGGCAGGGGCGTGAACTTGCCGGAAACGACATCCTCGCCCTGCGCGCGCGGCAAATATTCGCCATAGGGCAGGTTTTCGCCAGTGAGCGGGTTGCGGCTGAACAGCACGCCGGTGCCGCTGCGTTCGTCGAGATTTCCGAATATCATGGCCTGCACCGTGACGGCGGTGCCCAGATCATCCGGAATGTTGTTGTGCTGGCGGTATCGCTTCGCGCGGCGCGTGTTCCAGCTGTCGAACACAGCCTGGATCGCGGCCATCAACTGCTGCCGGGGCGTTTCGGGCAGTGCCGCCCCCAGTGACGCCAGTTCATCACGCCACTGGGAAGGCGCCTTTGCTGCGTCCAGGTCCAACGGCTGCTTCAGCACGATCGCGCTATAGAGTTCGACAAAGCGGCGATGCGTGTCGCGTGCGAAATCGGCCATGCCCGTTTCAGCGGCCAGCGCAGCTTCGCCCTGGTCATCGATCCCGAGATTGAGGACCGTGTCCATCATTCCTGGCATCGAAATGGCCGATCCGGACCGCACGGACAGCAGGAGGCGCTTGTCGCCATGCCCGAACGTTCGACCGATCACGCCCTCCAGCCAGCGCAGACAGCTGTCTACTTCCGCTTCCAGCCCGGCCGGGAAGGCGCCCGTTTCCAGATAGGCAAGGCAGGCCCTGGTCGTGATGACGAAAGCCGGAGGAACGGGCAGGCCCAGCGCCTGCATGTCTGCGATGGACTTTGCCTTCCCGCCGACCAGTTCGCGCGTGACGGCGGCCTGACCGTCCAGCAAAGCGCACCACGAATTGCCTGACATTGTCCCGTTTACTCCTGCCGCTCGCGGCCCATGATCCGCAGCAGATCCTCGTGCAGTTCGAACCACACGGTGTGATAACTTTCCCGGCGGATGTCGCTGACCCATTCGTGGTCGCCATCCTCTGCGGTTTCGAGCGCCGCGAGCAACTTCTTGCCAAATATCGCCAGCCGCGGGAGCTGCGCCGCCAGCCGCTGGATGATCGGTTCCACCTGTTCGTGGATCGCGCCGAGTCGGTCGATGATCCCGGCGTCGTATTCCTCGTCGGAATGATCGTTGGCGACCTTCTTTCCGCCGACGGTCATCGTCTGCCAGTCGGTAATGACCTGCTTCAACGCGACGTTGACCCTTTCGAATGCCTCGTAAGGCTGAACGAACGCCGGATTTTCCCGCAAGTCGCCGTAATGCAGCGAATATCGGGATCGCAGCGCCACGTCCGCCAGCGGGGTCAGTGCATAGCGATCATTGTGCACGATCGCCCGCCCGGTCCCGACAGCCAGGTGGAGTTCGCGTTCCACCGCTTCCACCGGAAGACCGACAATGCCGGCGATGTCTGCAGCTTCGGAATGACGCTTCAGCGCCACACCGTGCAGAACCGTGTCGCGAACGTCCATCAGATGTCCCCCTTCAGCCAGACGCGTCCGGTTCGTTCCTCGTTATTCTGGTAATCCTCCGCCGTCTTGGCGGGGGCGGTGGCTTCGATCATCACCGTGTCGCCATCGCGAATTCCGGTGATCCGAGCGTTCATAAGGCAGGGAATGTTGTATTCGCGGGTCAGGATGCCGAGGTGAGACCGTACGGTACCACCGGCACAGATCACGCCCGCGAACTGGTCAATGATCGGCGCGGTGAGCGTTCCGCCGGAATCGTCGATCACGGCGATCGTGCCTGCGGGGACGCCTTCGGTAAGATAGGACAGCACGCGTTCGTTCGAACGGATGTAGCGGGCCACGCCGGTCACGTCCTTCGCATGGCGGACGACGTTGTCGCCGACCCCGCGCAATGCCCAGCCACGTTCATCGGCATCAGCCGTTTGCGCTTCGGGATGCGCGAACATGAAGTTCTCGCTGTCGCCCGCCGCGTCGTCGGCAGGCTTGTAGATGTCGGGCCGTTCCTGCGCGGAGATGGAGGCCGACCAGTCGAAGCGGTGCCCGCTAGCCAGGATGCGGGCTTCGATGTCCGCCATCATTTCCCCCGTCACCAGCGCATCGTTGCCGCGCATCGCGAATTCGTTCCAGCCCTGGCCCGACGCCTGCCACGCATCGCGAATCTTCTCGCGCACCAGACCCAGAGTGGCTTCCACTAGCGGCGATGCCACAGGCCTCTGATATCGCGCTGAATCTATTGGCAGCTTTTTCAAGCTACTCTCCCTCATCATGCGGTGTTCGGCGAGCCTGCCCGGTCTGGCCGGGGGTGGCAATGCAAAACAAATCGTCAGACGATATTGACTGATTATCGAGATTTGTTCAAGGCCATAAACGACTGTCGCCAGTTGTGGAAGGGCTTGATCGCGTGAGCAAGGGAATGCGCATTCTCATCACCAATGATGACGGGATCGACAGCGACGGGATCCGTCTGCTGGAAAAACTTGCACAGCAATTTTCGGACGACGTCTGGGTGGTTGCGCCTGACGAGGAAAAGTCCGGGGCGGGCCATGCCATATCGATTTCCCACCCGATCCGCATCCGCCAGCGGGACGAACGCCATTTCGCCGTGCGGGGCACGCCAACGGACTGCGCCTTGCTGGGCATTCACGAACTGATCCCCGGCAAGCGCCCGGATGTCCTGCTGTCGGGCATCAATCGCGGCCCGAACCTTGCTGAAGACGTCACGTATTCGGGGACATGTTCCGCCGCGATGGAGGGTGCGGTGCTGGGCATCCCGTCGATCGCGCTCAGCCAGTTCTATCGTTATCAGGGGCATCTACACTGGCCCACCGCCGAGAAGTTTGCCCCGCTGGTGCTGAAACCTTTGCTGGCCATGGAATGGCAGAAGGGCCAGTTCGTGAACGTGAATTTCCCCG
>JAURML010000022.1 GCA_030830695.1 Caenibius sp. | reverse complement strand
GGTATCCGGCGCAGCGCCTGCCACACCCGTTCCTGAAAGGCCGTGCCCCGAACGTCCAGCGGGATGTCATGGCCAGTGTCTGGCTGTTCGACAGCAGCGACCACACTGGCCAGCAAGGCGGTAAAATCGTCACCCCCGTTCAGCAGCTGAGCCTGCGGAAAGATGGCGCGCAGATCCTCCTCGCCCTCGTGGAAGGATATCCGGCATACGCCCTTCTCGGTCGCCGCCACCAGCATGGGGCCAAGGCTGGTTGCGGTCACGGCCCAGCGGATTGTTACCCCGGCGCCGCCTTTGATCCACGCGGATGGTGCCATTCCCAGCCTCCCTTCCATATTTGCATAGAAACGCGACGGGCCGGAAAAACCCGCCTCATAGATTGCATCAGTTACCGTCGCACTGATGGCCAGCCGGTCCTGCGCGCGGCCCGCATGCAGGGCGCGCGCGTAGACGGCGGGCGAAAGGCCGACTCGCCGCTTGAACACGCGCTGGAAATGAGCGGGCGAATAGCCGACCCGGCCGGCGAGTGCGGCCAGCGGCACCCGCCCTGCATCGGCGTGCAGAATCTCCAGCGCATGAGCAAGCGCAATCTCCTCCCGCGCGGCTTCGTGCGGCCGACAGCGCTTGCAGGGGCGAAACCCTGCATCCTCCGCCTCCGCCGGTCCGAGCAGGAAGCGGCAATGTTTAGCCCGGGGGCGGCGCGCCGGGCAACTCGGCCGGCAATATATCCCGGTGCTGGTCACACCCACGACAAAGCGCCCGTCCTGCGCCGCATCGCGCCGCGCAAATGCAGTGCGCATGGCAGCAAGTTGATGGTGACTGTCAAACATCATGGCGCCTTGCATAACCGATCCCGCACCCGCGCGCGTCCCGAATGTTGCGCTTGAACCAAACCATGGCATGAAGGCAGGAGATGAAAGGCACAATCCCCAAAAGGCTGTTCGCCGCGCTTGCGATAGTTCTGGCACTGTTGGCGATCCCCACAGCCACCCGGGCCGATCCGGAAGATATCGCCGCAGCCGCGCGCGGCGTGGTGCGGGTGGTGGTGCTTGGCCGGGATGGCGATCAGCTGTTTCCTGTTTCCCATGGCACCGGCTTTGTCGTGGACGAACAAACGATCGTCACCAATGCCCACGTCGTGGAAGAGGTGCTGCAACTGCCGGCGCTGACGCTGGGCATCGTCCCCCCGGAAGCCGGGGCCGCCCTGCCCGGAACGCTCGTCTCCTATTCCCCGCGCAACGATCTGGCGATCATCCGCGCGGACCGCCCCCTGCGCCTGCCGCCGCTGGCCATCGCCTCCGTTCCCGCGGCGGATGGGGCCATGGTCTCTGCCGTCGGCTATCCGATGAATGTGGACCGGGCCCAGGGGCTGAGCATTCAGGATGTGCTGCGCGCCCAGCCGCCGGTGAAAAGCCGTGGCTATCTCTCGGGCGAACGACCGACGCGCGAATTCGACACGATCCTGCATACCGCCCCGATCGCGCGCGGCAATTCCGGCGGGCCGCTGCTCGACAATTGCGGGCGCGTGGTGGGCATCAACAGTTTCGGTACCGAATCGAGCGGCACGGATTCGGAATTCTACTTCGCCGTCTCCGCGCGCGAACTGCTGCCCTATCTGCGCGCCAATGGCGTCAGCGCGCGCATCAACGGCCTGCCGTGCCGCAGCATGGCGGAACTGGACGCAGAAGAACAGGCCGCCGCCACCCGCAAGGCGCGCGCCGCCATGGACGTTGCCCGCAGGCAGGAGGCGGAAACGCTTAAACGACGCGAGGAAGCCCGGCGCGAGGCGGAGCGCGACGTCATCGAAGCGCGCGACGATGGCATGGCTGTCGCCGCGCTGATGCTGGCGCTGGCCACGATCGCAGGGCTGGTCGGCTGGCAGGCCCGGGAAGCGGGCAATGAACGGCGTGTCAGGCCAGCCGCGATCATCTGCACGCTTGCGTCGTGCGCCATGATTCTGGCCTGGGTACTGCGCCCCTCACTGGACGCGGTTGACCGGCGCGCGCTGGCCCTGCTGCGCAATACTGCCGGCAATGCTCCGGCGATTGTTCCCAAGCCCCCCGCCCCCGCCGCCCCGCAGGCAGAGGAAGTGGCCATGACCTGCACGCTCGATCCTGGCCGCAGCCGGGTGACCAGCGCCGGGACCGATGACGTGCCCGTGACATGGCGGATCGATGGTTGCGTGAACGGGCGCACGCAATATGGCCTGGCCGATGGCGGATGGAGCAGGATTTTCGTCCCGCAGGACGAACCGCTGGTCTCGGTTGCGCGCTACGATCCTGAGGCACGCGAATACAAGGTCGAACGCTATGCACTCGATCATGCGGCGATCGAGGCGGTGCGGGCGGTGCGCGCCGGGTTCGACACACCTGCCTGCGGCGGCGGCGCGGCGGCGGCGCACCAGCTGGGCAGCGCACAGAAGGTCTTGTCGAAGCTGCTCCCCGCCCGGCCCAATGAACGGCTGGTCTATCGTTGCACCGGCCAGGGCGGCTGAAAAATTCCACCTGGCCGCGCCGGAGTGCCCGACAGATGCCCGAGTCGGGTTGCATCGCAGCAACCTCGGTGCTAGGCGCGCGCCAACTTCGGCAGGCCGGGCTTTAACGTGCCCGTTTCGGCCGGGTGACATTTTCCGTTTCTTCGGACCCAACCAGACCCCTTTAGGAGGATTGAGACGCGTGGAGATTTCCGCCGGAATTCAGGCCAGCCTGGCCGGGCGATATGCATCCGCCCTGTTCGACCTCGCGTCGGAAGGCGGCAATGTCAGTGCGGTCGAATCCGACCTTGAAAAGCTTGGCTCCGCGCTGACCGATTCGCGCGAACTGGCGGAACTGATCCGCAATCCCCAGATCAGCCGCACTGATGCGGCCAAGGCCGTGAGCGCCATTGCCAGCCTGCTGGGGCTTGACGGTCTGACCACGAAGTTTCTTGGTGTACTGGCCGACAACCGCCGCCTTGGCGCGCTGCCCGGCATGATCCGCGCTTTTGCCGCGATCGCTGCCGCGCAGCGCGGCGAAGTCACCGCCGATGTTGCCAGCGCCCGCCCGCTCAGCGATGCGCAGGTCGCCTCGCTGCAGGAAAAGCTGAAGGCGCGCGAAGGGCGCACCGTCAAGATTCGCACCAGCATCGATCCTGATCTGCTCGGCGGCCTGGTGGTCACCATCGGTTCGAAGCGTATCGACAGCTCGATCCGTACCCGTCTCAATTCCCTCGCTCACGCGATGAAGGGCTGAAAGCCCGTACCAAGGTTTCGATGAAAGGCTAAGCAAT
>JAURML010000021.1 GCA_030830695.1 Caenibius sp. | reverse complement strand
CGCAAAACCATCGAGCAACGGCGCTTGCAACACCGCAAGCTTGCCGCCTAATATCAACCAACCAGATGGGCCTAAACACTCACCTGCCTTAGAGCGTCAGCTGTCTCAAATTATCTGACGACGGACAGGTCGTGCATTTCTGGTCGGCGATGCGGCTCACCAATTTGTGCCAACCGGCGGATATGGCATGAATACCGGCATTCCCGAGGCTGCGAACCTGAGTTGGAAAATTGCCGCGGCAATACATGGCTGGGGCGGTGACGTGTTGCTTGACTCGTATCATGACGAACGTCAGCCGATTGCGCATATCTCCAAGGCTACGTCAGAACGGCACCTGGGAATTCGCGCCGCGATCTACCGCCTGTTTGAGGATGCGGACCCGGACATTGAAGCTGATACGCCTGCCGCCTCCTCCGCACGTGTCCGTTTGGGCCGCCAGATCGCGCTCCTCGGGAATATCGAAAACGAAGGTTGGGGCACAGAGCAGGGCTATCGTTATGACAATTCGCCGGTCATTCCCGACGAGCCGGGGTACCCGCCAGCATTCGATATGCTCAATGTAACGCCGTCCACCTGGCCGGGTAGCATATTGCCGCATATGTTCCTGAGTGATGGAACGGCTGTTTATGACCATCTCGGAAAGTGGTTCACGCTGCTCGTGCTGGAAGACATTGATACTTCGGAGATCGAATCTGCCGCCAAAGCAGCCGGGGTTCCGCTCGACATTGTCCACCTTCGTGACGGTCACGTTCGCAGCGTTTACCAGAAGCCGCTTGTTCTGGTCCGCCCCGATCAACATGTTGCCTGGCGTGGTGACGCTCTGCCTTCCGGTGGGAAACTGGGCCGCTGGCGCATGGGCGACGTGTTGGGCAGCAGTGCCGACCTGATCGAGAAAATTCGCGGGGCGTGATCACGCTGGTCGGGCGGGCTTAGTGCCGCCGACCAGTCTCTGCTCATTCCAGATTCACACGTGCCGCCTGCGCTACCATATAATCGGTCAGCAAACCTGCCGCCCCTTCAATGATCGTATGCTGACTATCCAGCGCGACCCAGCGGGTCGCGCTGACATCAATAAACTTGCGTTCATCCTCCAGCACTTCGGCCCTCATAGTCGGTAGTGAGAAGAAGGCGTCGCGGGCAGCCTCATCTGCAAACCAGCCTTCAGAAAATCCGTCGAAGCCACCGCCAATTTCAGCCTTAACACCTGCCTGATCGGGATAGCCTGTATCAGGGGAAAGGTGATGCTGGACGTATCTAAGCAACAGGCCATGTTTATCAACGATAGAACGGATCAGCGGGCCATGAACGTCGCGCCAATGTGCGCGATATTGTGCGACAGTGAGATCTGGACGTCGGCGATAGAATCCCAAGATGATAAGCATATAGACCCCTATTTCTTTGCCACAATGGAAGCTGATCTGAACAACATTGAGCCCCGGAAGCCTTTTGGCTGCCGGGGCTCGCACGCCCTCATTCGGGGAGTCGGTTCCTCAGAACTCGTAGCCGATGGTAACGCCATATTCGGCCGGACGGCCGACGTAGCGGACGTTGGTGTCGAAGCTCAGGATCGAGTTCGTCCAGTAGTACTTGTTGGTCACGTTCTTGCCCCATACGGTGACTTTCCAGCCATCGTCGGAAATCATCGCTGCCGTCAGGTCAAGCAGCGTACGTCCGTTGACCCGGTATACGTACTGGGAAACTTCGTCGTCCGCACCGTAAAGGCCGGAAATCGACTTGGTCTGCGAGCTGACGACCGCTCCGAACATCGCGCTCCACTTGTCGGTGACGGGCACGGTGTAATCGAATGATGCAGAAATCTGCCACTTCGGCGCGAAGGGAAGTTTTGCCCCCTTGTAGTCGAGCGGGATGGCCGCATAGCTGAGGAAGCTGCCAGAAAATTCGTTCGGATTGGCGCCAATGTACTTCTTGATCTTCGTATCAAGATAGGTCGCCGCGAAATTGAGGTTCAGGCCATCGACCGGCGACATCGCCATCTCAACTTCGGCACCCTTGATTTCCGACTTGGGAACATTCTGGAGCGCGTCGAGGAAGCCGAAGATGCGATCGACGACCTTCGAACGCACCTGCTTGTTGCGGTAGTCGTTATAGAACACCGCACCGTTCAGGGTCATCCTGAGATCCGGGATCGTGGACTTGAAGCCGATTTCGTAGTTGGTGACCTTTTCCTGCACGACCGGCGCGAACTGGTTGGTGGTCGCGGCGGAAACGCTCGGATAGCTGCCCGCCTTGAAGCCGCGCGCGACGTTGGCATAGAACAGAAGGTTATCGACCGGCGTGAGATCGATGCCAAGGCTCCACGACGTATTGTTTTCCTTCAGGGTGTCATGGAAGGTTTCCGCCTGGCAAGTGTTCGGGTTGAGCGTGAAGCTCTCCCCATCGGCGATCGGTTGGTAAACCCAATCCGCCTGTGTCAGACCGTTGGCTGCCGCACCGGGACAGAGGGTGGCAACGCCGATGTTCGTCCCGAGGAACTGCCAGGTTCCATTGAAGAAGTTGGTAATGCCGAAGTCGACCGGGCTGGTTTCCACATACCCAGGTGTGCTCTCGTTGCCGATCTCGGCCTTCCGCTCCGCTTCCGTATAGCGAATGCCACCGCGCAGATTGATGAGATCGTTCAATCGGTATTCCAGATTACCGAAGACGGCCCAGTTGGTCATGTCCTGGAAGCTGGGATAGCTGTTGGCGGTAAAGCCTTGGAACTGGCCGCCATGGGAGGTGGACGCATCGTAATAGGTGTTATCGATGATTTCGTCTGCGGACGTGCGTTCGTAGTTCCCGCCGATAACCCAGCGCAGCGGGGAATCGCCCGTGCTGGCAACGCGGACTTCCTGTGCGAACGTCTCGATCCGGCCCCAGTCACGCACAAGGTCGATGGCGTTAAACGACGTGCCGTCCGCTTCCGTTCCGTTCAGGTGGTTGTACTTGATGTAGTCCGTGATCGACGTGACCTGGATGGTATCGGTGATGTCGAAGTCGGTCCGCAGCGCGGCCTGGAAGAACTTGTTGTTCGAATAGGGACGCTTGTCAGGAGTCCAGTCGGCCGCGCGTGGGTTCTTCGGCGCGGTCGGGTAATTGGCAAACGGGCTGGCCGTGCGCGGGTTGCCGAACAGGTCCTTGTCGTTCGTAAGAGCACCGATCGCCGCATTATAGGAGTTCTGGATCGAACCGCCCGGAATGAAATTGCCCCCTGCATCGCGCTTGTAGGTCGCGGTGCCAGCAAAGTCGTTGTACAGCGCCGGAGCCTGCGTATCGGACTTGTCGCGCCAGCCGTTGACGTTAAGGTTGAAGGTCAGCCGGTCCGTCGGCTTCCATTCGAGCAGCAGACGCCCAGCCGTGCGGTTGGCTTCACCCAGGGTGTCGTCACGCGTGTAGCTCTTTTGCCAGTCATCGCCGCGCGTCGCCTTCACCGCCAGACGCGCATTCAGCGTGCTGCTGATCGGACCGGTGACAAAGCCTTCGAGGTCGATCGTGTTGAAGCGGGCATAGCCGAGCTTCACGCCGGCATGGAACGTGTCGCTCGGCTTGGCGGCCACAAAGTTGATCGCGCCGCCCGTTGCGTTGTTGCCGAACAGCGTGCCTTGCGGGCCTTTCAGGACTTCGACGCGCTCAAGGTCGAACGCGGTGAGCGAAGTCATGACCGGCAGCGGCAGCGGCGCCTGATCGATGTAGGTCGCCACGTTGGGATAAGCGCCGATCGAGCTTTCGAAGAAGCCCACGCCGCGCATAGTGTAAACCGGGGTGGCGTTTGGGCTTGGCGCAAAAGCAAGGCCGGGAACGGCTTTGGCAAGATCCTCGACGTTTTCGATGCGGCGGTTTTCAAGCATCTCACCGCCCAGGGCGCTGACCGTCAAGCCGACGTCCTGAAGCTTTTCCTCGCGCTTGGTGGCGGTGACGACGATCTCTCCATAACCAGCGCTCGTCGACGCACCAGCCTCATTCTGCGCATTTGCAGGTGAAGCGGCAAGTGCCCCCGCGGCGGCGGCCACAACGGATACGCATGAGAGCAGTCGAAAATTATGATGGGCCATCTTGGCTTCCTCCCTATTTGCATCCCGCGCGGAATGCGATTCGAACTCCGGCTTTCCGGAAATTGGAAACCCCCTAATTCCAGTTGTTCAAGTGGTCAAGATATGTCGTCTGCACTTTCCCTTGCAGCCCCATCATCGGCTGTCAGTTAGGGGGTGGCAGACGAGTAAAGTCAATCTTCTGAAAATACAGGCATATAAACTATTCACCGAAATAATTGCATGTAGAATTTTCGGGGTGGCCACCTCACAATCAGGTTGATCTCGCTGGCATTTTTTGGGGCACCGGCAGACAAAACTTTACGGGAGAGAGCTTTTGACCTTTGACAGAGCCGTATTTGACCATTTAGTCAGCTAAATATGGACGCATGTCGGAAGACGGTTGAAGGGAAGGTGGCCAGTGCAAGGGAAAACCTATATCGTTACCGGAGGGGCAAGCGGGATGGGGCGTTCGGCCGTCGTGTTGCTGGCCAGCCGCAAGGCCAATGTCGTTATCGCGGATGTCAATGACAAACTGGGAGCTGAATGTGCAGAGGAGCTTCGGGAACAGGGGGCTCAGGTGACGTTCATTCGCTGCGACATTGCAGTCGAAAGCGAGGTGAAGGGTCTGGTAAACAAGACTTTAGATCAGTTTGGCGAATTGCATGGCGCATTCAACAATGCTGCCATTCCGCAGGCGGGTCTGCCCCTTGCCGATGTTTCCGCAGATCAGTTCAGGCGCACCATGGACATTAACGTTACCGGTACATTTTTTTGCATGAAGTACGAGATACAGGCGATGCTTGAGGGAGGTGTCAAAAGCGGGTCCATTGTGAACACTGCGTCTGCCGCCGGGGTTGTCGGAGTGCCGATGCATGGTGAATATGTTGCTTCCAAACATGCAGTCGTAGGCCTGACGCGCGTGGCAGCTGCCGACTATGGCAAGCGCGGCATACGTGTAAACGCGCTAATTCCGGGTGCAGTTCGGACACCGATGCTACAGGGGGCGATGGACAATGATCCGGGGCTGGAACCCTATCTCAATTCGATTCATCCCATTGGCCGCTTTGGAGAACCCGATGAGTTGGGGGAAGCCGCTGTTTGGCTTCTGTCTGATGCCGCTTCGTTCGTGACCGGTGCTTGTATGGCGGTCGATGGCGGATTTACAGCAATCTGACGCATTTTCAGCCTTTGGCAAAGCTGACAGAATCAGGAGGCATGCTTGGTTAAATCTCAGGCAGATGACACGCTGGGGGAGGTTATTGTCCTGCCCGAAGGATTTGAGGATCTGCTGGAGTTTGTACCCGGCTGGATTGGCGAAACCGCGCAGGAGCGCTGGGATTTGCGCGCTGCAAAATCCATGGACGAAATTCGATATTTTTATGATCGCATCCTGGCGCGATCAAACGACATATTGGCTTATCTGGAGGGCTGTGAGCTTAGTGAACTGAAAGGGCCGTGCTTGCGACTGTTCCAGCTCCAGCTAGCTCTCGCGCAGGCAGCCATGTCTGTGGAACTGCACAAGCAGCCACGTGCGATTAACTCGCCCTGGCCTCATCAGGTGCAAATCCGGCTCGGCCCGGCTCCGGTGTACTGAGGAATGCCGAGATGAACGAAACGCTTCAGCTTGAGAACATCTGCACCAGCAATCTGACCAGACGAGCCGGTCTGGATACAGGCCCCGTGCCGGCCGAGCCGTATCGATCCCGAGAGTATTTTGAATATGAACGCGAGCAGATATTCAAGCGGGCCTGGCTTGCCCTTGGCAGGGTCGAGAGGTTGCCGGAACCAGGAAGTTTTTTCACGACGACCATCGAAATCTGGAACGCGCCGATTGTGGTCACGCGTGATCGAGACAATCGCATTCAGGCTTTCTACAATGTTTGCCCTCATCGCGGTAATCAGGTGGTACTGTCGGGAAGCGGTAATGCGTTTCGGTTTGCCTGCAATTATCACAACTGGACGTTTCGCAATTCCGGGGAACTTTTAGGAGTTCCCGACCAGGGCAATTTTTTCGATCTCGACAAGAAAGCCTGTGGTCTGGTTCCCATATCCACAGAGGTCTGGGAGGGATGGATTTTTATAAATCACCAGAAGACCCCGGAAGTTTCTCTGGAAACTTTCCTGGGCGAATTTGGCAAGCGTTTTTCAGGGGTGAAATGGGTCAACGCTGAAAAATCCATCCTTCTTGAGGCGCACCTGAACGCCAATTGGAAGGTCCTGGCCGATGCATTTTCAGAAACATATCATATTCCCTCGATACATCCGGCAACGATCGGAACGACATTCGCCAACGCAATAAACCCGCATTCACGTCCGCTGGATGCTCGTTTCTGGGGCTCGCACAGGCAATTTTCGACGTTCGGAAACCCCGCATATTCTCCGCCAGAGGACGCGAAGGTCGAAAAAATGGTTTATGCAGGGGTGGAAACTGGAAATGTCCTGGCCGCCGCTGAGATGCAAGCGGTGACCGAATATCTCGCCCATCCTGCGATCAATGAAAAACGGTCTGACTATTGGGCGCTCGATATTGCGGTCGCGTTTCCGGGCTTGCACATAAACCTGTCGCCCGGTGGTTTCTGGTCGCACCGCTTCTGGCCGATCAGTGTCAATCGAACACGTTGGGAGGCGGAATTCCATGTTGCTGAAGCCCGCACACCGCGGGAGCGTCTGCAACAGGAATTGTTCGTCGCGCGTCTCGGGGAAATTCTTCTGGAAGATGTCACGAACACGGAACGAACGCAGATTGGCATTGAATCCCGCGCGTATGACACGATGCAGCTTCAGGATGGAGAAGTGCAGATACGTCACAATCTGCACACGGTTGATAAGTGGGTTCGTGCGGTGACGGTAAAAGAAGCGATCGCCTGAATTCGGAGCCTGTCAGCGAAAGGCGTCAGAGATGGAAAATGTAAAAATTCTGGCCGCCATTCCGAGGCGCAAGGATCTTTCCGAGCAGGAATTTCACGATCATTGGCGGCACCCCCACGGTACCCTGAGCAAGAAGATCGCTTGTCTGCGCGGCTATGTACAATCGCATCGCATTGTAACCGAACTTCTGCCCGATACGCAGATGGTCTATGATGGAATAACCGAACTCTGGTATGATAGTCTTCAAGACGCATTGCACATGGGCAGTGACCCGGCGCACGCGAAATACAACGTTCCTGACGAACCTCTTTTCGTCGACATGGACGGTCTTTCCTTCACTTTTTTTGAGGAGGAAGTGCTCCGTTCAAGGCCGGATGTCCGCTCTCAGGACGATGCAGCCGTGCAATGGTCGCCCACTGACTGGTCGGTGTGCGTGAAGATCATTCAGCTCGTTGACGCAGATGGTTCTGTGGATTGGGCGGGTGAGAGCGACCTGGCACTTGGGGACGAAATCGGTGCTTACCGTCATGTGCGCAATCGCCCAATCATGAGCGTACACGGTGATGCACCGCCTTTTATCGGAGCGCGGGAGCTATGGTGGCCAACTTTGACGGATTTCAGAAACAAGGTTGGTAAAGCTCCAGATGCCTTCCGCAGTTTAATTGGAGCAGCGGGCCGCTATCACGCGATGCTGGCGCAGTCAGAGCGAGTCATTTAGGTTGAAGGGTGTTGCCATTGTCCGAAACTCCATAGTTTTAGTCCGCAATAGACACCTTCATCGACCAGACGGATTTTGCCGCTTCAGCGCAAATCTTGATTTCGCTTCTATGCCCCCTATCCCGGTCATTGTTCGTGCAGGTTGCCAATGGAACTGGGAAATACATGAGTCGCTCCGAAAGAGATAAGGCTGCAAGGCGGCAGCAGGGCTTCGAAAAGGCCAAGGACAAGCGCCGCGCGGCAATACTCCTGGCGTGCGAGCGCCTGATCAGACAGACCGCTTCTACTGATTTTTCGATGAAAGAGCTCGCGACTGCCGCCGGCATAAGCACTTACACCACGTATAATCTGATCGGGTCCAAGGCCACCGTCTTCTACGTTTTGCTGAACCGGGGTATTGACCAGATTGGCGTAGAGCGAATGCTGGCCGGCATGAACCCTGACCCATTTCAGCGTGTGTTCGACGCCGGACTGGCAGTTGCAAATGTCTTCGCATCCGACCCGGAATTTTACCGGCCGCTCATGCGGTTTCTCCTGGGCGTTCTCGATCCGGTGAACCGTCCAGACTACATGAGCCGTGCGTTCGATTACTGGCATCAGACTGTCAAGCCTATCGAAGAAGAAGGCCTGTTGCGTCACGGAATGACCGCAATTTCGCTGGCGCGCAACTTGCAGGTCTTTTTTACAGGCGCGATCGATTACTGGGTTCACGGTGAATTGTCAGGCGAGGAACTTATCGAGCAGGTGC
The DNA here is from genome assembly GCA_030830695.1 of Caenibius sp. Classification (GTDB taxonomy): domain Bacteria; phylum Pseudomonadota; class Alphaproteobacteria; order Sphingomonadales; family Sphingomonadaceae; genus JACKKV01. Next base: position 7,220 of record JAURML010000021.1, on the reverse strand, counting down.
GTTACGGAATAGCTGTGCATCTGCTCGCCCTGTCGCACGAGGAATGGGCCGTCAGGCTGGAGTCGATCATTCAGGACATTGGCGGCGTGATCGACGATCTTTCGATCCGGCAACTGCAGAAAGGCAGACAGTTAATAGAGGCTTGCATAATTTAGCATCAATGCTAATCTTTAGTACTGCGTAGGACGGTGATGGGAGAGCCAGATGACGGCTGTTGAGCACAAGTTTACGGGACGTGGCAGTCTGACAGAAGGCTTCGGCCTCTCCACGGAGCCTTTGCCGCTCAAGCCCTATTATTCGCGCGAATTCTTCGAACTCGAACAGAAGATGATCTTCCGGCGAGCATGGCTTTACGTCTGCCGGGCCGAGGAACTGCCCGAGCCCGGCAGCTTTGTTGTCAAGACCATTCACGGTACGGGCGTCGAGGCGCTGATCACGCACACCAAGGCCGGACGGATCCAAGCGTACTACAACAGCTGCCCGCATCGCGGCAGCATTGTGGTGAAGGAAAGCGCGGGCAAGGCTAGCCGCTTTTCGTGCCCTTATCATCGCTGGACATTCGAGAATACCGGCGAGTTGCTGGGCGTCCCTGACGAGGAAAATTTCTTTCAGAGCATGGACAAGAAGAATTGCGGCCTTGCCAAGATCGCTACCGAAGTGTGGGAAGGCTGGGTATTCATCAACCTGTCGCCAGAGCCTGAAGTCGGGTTGAAAGAATATCTGGGGCCAGCAAAGGATTACCTGTCCGGTATTCTTTACCGAGGTGCGCACAATCCCGTGGTCTATACGGCAGTTCTGGATTCGAACTGGAAGACGGCATCTGATGCTTTCATCGAATCCTATCATATCCCGCACATTCACAAAAAGACGATCGGGACCACTTTCGCATCGCGGCTGAACCCTTACTCACGTCTGATCGGTGCCCGCCCGCTTGGTATTCATCGCACTATCTCCCTGTTCGGCAATCCGGAATATGCAATTGATCCGGACGCCCGGGTCGAGGCGCTGGGCTCGATGGGGCAGGAAGGGAAGAGCGTGATTGCGGCGGACGTGTCCGAAGATGCCGTTCGCTTCCGCGCTCATCCCGCGATCAACCCAGATCGATCGGAACACTGGTCGATGGACATCAACCAGATATTTCCACACCTGCACATTGACACAGGGCCAGGCAGCTTCTGGACGCATCAATTCTGGCCGATTGACGAGAAGACCTGCTTTTACGAGGTGCGCTTCTATATCGAAGAGGCCAGGACAATTCAGGAACGTTTCCTGCAGGAACTGTTCATCTGTCGGGTTGGCGAAGTGGTTTTGGAGGACCTTTCCAACCTGCAATTCACGCAGCGCGGCATCGAGAATAGCGGGACTGGAGTGATGCATCTTCAGGACAGTGAGGTCGCTATCCGCCATGCTTTGACTCAGGTGCTTAAATGGACCAGGGCGCAGACGGTGAAGGAGGCTCTGGCATGAGCACGGCAGCAGACATGAACCGCAACCTTCCGCGCGGTTTCGAAGACCTGGAACCCTTTGTTGCGCGCTGGGCGGGAGAAACCACTGCGGAGCGCATGGCTACACGATGCGAAACGGATATGAACGACATTCAAGCGTTCTACGAGGCAATGCTGGCGCGTGGCGAAGAGGCGATGAAGCTGATAGAAGAATTTCCCCTGGATAATCTCCCGGATGACGTCGCCAATCTGTCTAAATTGCTTCTAGCACTTGCGCAGGCTTCCATCGCTGTCGAGTTACATGGCCAGCCCCGTGCTCCGGAATCACCTTACCCCAACAGTATTCGCCTGGTGCGCGGCACGCGGCCCTTCGGTTAGGATGTTTTCTCACCCTTCTGCTGGTTCAGATGAGATTGGGGGAGGGCGGTCCGGTAAACGACCGGGCGCAAGGCGAAGCTCGATGTTACCTGCGACACGCCGACGATGGGCGTCAGCTTGTGCCGCAGGAAGCTCTCGAAGACTGATAGCGAAGGAAAGACGACACGCAGCTGATAATCGCATTCGCCGGTCATCAGATAGCATTCCATGACTTCGGGGAACTCCGCGACAGTCGCCTCGAACATCTCCAGATGCTTGTCATCCTGCATGCCCAGGCGAACGCGGACAAAGGCGGTGACGGGAAGCCCGACTGCCTCCGGATCGACAAGTCCGACATAGCCCTTGATAACGCCTGCATCCTCCAGCGCGCGCACTCGTCGCAGGCAGGGGCTGGGCGAAAGTCCGATGCGCTCCGCCAGGGCGTGATTGGTAATCCTGCCGTCAGCCTGAATCTCATTCAGAATGCGATGGTCTATCCTGTCTAACTTCAAAATTGGCATAAAATCCCAAAAATTGATAATATATGGGTGTATCTTCCAAGATACTGACCTGATGCGTGCAAAATTGCAAGGACCTGCTGCCCCCATCCCATTTATACAGGGAATCAGCGATGGGAGCGGTAAATGCAGGTGACACAAACAAGGCAGGCGGATCGGGCTGACACCGTTCGCAATCTCGAACTGATCGATCGTCAGTTGCGCTGGCTTTCCTCGTGGACGATCCACAATGCGAACAATATCCGGGAAAGTCGCGACGGGCTGAAGGTCGGTGGCCATCAGGCATCCTGCGCCTCCATGACTGCGATCATGGCCGCCCTCTATTTCCATGCGCTGGGTCCACATGACAGGGTGGCGGTCAAGCCCCATGCCGGCCCCGTGCTGCACGCCGCCCATTACATGCTAGGGACGCAATCGCGCGAACAGCTGGAGGCGTTTCGCGGCTTTGGAGGTATGCAAAGCTATCCCAGCCGCACCAAGGACAAGATTCCGGTGGATTTTTCGACCGGCTCAGTCGGCCTTGGGGTTGCCGTCACCGCTTTCGCCAGCCTAGTCCAGGATTATCTCATTGCGCATGGCAAGCTGCCGCCAGAAGAGGCGGGTCGGATGATCGCGCTGATGGGCGATGCGGAACTTGATGAAGGCAATATCTATGAGTGCCTGATCGAGGCCTACAAGCATGAAATCCGCAATTGCTGGTGGATAGTCGATTATAATCGCCAGTCTCTCGATTATGCCACGGCAGACCGGATGTTCGGTCGCTTCGACGATATTTTCCGCACCTGTGGCTGGCGTGTCCTGACGCTGAAGCACGGCAAGCGTCAGAGGGAAGTTTTTGCCAGGCCTGGCGGCAAGGCGATCGCTGACTGGATAGATAATTGTCCCAATGCGGAATATGCGGCCCTTACCTATCAGGGAGGGGCTGCCTGGCGGGAACGCCTGGTCACCGATCTTGGAACAACCTCCAAAACCGCAAAGTTGATCGCGTCTTTCGATGATGGCGAACTTGCCGCGCTGATGACCAACCTGGGCGGTCATTGCATCGATACGCTGCTTGATGCCTTTGCCGAGGCGCAGGACGATGTGCCCACCTTGTTCATCGCTTATACGGTGAAGGGGTATGGCCTGCCGTTTGCAGGGCATAAGGACAATCACGCCGGTCTCATGAATACGCGGCAGATCGAGGAATTGCGTGACAGTCTCGGCATCGCAACAGGCTCAGAATGGGAGCCGTTCGGCGGGCTAGGCGACAATGTGGCGGCCACGCTGCGGGATTTTGTCGCGGATTCCCCTTTGAACAGGGTGAACCGACCCGAACCGGATATCGGTGTCGCAGTGCCGTCGCGGTTTCCTGTGCCTGATGGTAAAGAGCAATCAACCCAGGCGGCCTTTGGACGCATTCTTCTCGAACTCGCCAAATCCAAAGATCCGCTGGAACGGGAAATAGCGGACCGGATCGTCACCACCTCGCCGGATGTCACGGTTTCTACAAATCTTGGTGCATTCGTGAATCAGCGCGGCCTGTTCCGTCGCCAGGAACTCATGGACGTGTTCCAGGCAGCAAAAATCCCGTCGGCACAAAAATGGGCAGGTAGTGCCGCCGGACAGCACATCGAACTGGGTATTGCCGAGAACAACCTGTTCCTGATGCTGGCGGCGCTTGGCTTGTCATCACCGCTTTTCGGTACCCGATTGCTGCCGGTCGGAACCGTTTATGACCCCTTCATCTCGCGCGGGCTCGATTCACTGAACTACGGCTGCTATCAGGATAGTCGCTTCCTGCTGGTGGCTACGCCATCAGGTCTCACCTTGGGGCCGGAAGGTGGTGCGCACCAGTCCATCAACACGCCGCTGATCGGCATGGGGCAGCCTGGGCTTACCTATTTCGAGCCTGCTTTTGCCGATGAGCTTTCGCTTTTCATGCGCTTTGCCTTCGAACACATTCAGGCACCGAACCCAGACGGCGGATCAGTATATCTGCGCTTGTCCACCCGCGCCATCGAACAGGTGAAGCGTGAGGAGTATGGCTGGGAAACCGATGCTATCAGGGGGGGGTACTGGCTTCGTCCGCCGGGTCCCAATGCCGAACTGGCGATTGCCTTCACCGGGGCCATCGCGCCCGAGGCGCTGGCCGCATGGGAACAGCTGGCCGAGGATGTGCCGGGTATTGGTTTGCTGAACGTTACCTCGCCGGATCTGCTGCATCGGGGGTGGTCGGCCGCGCGGGCCGCACGCTGGACTTTTTCAGCTGAGAGCCCGTGTCATGCCGAAACGCTGTTGAGCGCATTGCCCGATCATGCTGGTCTAGTGACGATAATCGACGGTTCGCCCGGGGCCTTGTCATGGCTGGGCGGTGTCAGGGGCATGCGGGTGAGTCCGCTTGGCGTTGAGCGATTTGGCCAGACGGGTGATCTCCCAGATCTCTACCGCACGTATCGCCTGGATAGCGAGGCTATCATTGACGCCGCCGCCGAATTATTCGTGGGAGCCTGAAAATGCCTATTGAGATCAAGATGCCAGCGCTTTCGCCGACGATGGAGGAAGGCACGCTGGCGCGGTGGCTGGTGAAGGCGGGTGATGCGGTTCATTCGGGCGATATCCTGGCCGAGATCGAGACGGACAAGGCGACCATGGAGTTTGAGGCGGTGGAGGAGAGCGTTGTCTCTTCCATTGCGGTTCCTGCGGGCACCGAAGGGGTGAAGGTGGGCACTGTCATCGCCACGCTGGCGGGCGAAGGGGAAGATGCTTCTGCGGCGGTGCCTGTGGCCACTAAGGCAGAGCCCGCACCCGCACCTGCGCCGGTCATGGAAGAGCCGGTTGCGCCGCCGCCCGCCGCAGTTTCGCCCGCGCTGCCTCGCGCATCATCGGGTGATCGCATCATCGCCTCGCCGCTGGCTAAGCGGATTGCGGCGGAGAAGGGGATTGATCTGTCGTCGGTGGCCGGTTCGGGCCCCAATGGGCGGATCGTGAAAGCCGATGTGGATGCGCTGGGCGGTGGATCATCAAGTGTGCAGGCAGCGTCACCGGCCCCGGCGATTGCGCCTGTTGCCGTGCAGGCGCAGGACTTCGGCATTCCGCATGTGGCAGAAAAGCTGTCCAGCATGCGCAAGGTCATTGCCCGCCGCCTGACCGAGAGCAAGCAGCAGGTTCCGCATATCTATCTGACGGTTGATGTGCGGCTTGATGCGCTGCTGAAACTGCGGGGAGAGATAAACGCTGCGCTGGAGCCGCAGGGCATCAAGCTGTCCGTCAACGATCTGCTGATCAAGGCGTTGGGACGGGCGCTGATCGCGGTGCCGGAATGCAATGTGCAGTTTGCAGGCGATCAGCTGCTCCGCTTTTCCCGCGCCGATATTTCGGTGGCGGTGTCGATCGAAGGCGGGCTGATCACGCCGATCGTGGTGGACGCTGCGAACAAGAGCGTGTCCGCCATATCCACCGGGATGACCGATCTGGCGGCGCGTGCGCGGGCGGGCAAACTGGCCCCGCACGAATATCAGGGCGGCACGGCCAGCCTGTCGAACATGGGCATGTACGGGATCAGGCAGTTCGACGCGGTGATCAACCCGCCCCAGGCGATGATCATGGCCATCGGCGCGGGCGAGAAGCGGCCCTTCGTGATTGACGATGCGTTGTCCGTCGCCACGGTGATGAGCGCCACCGGCAGTTTCGATCACCGCGCCATTGACGGTGCGGATGGGGCGCGGCTGATGCAGGCGTTCCGTCATCTCGTCGAACAGCCGCTCGCCCTGCTGGCGTGATCGCGCGCGAAATTTCCTTCCGGAGGCTGATGTCAGTCGGATGGGAGCTGTCAGGCAAATGCTAACCAGTCTCCACTTGCCGATTTTCTGCAAGTAGGGAGGCGTGCATGAAACCCATTTCCTACAAGCGACACCGATTTCCACCGGACGTGATCCGACTGGCGATCTGGCTCTACTATCGCTTCACCCTGAGCTTGCGCGATGTTGAAGAGCTGCTTGCCGAACGCGGAATCGACGCCAGCTACGAGACCGTTCTCTGCTGGGCCAACAAGTTCGGACCAGCTATCGCCGCCAATCTTCGTCGACGCCGGCCTCGTCCGGATTCTGTCTGGCACCTCGACGAAATGGTCGTGCGGATCAACGGTACCAGGATGTTCATGTGGCGCGCTGTTGATTGTGAGGGCGAGGTTCTCGATGTCCTCGTGCAGAAGCGCAGGAACAAGGCCGCAGCACTGAATTGCTCAGGAAACTGCTCAAGAAGCAGGGCTACCTGCCGGATGAAATCGTGACCGACGGTCCGCGATCCTACCCGGCGGCCATGAAAGTTCTCGGCTGCCAGAAACGGCATAAACCAGGCCGATTACGCGACAACAACCGGGTCGAGAATTCCCATCTTCCGGTCCGACGACGAGAGCGAAAGATGCAGCGCTTCAAGTCTCAAGGGCAGGCACAGCGTTTCGTTTCAACCCTCTCCGCGATCTACAACACCTTCAACATCGAACGTCACCTGATCTCCCGAAACACCATGCGGCGCTTCCGAACTTCCGCCATGGAAGAGTGGCTCGCTGCGTCCGCCGCTGCCGCATGAATCTGTCAATCCGGGCCTTTGCTCGTCCGCAGAAAGTTAACGTGACAAGCCCTACGTAGCATCACCCCGCCCGGCCCTTCACCAATCGGTGCGTTCGCTTTGACAACACCGTTGCGAACTGCTTTTTAAGGAAGCTCGCAAGGAGCCGATTGATGTCTGTCGAAACTGAGAAGCCTTACCTCACCAGGGAGTGGGCGGAGAACTACCTCCGACTGTCCGTCGTCAGATAATTTGAGACAGCTGACGCTCTAAGGCAGGTGAGTGTTTAGGCCCATCTGGTTGGTTGATATTAGGCGGCAAGCTTGCGGTGTTGCAAGCGCCGTTGCTCGAT
>JAURML010000165.1 GCA_030830695.1 Caenibius sp. | reverse complement strand
TGAACTCGGGGATATTGGAATTGACCAGCCACACTTCACCGCCCCTCACCTCGGCATAGCTTTCCGCGATCGACCCTTCGCCGAAACGCAGGCTTTTCACTTCGGTGCCGGTCAGGGCGATCCCGGCTTCAAAGGTGTCATCGATATGATAGTCAAAACGCGCGCGCCGGTTCTCGGCGACGGTCTTCTTCTTGTCGAAGGTAGCGGGCTTGGGTCGAACCATGGTCGCGCGCATGTAGGCGCTGGCATGCGCCAGGGGAAGGCCCGACGCACATGGGCGGGCAACCGGGCCGGCACCAGCCTGAATCTACGCTCAGGACGACTCACCTAATGCAAATGAGAATTTGATGCAGCTCAACGACAAGGTCGAACCTTGCTTTATTGCGATCCATTCTTATTAGCGTTCGCAACATGATTCGAGGAAATGTGATGAAGATTGACCTGCGCACATCTACAGCACCCTGTGCCTTGCTGGTCGCCTTGCTGGCAGCCCCTCTGCCCGCCCTGGCTGAAACGGCCGAAGACACCGGCACGCCCCGGGTGAACGAAGCAATCGTGGTAACGGCGAGCCAGCAGGACGCGCGCACGATCGGTGGCGCCGTGCAGATACTGGACGCCGAAGACCTTGCCGAATTCGCATATAGCGACCCGATCCGGGTGCTGCGCCAGGTCCCCGGTGTCAACCTGCAGGAAGAGGATGGCTTTGGCCTGCGTCCCAATATCGGGATCCGCGGGTCGGGAACTGACCGTTCCGCGCGCGTGGCGCTGATGGAAGACGGCATCCTGATTGCGCCTGCACCCTATGCCGCCCCGTCGGCATATTACTTCCCCAGCATCGCGCGCATGGCGGGGGTCGAAGTTTCCAAGGGTCCGGCTGCGATCAAGTACGGCCCGATGACAGTCGGTGGTGCAATCAACTTCAGCTCCACCCCCATACCGGAAACACCGGCCGGATTCGTTGAAGCACTCGCGGGAACTGACAAGGCGCGGCGCGCTCATGGCTGGGCCGGCGGATGGACCGCGCTGGGCGGCGGGCTGGAGGTCGGCGGCCTGATCGAAGGACTCTACGATCACTCGGGCGGGTTCAAGCGGATCGACCGAGGCGGTGACACGGGCTATGAAATCACTGACATCGTCACCAAGCTGGGCCTGCGCAGCACTGATGGTCGCCACGAACTCCAGTTCAAGTTTCAGACCTATGATGAAACGAGCGCGGAAACCTATCTTGGCCTGACGCTGGACGATTTCCGCGACGCTCCATACCGGCGCTACAACGCCAGCCAGCGTGACCGCATGGATGCCGAGCACCAGACCTATCAGCTGAGCTATCGCTTCGATCCGACCGATGAACTGCATCTGACACTCGTTGGATATCGCAATGATACGCGACGCTCGTGGTACAAGCTGAACGATGTGCGCAACACCGCCAACACTGGCTGGACGGCGATCAGCAATGTTCTGGCCGATCCTGCCGACTATGCATTGCAATTGGCCGACCTTGCAGGGGCTGAGGGTTATACCAGCCGCGCCAATGCCCTGCGGGTACGCGACAATAATCGCCGCTATCAGGCCACCGGACTTCAGGCTGTGATCGACTTCAGTTTTGCGACCGGATCGCTCGGCCACGAGCTGGAACTGTCCGCACGCTATCACGAGGACGAGGAAGACCGCTTCCAGCACGACGACATTTACCAGATCGCGGACGGGCAGATGATCCTGACAAGCGCAGGTGCGCCGGGTAGCCAGTCCAACCGGCTGGGCGAAGCCAAGGCCTGGGCGTTCTATATTCGGGATACCATCACAGCCGGATCGCTCACACTCACGCCGGGACTGCGTTACGAAACGATTGACCTGCAGCGCACCGACTGGGCCGGTTCCGATCCCGAACGCACCGCGCCCACGGCGATCTCGAACAGCAGCGTGGATGTCTGGATTCCCGGACTGGCAGCCGCCTGGGAGTTCTCACCCGGAATGCGGCTCGTCGCGGGCGCCCATCGCGGTTTTGCAAGCCCCGCCCCCGGATCGGCGGCCCATGCGGAAACCTCGTGGAATTACGAAGCCGGCGTCAAACTTGGCCGTGACAACTGGCATGCCGAAATCATCGGATATTTCAACGATTACGCGAATCTGGTGGGCACCTGCACCAATTCCACCGGCGGTGACTGCACCATCGGTGACCAGTTCGACGGCGGCAAGGTGCATGTGAAGGGCGTGGAAGTGACCGGCGGCTATCGTTTCGGCGATGTCGAAAACCAGGGCTTCGCCGTACCGCTATCCGTCGTCTATACCCTGACCAGTACCGAATTCCGCAGTGCCTTCAACAGCTCCTATGAACCCTGGGGAACGGTGCAAAAGGGAGATCGCCTGCCCTATCTGCCGCGCCATCAACTTACCTTGAACGCCGCGATGGAACTTGAATCCGCCCGCCTGTCCGCCAGCCTCAATCTCGTCAGCAAGGCGCGCGCGGTGGCGGGCACTGGCGCAATCCCGGCAAGCCAGAAAGTCGATGCGCGCGCGCTGGTCGATATTGCCGGGGAAGTCGACCTGTTCGGCCCGTTGTCACTGTTCGGCACGGTCACCAACCTGTTCGACAAGACTTATAACGTCGCCTTCTATCCTGCTGGTGCCCGTCCTGGCGCGCCGCGCATGGCGATGGCCGGGGTCCGGGCGCGGTTCTGAAAATGGCGTCGCCAGCCTGCACGCACGCCGATTGACGGATCCGTCATCCTTACGGCATGATCGCCTTCCAATGGGGAGAGTGCAATGCAACTGGGAAAGCTAGGTATCTGGGCCAATCTTGAGGGGTTGAGTTCACTCGAAACGGCTGATTTCGCAAAGCGGACGGAAGCCGCCGGATATTGCTCCCTGTGGTTTCCCGAGGCGCGCGGGCGCAACGCCATGGCATCGGCCGCCTGGCTGCTCGCCAGCACTGAACGGCTTATCGTGGGCACGGGCATCGCCAACATTTACGCCCGCGATGCCCAGGCTACATTTGCAGCTCAGCAGGGGCTGAACGAACAGTCAGGCGGGCGCTTCCTGCTGGGACTGGGTGTGTCGCACAAGCCGCTGGTGACTGATCTGCGCGGCCACGACTATGGCAAGCCCATTGCCGCAATGCAGGCGTATCGCGACGCGATGGCGGCATGCGAATATGGCTCAGTCCCGCCTGCGGAGCCGCCATTGACGGTGCTTGCCGCGCTCGGGCCGAAGATGTTGGGCCTCGCACGCGACACGGCGGACGGGGCGTTACCATATAATGTCACACCCGAACACACCCGCGAAGCACGGACCATTCTGGGAAGCGGCAAGTTGCTGTGCGTGGAACAGATGGTCGTCGATGAAACCGACCCTGAAAAGGCGCGTGACATCGCCCGCAGGAATTTCGGGTTCTACACACTGCTGCCGAATTACTGCAACAATTGGCGCAGGTTGGGTTTCGAGGACGCGGATTTCGCCAATGGGGGGTCGGACCGTCTAATCGACGCCAATGTCGCCTGGGGAGGGAACGAGAAGATCACGGAGCGAATTGATGAGCATTTCGCCGCCGGGGCGGATCATGTATGCATCCAGGTGCTGACAGACAGCGAAAAGCCCGAAATCGCACTCGTCGAAAAACTGGCGAAAGTGCTGCTCTGAAGGTTTCCCCGCAATCGCTCAGATCAGGCCCGCATGGGCGAGGCCCGCATCCACTGCCGCGCGCGAGGCATCGCTGCAAGGGATCACCGGCAGGCGCACTTCGGCACTCATCCAGTCCAGCACACGCGACATCGCATATTTCACGGGCCCCGGCGATGTATCAGTGAACAGCGCGCGATGCAGCGGATGCAGCCGGTCGTGCAATTCCCGCGCAACCGCCATGTCGCCGGCGGCACAGGCTCGCTGGAAATCAGCGCAAAGGCCAGGTGCGACATTGGCGGTGACGGAAATACAACCCGCCCCACCGTGCGCGAAATGACCCAATGCGGATTCGTCGCAGCCTGAAAGCTGGCAGAACCGGTTGCCAATCGCCTTGCGATAATCCGATACCCGTTCAATCTCACCCGTCGCATCCTTGACCCCGGCAATATTGGGCAGCTGCGCCAACCGCGTCATGGTTTCGACATTCAGATCGACGATCGAACGTCCGGGAATATTGTAAACGATGATCGGAATGGAGATTGCATCGTTCACTGCCTTGAAATGGCGGTACATGCCTTCCTGGTTGGGCTTGTTGTAATATGGCGTGACAACCAGCACCCCGCTCGCCCCCGCCTGCTCCGCATGTCGGGCAAGGCTGATGGCTTCCGCCGTCGAATTCGACCCTGCACCGGCGATAACCGGCACCCTGCCCCCCACCACTTCGATGCAGATTTCGGTGACGCGGCGGTGCTCTTCGTGGCTGAGCGTGGGCGATTCACCCGTCGTTCCGCAGGGGACCAGCGCCGAAGATCCGCTTGTGATCTGCCATTCGACAAGGCGCCGGAAAGCATCTTCATCAAACGCTTCATCGCGAAAAGGGGTTACAAGCGCCGGAATAGAACCGGAAAACATGGACTTCGCCTCATCATCTGCCCCATGTATGGATAACGGATCATCCGATTCCGTGCCCGCCAAGGGTTTGTGTTCAGCGCCTGATAAGGAGCCAAAGACCAAAATGTCCAGCATGCTCCGCTTTCCACTGATCGCAACCATGCTGGTGGCCCCGCTGCTGACCGCGTCCGCGCCGCCTAACGTGACCGATGCAGCGTCGTGGGATGCGGCGCGGGCATCGCTTGTCGCGAGCCAGCCGGGGCAGATGACGCAGGCCATCTCGCGCTGGGAACAGCTCACCTCCTCCGCCGCGTTCGGCTTTGACGATTACGCCAATTTCCTGCTGACCTACCCCGGCTTCCCGCTTGAGGCGAAGCTGCGCGGCTATGCCGAGGGCAAGCTGCAGCAGCAGGACGTTCCCGCCACCCGCGCGGCTGCATATTTTGACCGGTTTCCACCGCTCACCAATCCGGCCATGGGAAGCTATGCGATCGCGCTGGCTGCGTTACAACGTCCCGAAGCCGATGAGATGGCGCGCGCGGCGTGGCGCGGCGGAAACCTCAGCGCAACAGCGGAAGCGACAATTTTTTCCATGTTCGCCAACCGCCTGTCAGCTGACGATCATGACGCCCGGATGGACGCATTGTTATGGCAGCGCGACACGATAGCCGCGCAGCGCCAGCTCGCCTACGTCAGCCCCGACACGCGCCAGACCTTCATGGCGCGCCTCTCTGCCGCGCAGGGCAGCGATCCTGACGCGCTGGGCATAAGTGTTCCCGACAGCGCCCTGCGTGATCCTGGCTACATCTTCAATATCGTCCGGCAGATGCGCAAGAGCGGGCGAACTTACGATGCGGTCAACCTGCTCGCCACCCGGCCACCGCTTGCCAGCCTGCCGCACGATCAGGCTGACTGGGTTGAAGAGTTGTTGGTCACCGCGCGTGCCGCTGCGGCCCTTCCAGCCGTGCGGATAGCTGCCTCAATCGACGATGCCTTTGCTCCGGGCACCGATATCAGCGCCATGTCCTATGGCCTGCGCGACGATTACACCTCGCTGATGTGGCTGGGCGGGACCAAGGCGCTGTGGACACTGAACGACCCGGCATCCGCCGGGCCGCTGTTCTACCGCTATGGCGCCGCGGCGCGGACCCCGCAGACGCGTTCCAAGGGCTTTTACTGGGCTGGGCTGGCCGCATCGAAAGTGGGCGATTCTGCTGCGGCGCAAAAATATCTTTCCATGGCCATCGCCTATCCCGATCAGTTCTACGGGATGCTGGCGCTGGAACGGCTGGGCAAACCCATCCCCAACCTGAAACGCGAGCCGGACGCGATCCCCACTCGCGAGGAACGCGCCGCGTTCTATGCCCGCCCGATCGCCGCCGCCGTGCGCGAAGCAGCGCGTCAGGCGCCGTGGAGCACATCCGTACGCTTCTTCCGCGAGATTTCCGATCAGGCGAGCAGCGAAGCCGAACATGTTCTGGTCGCGGAACTGGCGCAGAGCCTTGGCCGCCGCGATCTGGCGGTCATCAATGGCGAAAAGGCGCAGGAACATGGTTTCGATGATTTCCACGCCCATGCCTTCCCGACCATTCCCACGCCGCCCGGCACTGACTGGACCATGGCCCATGCCATCACCCGCCAGGAAAGCCAGTTCGCCCAGAATGCCATCAGCCACGCGGGCGCGCGCGGGCTGATGCAACTGATGCCGGGCACCGCTCGCGAACAGGCAGGCAAGCTGGGCATGGCCTATCTCAGCGCCTCGCTGATTGACGATGCGGGTTACAATATCCGGCTCGGCAGCGGCTATTTCGCGCGGATGATGGATTATTACGGAGGCAGCTATCCGCTGGCGGTGGCGGCCTATAACGCCGGACCCGGCAATGTGAACAAATGGCTGCGCGCCAATGGCGATCCACGGTCGGGCGGACTGGACTGGATCCACTGGATCGAGGACATTCCCATTTACGAAACCCGCAATTATGTGCAGCGGGTGCTGGAAAATGCGGTAGTTTATCAGCATATGAACCCCGACAAGGCAGGCTATGGCGGGCCAAAAGGAATCAGCTGGTTCCTGGGCAAGCGGACACCGGGCTGACCGGCACGGCAAATTTGCATGAAATCCGACGGCAATCCGATTACCCCGGCGGGTCTTGCCGCACTGAAGGCCCGTTACGATCACCTGCTCGGCGATGAACGGCCAAGGATCGTGGAAATTGTCAGCTGGGCAGCGGGCAACGGCGATCGCAGCGAGAATGGCGACTACCTTTATGGTCGCAAACGCATGCGCGAGATTGACCGCGAGCTTGCGCATCTTGCACGGCGGATGAAGGCGGCCAGGGTGATTGATTCTGCACTGCAGGTCGATCGAACCCGCGCATTCTTTGGCGCCACGGTGACGCTGGCCGATGAGGATGATAACCGAAAAATCGTGACACTGGTTGGCGACGATGAACAGGACGCGGGCAAGGGCCTGATCGGATGGTCCAGCCCGATGGTGCGCGCGCTGCGGGGGGCGGCTGTGGGCGATCTGCGCACGGTCCGCCTGCCTGGCGGCGCGAAGGAGTGGGAAGTGGTGGCGATCGACTATGCCTAGGCCACGCAGTCACGCCCTGATCGCCGCAGCGCTGACCGCCTGCCTGTGTGCGCCAGCCAGTGCGCGCGACAGCCTTGGCGTCTTCGGCAATTGGGGCGCGTTTCGCGATACCAGCGTGCCGCGCTGCTACGCCATTGCCATGGCCGAACCCAGCACACTGGAGCGCGACTATGAACCCTTCGCCAGCGTCGGAACCTGGCCACGGCGCGGCATCCGCAGCCAGTTGCATGTCCGCCTTTCGCGCAAGCTGTCAGCCCCCCAGCCGATCACGCTCATTCTCGGCCGGGAACGCTTTACCCTGGTCGGTGGCGGCGGCGATGCATGGGCGCAGGACAAGCGCATGGATGCCGCCATTATCGCGGCCATGCGTTCTGCCGGGACCATGATCGTCAATGCAACGGATGATCGCGGGCGTCGCTTTTCCAACAGCTTCGACCTGTCTGGGGCAGCCACCGCGATGGACGCGGCCATGGTTGGCTGCGCGCGGATTCGCTAGCAAATCGCTGCACCATCCCTTATAAAGTCCAGCAATCATGCCAGACACCGCTCTCATGCCGATCCCGGGCCAGCTGGACCCGGTTCCCGTCCCGCGCGATATCACGCCGCGCGCCGATGGCCGCGTGGACCTGCTCGGCCTTCCGCGCCCGCGCATTGCCGAACTGTTCGCCAGTGCCGGGCTGGATACAAAGCAAGCCCGGTTACGCGCCAAGCAGGTGTTCCATTGGCTGTATCATCGCGGCGTCACTGATTTCGAGGCGATGACGGATATTGCCAAGACCATGCGGCCATGGCTGGGCGAGCGTTTCGTCATCGGTCGGCCTGAAGTGATAGAGGCGCAGCATTCCACCGATGGCACGCGCAAATGGTTGCTGCGCACGGCTGATGGCCATGATTTCGAAATGGTCTTCATCCCCGACGCCGATCGCGGCACGCTGTGCGTGTCCAGCCAGGTTGGCTGCACCCTCAATTGCCGGTTCTGCCACACCGGAACCATGCGGCTGGTGCGCAACCTGACGCCGGGCGAAATCGTCGGCCAGGTGATGCTGGCGCGTGATGCGCTGGGCGAATGGCCCAAGGGGCGCATGGATCTGCCGGATGACGAGAGCGAGGCGCAATATACCGCTGACGGCCGCCTGCTGACCAATATCGTAATGATGGGCATGGGCGAGCCGCTGTATAATTTCGACAATGTCCGCGATGCGCTGAAGCTGGTGATGGACGGCGACGGGCTGGCCCTGTCCAAGCGGCGCATCACCCTGTCGACCAGCGGCGTCGTGCCGATGATGGAACGCTGCGGGCAGGAAATCGGCGTCAACCTGGCCGTCTCGCTTCACGCGGTCACCAAGGATGTGCGCGACGAAATCGTGCCGATCAACAAGAAGTTCGGTATCGAGCAACTGTTGCAGGCCTGCGCCGATTACCCCGGCGCCTCCAACGCCCGGCGCATCACCTTTGAATATGTCATGCTGAAGGACAAGAATGACACCGACGCGGACGCGCGTGAACTGGTGCGTCTGCTCAAGCATTACAAATTGCCGGCCAAGGTCAACCTGATCCCCTTCAATCCCTGGCCCGGCGCACCCTATGAATGCTCAACGCCTGAACGGGTAAAGCGCTTCTCCGATCTCATCTTCGAAGCGGGGATTTCGGCCCCGGTCCGCACCCCGCGCGGGCGCGATATCGATGCCGCCTGCGGCCAGCTGAAGACCGCAGCGGAAAAGAAAAGTCGCGCCGAACTGGAACGGCTATACGCGGAAAAAGAGGCTGCGCTCCGCTGATCGCGCGCCAGCGGCAACTCGCCGCGGCCAGCAATCCGCCGTTCATCGACACAGGGAAAGAGTGAGGCGACGCTGTTCAACGCAAAGGAGCGTATCATGCACAAGGCCCTGTTCATCGCCCCGCTCCCCCTCGCAATCGCAACCACCCCAGCGCTGGCTGACCCGCCGCCCTGGGCGCCCGCGCATGGTGCGCGCGAGAAGCATGTGTACGACGGCTATGGGCGCTACGTCGAACCGCGCCCGATTACCCGCAACTCCTATATCTGGCGCGGGCGGGACGGGCGCTATTACTGTCGCCGCGACAATGGCACGACCGGGCTGGTGATCGGCGCCGGGGTCGGCGCGCTGGCCGGGCATGAACTGGCCGGGACGGGTGACAAGACGCTGGGTACGATCCTGGGGGCGGTGATCGGCGGCGCGCTGGGGCGCGCAATCGATCGCGGCGATCTCAAGTGCCGTTAGGCCCGCCCAAGCTGAGGATAGCGGCATGAAGCCTGTTGGGTATCGAACCCGCCCGATGTAACCTGCGCGGCACGGACGCCGAATATGGCATCAGGAAGAGGCAAGCGCACACATGACACGACCTATGGTTCTGGTGACCGGCGGAGCAAAGCGGATCGGTTCCGCCATCTGCCGCGCCTTCGCCGCCGCAGGCTGGCATGTGGTGATCCATTACGGAAGTTCCCGCGACGAGGCGGAACGGCTGGCCGCAAGCCTGCCTTCGGCTGGCATTGCGCAGGCCGAACTCAATAACTGGGATGGCGGCGTGGCGATGATCGAAACCGTGGCGCGCGAACATCATGACTTCCGTCTGCTCATCAACAACGCCTCGGTCTTCCGCCACGATCTGGTTAGGGGGCTTGACCCTGCATGTTTCGATGAAGCGATGCAGGTAAACGCCGGAAGCGCCGCGCGCATGGCCCAGGCATTCTTCGCCCATGCGCGCACCGGCAACGAACGCACCGTCATTCATATGCTTGACCAGAAGCTGGACAATCCCAATCCGGATTTCTTCTCCTACACGATGAGCAAGCACGCGCTGGCGGCAACGGTGCCGATGCTGGCGATGGCCCCGCAACGCAAGGGGGACAGGATTTACGGATTGTGCCCCGGCGCGATCCTTCCCAGCCACGACCAGTCGCCTGACGAGGCGGAGCGTTCGCACCGGCTCAACCTGCTTGGCCGACTGACGGGGCCTGACGAAGTGGCTGATGCAGCCCTGTTTCTGTCCCGTGGCGCGCTGGAAAGCGGTTCGCTGCTGTTCGTCGATTCCGGGCAACACCTGCTCAACCAGCCGCGTGACGTGATCTACCTTGAGCGCGAGGGGGCAGGCGCATGAAACGCCATGCCCTGCCCCCCCGCCTGTGGCACTGGCTGAACCTGGCCTGCGTCACCGGCCTGTTCATGTCAGGTCTCAATATTTCCAACGCGCATCGGCGCCTCTACTGGGGCGAATGGGGCTTCGCGCCGGAAGATGCCTGGCTGTTCGTCCCCCGCTTTCCCGGCTGGATGACGATCCCCGGCCATTACGACCTGGCCGCTGCGCGCGACTTGCATGTCCTGCTTGCCTGGCCCTTCGCCATCGGCCTGCTGTTCGCCTGGGCGGCGATGATGCTGAACGGCCATTTCCGGCGTGATATCATGACCAGCACAGCAGAATGGCGACCCGCAGCGATCTGGCGCGACATCGTCCAGCACCTGAAGCTCGACTTCACGCATCACGGGTCGAAATACAATTTCCTTCAGAAGCTCGCCTATGGGACGGTTCTGGGCATCCTTTTGCCACTGATGATCGCGACCGGCATGGCGATCAGCCCCGGCATGGATTCGGCATGGCCGTGGCTCAGCGAAATTTTCGCCGGACGGCAGAGCGCGCGGTCCATTCACTTTCTGACCGCGTGGGCGATCTTCGCCTTTTTCGTAATTCATATCGCCCTGGTGCTGCTTTCCGGGCCAGTTCGGCAGATCCGCGACATGATCTGCGGAGGCGAGGCATGAGGCGGCGGGCGGTCATCGCCGGGATCGGCGCGCTGTTCACCAGCGCCTGTTCGCGCCTGTCCGACAGCAAGGCTGGCGAGGCGCTGCTTTCGGCCGCAGAAGACTGGCACCGCAAGGCCCACCGCCTGCTTGGCGGGCGCGGCGCACTTGCCCGCGAATTTGACCGGGCCGATATCTCGCCCTTCTTTCGCGGCAACGGTTCTACCGATCCGGACAGCGCGGAATACAAGGCGGCTGTACAGAACGGGTTTGCCGACTGGCGGCTGGCGGTGCGCGGACTGGTGAACAATCCGCTTTCGCTGTCATTGGCCGATATCGCAGCCCTGCCCCAGCGTACCCAGATTACCCGGCATGATTGTGTGGAAGGATGGAGCGCGATCGGAGAATGGACCGGCCCGCAACTGGCATTGGTACTGGAACAGGCCCGACTGAAGCCTGAGGCGCGTTTCATCATCTTCCATTGCGCCGACCGTCTGGCCGGAAAGCCTTATTACGAAAGCATTGACCTTGCCGATGCGCTCCACCCACAAACCATCGTCGCGCATCGGCTGAACGGTGAAGCGCTGCCAGTCCGCAATGGTGCGCCGCTGCGCATGCGGGTGGAACGCCAGCTCGGCTACAAGCACGCCAAGTACCTGACTGCCATCGAAGCGGTGGCCAAGCTTGACGGGATCGGGCAAGGCAAGGGCGGCTATTGGGAAGATCGTTCGGGCTATCAATGGTATGCCGGAATTTGAGACCAGGGAATTGATGGAATGAGCGCACGCATTATCGACCGGGTCATTGGCGGCGCGATAAAGACCGGCGTGCTGGAAATCATGCATGCCGACGGCTCGGAACGGCGCTTTGGCCATCCCGCGCCCGGCTGGCCAGATGTCCGGATCCGGATGGCGGACCCGAAGGTTGCCCGCGACATCATCCTGTCGCCGCGCCTTGGCGCCGCCGAAGCCTTCATGGACGAACGCCTGCTGATCGAACGCGGCGATATCATGGGCCTGATCCAGCTGATCCGGGGCAATGCAGTGTGGGAACGGCGCGGCACGATCGGCAAGCCGCAGCCGCTGCGCCAGGCCCTGAAAACCGCCACCGCATCGCTGAACCAGCTCAACCATCACCGCGCTTCAAAGGCCAATGTCGCGCATCATTACGACATCGGCAACGATCTCTACCGGCTGATGCTGGACAAGGATCACATGCAATACAGCTGCGCCTACTGGCCGCGCGAAGGGATGAACCTGGATGACGCACAGGAGGCCAAACTGGCACATATCGCCGCCAAACTGGCACTCAAACCGGGACAGGAGGTGCTTGACATCGGCTGCGGCTGGGGTGGCATGGCAATCTATCTGGCGCGGCATACCGGCGCGCGGGTGACCGGCATCACGCTGAGCGAGGAACAGCTCGCCCTGGCGAAGGAGCGGGCCGAACAGGCGGGCGTGTCTGACCGGGTGAGTTTCGAGCTGGTCGACTATCGCGATCTGCCCGCGCGGGGCAAACGCTATGACCGCATCGTTTCCGTGGGCATGTTCGAACATGTCGGGCGGCCCCAGTTCTGCCACTTCTTCCGCGCCTGCGCCAATCTGCTGAGCGATGCCGGCGTGATGCTGCTTCACACGATCGGACGCATGGGCACGCCCGGCGCGACGGATGCCTTTACCCGCAAATACATCTTCCCCGGCGGTTATATCCCGGCGCTCAGCGAAACGCTGGCGGCGAGCGAGCCGTTCCGCCTGATCGCGACCGATATCGAGACCCTGCGGATGCATTACGCCTTCACCCTGCGCGAATGGTATGCCCGCTGCATGGCCCATCGCGGGGAGATCGAGGCGATGTATGATCCGCGCTTCTTCCGCATGTGGACATTCTACCTTGCGGGCGCGACGGCCGCCTTCGAAAGCGGGGGCATGTGCAATTACCAGATTCAGTTCGCGCGCAGCCGACATGCCCTGCCGCTTACGCGCGACTATCTCGCCACGGCCGAGTCCGCGCTGCTTGATGCGCGCTGACATGGCGCAGCCGGTTGCGCCTGCGCTGCGCGGCTGATAGGCGCCGCCGCACTTTCCAATGCGGAGCCCGAAATGTCCGACATCAAGCGAGTCGTCCTTGCCTATTCCGGTGGCCTTGACACCAGCGTCATCCTCAAATGGCTGCAGGTCACTTATAATTGCGAAGTGGTGACATTCACCGCCGATCTCGGCCAGGGCGAAGAGCTGGAACCCGCGCGCGCCAAGGCGCAGCTGATGGGCATTCCCGACAAGCACATCTATATTGACGATCTGCGCGAGGAATTCGTGCGCGACTTCGTCTTTCCGATGTTTCGCGCCAATGCCCGCTATGAAGGCGATTACCTGCTCGGCACCTCGATCGCGCGCCCGCTGATCTCCAAGCGGCTGATCGAGATTGCGCGCGAAACCGGCGCTGACGCCATCGCACACGGCGCCACCGGCAAGGGCAATGACCAGGTCCGCTTCGAGTTGTCCGCCTATGCGCTTGCGCCCGACATCAAGGTGATCGCGCCCTGGCGCGAATGGGAACTGACCAGCCGCACCGCCCTCATCGCCTGGGCCGAACAGCACCAGATCCCCGTGCCCAAGGACAAGCGGGGCGAAAGCCCGTTCTCCACTGACGCGAACCTCCTCCACACCTCATCCGAAGGCAAGGTGCTGGAAGACCCGTGGGAAGAGACGCCCGATTATGTCTATTCGCGCACCGTCAACCCGGAAGACGCGCCCGATACGCCTGAATATATCACCATCGATTTCGAACGGGGCGACGGGGTGGCGCTCAACGGCATGGGCATGAGCCCGGCCACGCTGCTCACCGAACTCAACGAACTGGGCCGCAGGCATGGCATCGGGCGCCTCGACCTGGTGGAAAACCGCTTCGTCGGCATGAAAAGCCGGGGCATGTACGAGACGCCCGGCGGCACGATCTATGCGGTCGCGCATCGCGGGATCGAACAGATCACGCTCGATCGCGGCGCGGCGCATCTCAAGGACGAGCTTATGCCGAAATATGCGGAGCTGATCTATAACGGTTTCTGGTTCGCGCCCGAGCGTGAGATGCTGCAGGCCGCGATCGATCACAGCCAGCAGAAGGTAAGCGGCACGGTCCGGCTCAAGCTCTACAAGGGCAGTGCACATCTGGTTGGCCGCAAGAGCGCTAACAGCCTCTATTCGGAACGGCACGTCACGTTCGAGGACGATGCGGGCGCTTACGACCAGAAGGATGCGGAAGGCTTCATCAAGCTCAATGCCCTGCGCCTGCGGCTGCTGGCCAAACGCGATCGCTGATGCAGCATATTGATGCCGCAGCGCGGAATCGGACCCTTTGACGGGCTATGCCTGACTTGTCCACCGCAAAAGCGACAATTGTGGATAAGTCATGCATTTTTCGTTTGCACCGACTCGGGATGCAGGCGCAGCATCCACTTGTCGAAAGGAAGTTAAGACCTCTCCAATCGGCCACGCAAGTGGCGGAAATGGAACGGGAATTTTCAACCTTATGACTGAGCGGCAGGTTTGCGCGAACTCGGAAAACACGCCTCAGCGACGTCTTCGGACCGAGGTGGTGGCGAACCGCAGAGATCGCGATCTGACCAGCCGTGGGAAGGCCGGAAATCCGGTTTGAAAAAGGCGCTGCAAAGAATCCGCAGATTCGGCGTAGCCGCACAATTCGGACCATCATGGATATCCAGCCGCGGAACCGCCAGGCGGGAAGGGAAAGCTCTTCGGAGCAATCCCGAACCGCCTGACGGGACCGGCAGCCGGCGCGAGCGCCGGGCGACATGTCCAATCGGGCCGAGAGGCCCTTCGGGATGCGAAGCCGGTGCATGGCCGGTGAGAATGAGGTCGGCAGCAATGCTGGCCTCATTTCTTTTGCGCAATTCCCTATTTCGCGCCAGCAAACCGCCACCCAATTCAGCGCGCGCGGCGAGCGATCACCCGCCGCGCAACGCCCGCGATCATTTCGCCTTGTCGAGCTGCCCGCGCACCGCCCCGTTGGGGAGGGCTTCCGTGTGGACATTGACGTAGTGAGCGGAAGGATCGGCAGCGATCAGCTTGGCCGCGTCCACCGGGATCGCCAGGCACAATTCGCCGTCATCGCCGGTCACCTCGATGGTGGCGACGGGTGCGCCATCCGCACCCACGGCCCCGGCGTGAATATGCGCGGCGGTCGGCTCGCCAATCCCGGCCACTTTCAGTTCGTAGCACAGATCGCCCGAGCCCGCATCGAGCGAGCCGGTGAAGTTGCCCGAGCCGCCCGGCGCACCGCCGGCGGTTTCTTCCGCGCCGGAGAGGGTGGACTGGAGCATGGTCGGCTTGGCCATGGCGGATTGAGCGGAAAGCGCCAGCGCGGCAGCGCCAGCCAGCGAAGCAATCAGGAACCTGTTCATAGCTGCATCCTCTTACGCCCCCCGCGCGGCGACACCGTGTTCCATGGGGGACTCAGGGCATCTACGCCTTTCGCGGGCCGCCGGGAATAGGGATTCGCGCGTGCCGCATGGCCCGCCAAAGCTGGTTAATTCCGCATTGCAGCGCGACGAACCGGGCCATGAACGGGGCGAGCAGCCACCAGACGGGTGCCCGCGCCGCGCCGGGGCCTGTATGTCCCGTCCCGATGATGCCCCGCCGCACCCCTGCGCCCTTGATGGCCCTGCGCAGCCTGATCCCGGCCTTCACCCTCGCCGGCACGCTGCTGCTCCCCCTTTCCGCCAGCGCCCCCGCGCTGGCCGAAGCGACGGCAAACGAAGGGATCATGGCGGAGGCGGTGGAACTGCCCGCCACGCTGGCCCTGCCCGCGCCAGCCGCACTTGCCGAACCGGCCCCGCCCGCGCAAGCAGCGGGGGACGATCTGGGCAGCGGGATGGCCAGCTATTACGGCAGCGAACTGGCCGGCCGCCGCACCGCCAGCGGCGAACGCTTCGACCCCGGCCTGCTGACTGCGGCGCACCGCACCCTCCCCTTCGGCAGCATGGTGCGGGTCACGAACACGCGCACGGGCAAAAGCGTGGTGGTGCGCATTAACGATCGCGGCCCCTTCACGCGCGGCCGGGTGATCGATGTGTCGCGCGCCGCCGCCAGCCAGATCGGGCTGATCGGCCCCGGCCATGGTGAGGTAAGCCTGACGCTGCTGGACGGCTGATCCGCCCCGGCGCGGGGCGGCGTATGCTTCCCCGTGACAGAAGATCACTTCTTCGTCGCCTAGCGTTCGAGCAATCCCGACAGATACTGCCCCGTATAAGACCCCTCGGTAGCCGCCACCACCTCCGGCGTACCCTCAGCCACAATCTCCCCGCCACGCACACCGCCATCCGGGCCGAGGTCGATAATCCAGTCCGCCGTCTTGATCACATCCAAATTGTGTTCGATCACCACCACCGAATTGCCCTGGTCCACCAGCCGGTGGAGTACTTCCAAGAGCTTGCGCACGTCCTCGAAGTGGAGGCCCGTCGTCGGCTCGTCGAGGATATAGAGTGTCTGCCCCGTCGAGCGGCGGCTGAGTTCCTTGGCCAGTTTCACCCGCTGCGCCTCCCCGCCCGATAGCGTGGTGGCCTGCTGGCCGACCTTGACGTAGCCGAGGCCGACCTCGTTCAGCATGTGCATCTTGTCGCGGATCGGGGGGACG
>JAURML010000020.1 GCA_030830695.1 Caenibius sp. | reverse complement strand
GCGGAAACGGATGAAGAGGCGCAAACGCTCGCCTCTTCACAGGAACAAATGTTCGTGGCGATTCGCAGCGGGTTGACCCCCAAGGTCCAGCCGCCCGTCCCGGGCTATCGCACCGGCCTGCCAGTCAAGGCGCAGGCCATGCTGGACCATATCGGCCAGGCCAGCGCCGTGGGGAGCCCGGCGACGGTGCGCGCCGCTGTAAGCCGGTTCGTGGAACGCACCAGGGCGGACGAGCTGATCATCGCAGGCGTCACCTTCGAGCCTGCGGCGCGGCGCCGCTCGCTCGAACTGACGATGCAGGCACTCACCTGAACGTCCCTGCAAACCCGCGAAACCGGCGAAAAGTCGGGATTGTGCTGGCAGCTTGATCTTGACGGCGCGTGTATTTGGGCCGAATCCGCGACTCATGAATAAAGCAGATGTCGTAATCGTGGGAGCGGGTCATGGTGGCGCACAGGCCGCCATTGCCCTGAGGCAAAACGGGTTTGAGGGTTCGATCCTGATGATCGGGCGCGATGCCGATATTCCGTATGAGCGGCCACCGCTGTCGAAGGAATATCTCGCCCGCGAAAAGGAATTCGAACGAATCTGCATTCGTCCGGCCAAGTTCTGGGAAGACAAGCAGGTCGGCATGATGCTCGGCTCCACCGTTACTGAAGTCGATCCGGGCGCACATAAACTCACGTTGGCGGACGGTTCCACCGTCGAATATGGCAAGCTGATCTGGGCAACCGGCGGCGATCCGCGCCGCCTGTCCTGCGCGGGGGCGGATCTCGCCGGCGTGCATGGCGTACGTGACCGGGCCGACGCGGACCGGATGATGGCTGAACTGGATGCCGGCGCGAAAAATGTAGTCGTCATCGGGGGCGGCTACATCGGCCTCGAAGCAGCGGCGGTCCTGACCAAATTCGGCTGCAACGTAGTCCTGCTCGAAGCGCTGCCGCGCGTGCTGGCGCGCGTTGCCGGGGAAGAACTGTCCAGCTTCTACCAGAACGAACATCTCTCCAAGGGCGTCGACCTGCGGCTTGAAGTGCAGGTGGATTGCCTGGTCGGCAACGATGGCAAGGTCACCGGGGTAAAGCTGGTCGATGGTCAGGTGCTGCCCGCTGACATGGTCGTTGTGGGCATTGGCATCGTGCCTGCGGTCGGCCCGCTGATCGCTGCGGGTGCGGCAGGCGGCAACGGCGTTGACGTGGACGAATTCTGCCGCACCTCGCTGCCCGATATCTATGCTATCGGCGATTGCGCCGCGCATGCCAACGCTTTCGCCGAAGGTGCGGTGATCCGGCTCGAATCGGTGCAGAACGCGAATGACATGGCCACCACCGCCGCGAAGGACATCACCGGCAAGGGCGAGCCCTATCACGCCCTGCCCTGGTTCTGGTCCAACCAGTATGACCTCAAGCTTCAGACCGCGGGCCTGTCGATCGGTCATGACGCCACGGTGCTGCGCGGCGATCCGGCCAGCCGCAGCTTCTCGGTGGTCTATCTTAGGGGTGGCAAGGTCATCGCGCTCGACTGCGTCAATGCGATGAAGGATTATGTGCAGGGCCGCAAGCTGGTCGAAGCCGGACTGGCCATTACGCCCGAAGCGCTCGCCAATGCTGAAGTTCCGCTCAAGGAACTGATGTAACCCCTTCCAGTTCGCCCAGCGCCCAGCGGGCCGCTTCGGCAACGGTTTCATCGGCATCGCCCAGCAACGCACGCACCGGCCCGGCCAATGCATCGGGCCGGGCGCTGTTGCCCGCCGCGATCAGGCAGTTGCGAATGAAGCGATTGCGCCCGACCCGCTTGATCGGCGAGCCGGAGAAAAGCCTGCGAAACCCCGCATCGTCGAGCGTGAGCAGCTCCGCCAGCCGCGGTGCGGCCAGTTCGGCGCGCGGCAGGAACGCCTTATTGCGCGCGCCCAGCTCGGCAAAGCTGTTCCAGGGGCAGACAGCCAGGCAATCGTCGCAACCATAGATGCGATTGCCGATCGCCTTGCGGAATTCATGCGGGATCGGGCCCTTGTGCTCGATCGTGAGATAGCTGATGCAGCGCCGCGCATCGAGCTGATAGGGTGCCGGGAATGCAGCGGTGGGGCAGGCGCGCTGGCAGGCATCGCACGTTCCGCAACGGTCTGCATGGGGCTCCTCGGCCGTGAACGCGAGCTCGGTATAGATTGCCCCCAGGAACAGCCAGCTGCCTTCCTTGCGGCTGACGAGATTGGTGTGCTTGCCCTGCCAGCCGATCCCCGTGCGCGCGGCCAGCGCTTTTTCCATCACCGGCGCGGTATCGACAAACAGCTTCAACCGCGCTTCGACCAGGCCTTCCCTGTCCGCCTCTGCGACCATCCAGCGGGCCAGCCGCCTGAGCGCCTTCTTCATCACGTCGTGGTAATCGGCGCCCTGCGCATAGGCGGAAATGCGGCCATGCGTGCCGACCCCTGCCAGTCGCAAGGGGTCATGCGCGGGCGCATAGCTCATACCAAGGGCGATCACGCTGCGTGCTTCGGGCCACATCGCCTTCGGTCCGCGCCGCACATCGGCGCGCGTTTCCATCCAGTCCATCTGCCCGTGAAACCCGGCGGCCAGCCATTCGTCCAGCCGCCGTCCGGCCAGCGGATCATCCGTCGCCGCGGCAAAGCCAACCGCCACGAAACCCAGACGGCGCGCCTCTGCGGCCAGGCGATGTTGAAAGGCAGAGGTTACCACTGCGTTTACCAAGTTTTCTGAGGCTCCCTTTCACAAAACGCCCCTATCCGGCGTGCATGAAGATGGAGCTAGGCCAGTTGCAACCTGCGCACAATATGGCGCGCCCGCTCGCGATTGATGCGCGCGGGCTCGTCAAGCGTTTCGAAGGCACGCTTGCGGTCGACGGGGTGGACCTCGCCGTGCCCGAAGGTGCGATTTACGGAATTCTCGGTCCCAATGGCGCGGGCAAGACGACAACCTTGCGCATGCTGATTGGCATCATCGATCCCGATACCGGTACGCGGCGGGTGCTGGGCCATGACCGCCCGCAGGAGATCGCGCGACAGATCGGCTATCTGCCCGAAGAGCGCGGCCTCTACCCTTCGATGAAGGCGGTGGAAGCCATCGCCTTCATGGGCGCCTTGCGCGGCGTCCCGCTGGCGCAGGGGCGGCGGCGCGGGCGGGAATTGCTGGAACGCCACGGATTGGGCCATGCCGCAGACCGCCAGATTCGCCAGCTGTCCAAGGGCATGGCACAGACAGTACAATTGCTGGGCACGCTGGTCCATCGGCCGCGCCTGGTGGTGTTTGACGAGCCGTTTTCAGGACTGGACGCCCTTAACCAGGGCAAGCTGGAAGAGCTGATCCGCAACCTTGCCGCCGAAGGCACCACGGTGATCTTTTCCACTCATGTGATCGCGCATGCCGAACGGCTGTGCGAAGGTATCGCCATCATCGCCGGCGGCAAGGTGCCCTTTGCCGGATCAGTTGATGTCGCCCGCGATCGCATCGCCCCGCAGGTGCGGCTGGAAACCCGCGCCGCAGACGGTCCGTGGCGCAGCGCGCTGCCCGCCGATGCCCGCAGCGCATCCAAGGCCGGCGGCAGCACTTTCTGGCATTTTTCCCTGCCCGATGGCGGGATCGAACAATTGCTGCGCAGGCTGATCGAAGGGGAGGCTGGCATCCTCTCGCTCTCCATCGAACGCGCAGGTCTGCACGATGCCTTTGTGGCGATCGCCGGGGAAGCGGCGGCGCGCGCGCTGGGCCGGACCAACGATGGAGAGGACGCATGAGCGCAGACAGGCTATCCCACCTCCAGGCGGCCTGGGTGATTGCCCGGCGCGATTTCGTGGCGGTGCTGTTCAGCCGCGCGTTTTTCTTCTTCCTGCTGGGGCCGCTGTTCTCGCTGGTGGTGGGGGCGATGGCGGGCGGCATTGGCCAGAAAGTGGCGAGCGAGGCGAACCAGTCCGACATTGGCGTGGTCATGGCGCCTGCTGACAGCAAGGCGATGCTTGCTGCCTATCGCGAACTTGCGCCACGCCTTGGCACCACCCTGCCCCGGCTAGTGGAGATGGAACTGCCCGGCGATGTCGCCGACGCCGAACAATTCCTGCGTGAACGGCGCGGCCAGGCAGCAGCGATTGTCACCGGCACCCCGGCCACGCCCGTGCTGACCGGCCCGCCCGAAGCGATCGTTAACTGGCGCGGGCCACTGTCACTGGTCGCCGCATCCGCCGCCAGCACGGACAAGCCATCCTATCCCGAGATTGCAACCGTTGCGGTCGCAACCAGCGCGGCGAAGGAACGCGCCGGACGCATCCTGACCGCCCAGGCCGGACAAATGCTGCTATTCCTGCTGACCATGCTGCTGGCCGGGATGGTCCTGTCCAATCTGGTGGAAGAAAAGGGTAACAAGATCATCGAGGTACTGGCCGCCGCCATTCCGCTTGATGCGCTGTTCATGGGCAAGCTGTTTGCCATGCTGGGCGTAATCTATTTTGCGATGGCCTATCTCCTGCTCGGCTCGATCTTCCTCGCCATCGGCTCGCTCGCCAATACGGTGCGCGAGGTGCAGACCCTGTCCATGCCCGTCACCATGGCCCAGCTGATGGTGTTCTTCT
>JAURML010000164.1 GCA_030830695.1 Caenibius sp. | reverse complement strand
CCGATCATCACCTGTGGCAACGGCGCCTTGGGGTCCAGCGCGCCCAGTGCCGCCAGCATCAGCGCCTTGCCAAAGCCTTCGTTCTGGTGCGCGGGCAGCACGGCGACCGGGCCGACCATCAGCATGGGATGACGTCGCCCTTCGGGATCGGTCAGCGCCACCGGCCAGACCTGGATCGTGCCGATCAGGAACCCTTGGTCACCCACTGCGGCGAAGCTGAGGCCGGGCAGCCAGTCCACCCCGTCGCGGATGCGATAGGCGGTGCGTTGCCGCCGCTCCGGCTCGAACGCGCGGTCCAGCAGATCTTCGATCAGTTGAGGATCGACATCGGCAAGGGGAATCAGGTCAGCCATGGGCCGCGCGCCGATAGGGCGGCGCGCCTGCAATGTCGATGGAAATTGCATGCGTCGGCCGATAGGGTGACGCAATGCAGCCGGTATGCGGAGTGGACGAGGCGGGGCGCGGCCCCCTGGCGGGACCGGTGGTCGCTGCTGCCGTGGTGTTGTGCGAAGGCGGAGTCGCCGGGCTGAATGACAGCAAGAAGCTGTCCGCCCGCCGCCGTGCGAAGCTGGAGGCGGAGATCCGCGCGCGCTGCCGCTTCGGCATCGGCGAGGCGAGCCCGGCGGAAATCGATGCCATCAATATCCTTCAGGCGACGATGCTGGCGATGACCCGGGCGGTCAACGCACTGGGGCTGCGTCCGGGTCTGGTGCTGGTTGATGGCAATCGCCTGCCACAATGGGGCTGGAATGCGCGTGCCATTGTGGGCGGCGATGCGATCGAACCTTGCATTTCCGCAGCCTCCATCCTGGCCAAGGAACATCGTGACCGGTTGATGGCCGAAGCCGCTCGGCTGCATCCGCATTACGGCTGGGAACGCAACAAGGGCTATCCCACCGCTGATCACCTGGCGGCCTTGCGCGAACATGGGCCGACCCCGCTGCACCGCCGCAGCTTTGCCCCGGTGGCGCAGCTTGGCCTGTTCTGAAACCCGAAATGCGACGAATTGAGTCTTCGCCGCCACACCCCAACATATCGAGTCCGCGCTGGGGTGGGGGACTCCACATGATGTGCCGGACTCGTTTCGTTCCGCCTGTCTTGACGGGCTGTTAACCATGTTTTGCCATGCTGCGCCGCAATCCCGTGCTTGACGCGGGACTCCCGAGGACTCACCCTGTGGATAAGTAAAGGGGGTTGTGACGAACATGGGACAGGTTCTGACGATTGACCGGGCGAAGGCCCGCCCGGCAAGCATCCGCGATGCGCGCGCGCAATTGCCGCTGGGCCAGATATTGTCTGGCGATTGCGTGGCTGCGATGCGTGGCCTGCCCGATGCAAGCGTGGACCTGATCTTCGCCGATCCGCCATACAATCTGCAGCTCGGTGGCGATCTCAACCGCCCCGATGGCAGTCATGTCGACGCAGTGACTAATGACTGGGATCGTTTCGACAGTTTTGCCGTGTATGACAGTTTCACGCGCGACTGGCTGGCCGAAGCTCGCCGTGTGCTGAAGCCCGATGGCGCGCTGTGGGTGATCGGCAGCTATCACAATATTTTCCGGGTTGGCGCGATCCTGCAGGATATTGGCTTCTGGATCCTGAATGACATCGTCTGGCGCAAATCCAACCCGATGCCCAATTTCCGCGGCACCCGCTTCACCAATGCGCATGAAACGCTGATCTGGGCCAGCATGGGCGAGAAGGCGAAGTACCACTTCAACTATCGCGCGATGAAGACACTGAATGACGAATTGCAGATGCGCAGCGATTGGGTGATCCCGCTATGCGGCGGGCAGGAACGGCTCAAGAAGGGCGGGACCAAGGTTCACCCCACGCAAAAGCCCGAGGCGCTGCTTTATCGCGTGATGCTGGCAACCACGGAAAAGGGCGATGTCGTGCTCGATCCCTTTTTCGGTACGGGCACCACGGGGGCGGTGGCAAAGCGGCTGGGACGCGAATGGATCGGCTGCGAGCGGGACGATACCTATCGCGCTGCGGCGCTGGAGAGGATCGAGGCGGCGCTGCCGCTGGACGAAAGCGCGCTGACCACCATGCAAAGCCGCAAGGATGCGCCGCGCGTGGCGTTTGGCGCGCTGGTGGAAGCCGGGATGATTGAACCCGGGGCCATATTGTTCGATCGCCAGCGGCGCTGGACCGCCAGCGTGCGCGCGGACGGATCGCTGGAAAGCGGTGGGCTGACCGGCTCCATTCACGGTGTGGGCAAGGATTTGCAGGGTGCGCCCAGCTGCAATGGCTGGACCTTCTGGCATATCGAGCAGGATGGCGAGGTGAAGCCGCTGGACGCACTGCGCCAGCTGTTCCTGTTGCGGATCGAGGACTGATCCGATTTCGACGCGCCTTTACATCCGCCCGATCGGCCTCGCACCCAGCCCGCAGAGCGAGGACGGCGAAGCCGTGCGTCTCGCCGGGGGCATGGTTTATGCACATCGTTTCGCGCTGATCCAGCGTGAGGGCGACAGGGTGGTGGAACGCGAGCGGGTGAGCGCGCCGCAGATGGAAGCGGCGCTGGCGCGTCTGCCCGGTGATCTGGCGGCAGAGGGCGCAGCCCAGTGGGCCGGGCTGCAAGCCAGCCATGCCCCGCTGCAACTGCCCGTCCGGGATGGCGGCGTCCGCAGTATCCGGCTCGACCAGCCGCAGGTGATGGGCATCCTCAATATGACGCCCGACAGCTTTTCGGACGGCGGCAAGTTTCTGGACGATCCCGCAGAGGCGCGCAATCACGCGGGCGCGATGCTGGAAGCGGGCGCGGCGATCATTGATGTGGGCGGCGAAAGCACGCGGCCCGGGGCCCCCGCAGTGTGGGAAGGGGACCAGCTGAAGCGGGTGCTGCCGCTGGTGGAAGGGCTCGCCGCCATGGGCGCGGCAATCAGCATCGACACCCGCCGGGTCGGTGTGATGGAGGCGGCGCTGAAGGCCGGGGCGCAGGTAATCAACGATGTTTCCGCGCTGCGCCACGATCCGCGTGCACTGGAATTCGTGGCCGCGCGCAGCGAAGCCGTGATCTTGATGCATGCGCCGGGCAAACAGGGGGGCGATGGCGGCGATCTGCATGATTGCGCGCATTATGCGCACCCGGCGCTGGATGTGTTCGACTGGCTCAGGGACCGGCGCGATGCTGCCATTGCGGCGGGGATTGCGCGCGAACGGATCATACTCGACCCCGGTATCGGTTTCGGCAAGTCGCTGGCGCATAATCTCGCGGTGATGAACGCGCTGCCGCTTTATCACGCGCTCGGTCAGCCAATCCTGCTGGGGGCCAGCCGCAAGCGGTTTGTCGGCGCGCTGGCCAATGAAGCGCCTGCGCACAAGCGGCTGGGCGGATCGATCGCGGTCGCGCTGCACGGCATGAACGCGGGCGTGCAACTGCTCCGCGTGCATGATGTGGCGGAAACGGTGCAGGCGCGCGACGTCTGGCGGGGCCTGCGCGATGGCGCGCTGACGGATTTTTCGGACCTGCCCTGAGGTGGCAGAAACATCTCGCGCGCGGCTTCTGCCGCGATAGTCAGGCGGCATGAAACAACTTCCCAAAGCGTTGCGTGCGGCGCTGGTTGCGCTGGCGCT
>JAURML010000163.1 GCA_030830695.1 Caenibius sp. | reverse complement strand
TCCCGATGCGTTCGGTTCGTTCGGGCCGATGGGCAAATATATGTTCCTGCTGGGCGCGCTGGGTCTGGTTCTGACCTTCTTCAGCTGGTTTTCGAATATCGTACGCGAAGCGCATGCCGGCGATCACACACCGGTCGTGCAGCTTCACCTGCGTTATGGCATGATCCTGTTCATTGCTTCGGAAGTGATGTTCTTCGTCGGCTGGTTCTGGAGCTGGTTCGATTTCTCGCTGTTCCCCTCGCAATTGGCCGATGTGGTCGGCGGGCAATTCCCGCCCAAGGGGATTGAGGCGGTGATGGACCCGTTCGACCTGCCGCTGCTGAACACGCTGATCCTGCTCTGTTCGGGCACCACCGTCACCTGGGCGCATCACAGCCTGATTCACGGCGATCGCGAAGGCTTGAAGAAGGGCCTTTGGCTGACCATCGCGCTGGGCATCCTGTTCAGCTGCATCCAGGCCTATGAATATGCGCATGCCCCGTTTGCCTTCGGCGGCAACACATACGGTTCAGCCTTTTACATGGCCACCGGCTTCCACGGCGCGCATGTGTTGATCGGCACGATCTTCCTGATCGTCTGCCTCATCCGCGCTTACAAGGGACACTTCACCCCACGCCAGCATTTCGGCTTCGAAGCAGCGGCGTGGTACTGGCACTTCGTGGACGTGGTGTGGCTGTTCCTGTTCGTGGTGGTCTATATCTGGGGCGGCTGGGGCGCTCCGATCCACTGATGCTTTCCGGCAATCCGGACACCAAAGGGCAGCCTTCGCTGGTCGAGGCTGCCCTTTTCGGTTTGTGCCCGCGTTGCGGCGCGCGCACGCTGTTTGACGGGATTGCCCGGTTTGCGCCGCGTTGCCGGGCCTGCGCCCTGGATTATTCCACTTTTAACGTGGGCGATGGCCCGGCCGCTTTCCTTGCGCTGATCGTGGGCGGGCTGATCGCGGTGCTGGCAATCTGGCTGCAACTGGCGGTGGAGCCGCCGTTCTGGCTGCATGTCCTGCTTTGGGTGCCGCTGGCGACGCTGCTGGTTATCGGCGGGCTGCGCGCGGCCAAGGCGGCGCTGTTGCATGCCGAATATTCCCGCGACGCGCGCGAGGCGGGAAGCGGTGATTTATGAGCCGGCGCGTTCCCGTTCTGCCCACGGCCTTCGTGCTGGCCGCTGTTACCGTCATGGTGGCGCTGGGTGTCTGGCAGATGTTCTGGCGAGCGGAATGGAAAGACCGCCTGATCGCGCGTTACGATTCTGCGCTGCGACAGGATCAGGAAATAACCTTCCCGTCTGTGGGGCAGGACACGGCGGGCGCGCTTTATCGCCGCAGCCGCGTGAATTGCGCGCGGGTTGTCAGCCTTGATGCAATCGCCGGGCGTAGCGCAGACGGACAGGCTGGCTGGGCGCAGACTGCATTGTGCGGAACGGGATCGCAAGAAGTCGAGATTGCACTGGGCTGGTCCCGCGATCCCGCACCCGCGCCTTGGAAAGGTGGCGAAGTGACCGGCATGATCGCCCCGGCTGCGCAGGGCATCCGTCTGGTCGCGGACCCACCGCAGGCGGGCCTGCGCGTGCTCGTCCGGCCTGATCCGCATGAGTTGCCCAATAACCACCGGGCCTATGGCTATCAGTGGTTCTTTTTCGCCGCGACTGCGCTGGTGATCTATGTTCTGGCGCTGCGGAAGCGCCTTGCCGGATCGGGCGCTCCCGGCTAACCGCGCGTTCCATGGAATATGTCAGCACACGCGGCAGTGCGCCCGCGCTTGATTTCGAAGGTGTCACGCTCGCCGGACTGGCCAGCGACGGCGGGCTGTATGTGCCGCGCCACTGGCCGCGCTTTTCCGCTGAAGAGATCGCGGCCATGGCGGGCTTGCCTTATGCGCAGCTTGCCCAGAAGGTGATGCAGCCCTTCGTGGGCGACTGCCTGAGCGAGCAGCGTCTGCTGGAACTGTGCGAGGCTGCTTATGGCCGCTTCGCGCACCGCGCGGTGACGCCGCTGGTGCAGCTCGATCAACAGCACTGGCTGCTGGAGCTGTTCCATGGCCCCACGCTGGCATTCAAGGACGTGGCGCTGCAATTGCTTGGCCTGCTGTTCGAGGAATTTCTGTCACCTCGTGATCAGCATCTGACCATTGTCGGGGCGACATCAGGCGATACCGGATCAGCGGCGATTGATGCGGTCGCCGGTCGTGAGCGGATCGACATCTTCATGCTGCATCCCCATGGCAGGGTCAGCGATGTGCAGCGCCGCCAGATGACGACGATGCTGGCGCCCAATGTCCACAACATCGCCATCGAAGGCACGTTTGACGATGCGCAGGCGATGGTGAAGCGGGTGTTCAATGATCCGCAGATGACCAGTCGCTTTGCCATCGGCGCGGTCAATTCGATCAACTGGGCGCGCCTGATGGCGCAGGTCGTATATTATTTCGCGGTTGGCGTGCAGATGGGCGCACCGCAGCGCAAGGTCGCCTTCAGCGTGCCAACAGGCAATTTCGGTGATGTCTTCGCCGGCTATGTCGCGGCGCAAATGGGCCTGCCAGTCGAACGGCTGATTGTGGCAACTAACGTCAACGACATTCTTCACCGCGCTCTGAGTGATGGCGATTATTCGCAAGGTACCGTCACCCCCACCGCGGCGCCGAGCATGGATATTCAGGTTAGTTCTAATTTCGAACGTCTGCTGTTCGATGTCGGCGGGCGCGACGGCGCGGCGCTGGCCGAACAGATGCGTGGCTTCGAGGCGAGCAAGGCGATGCGCCTGACCAATGCCCAGCGCGAAGGCGCGGCGGCGCTGTTTTCAAGCGCGCGGGCAGATGCCGACGAGATGAGCGGGGCGATTCGCTGGGCTTATAAGGAATGCGGCGAGGTGATCGATCCGCACACCGCGATCGGCCTGCACGCCGCATGCACGGCGGGGATCGACCCCGCCGTTCCGGTCGTCACCCTGGCGACCGCGCATCCGGCCAAGTTTCGCGATGCGGTGGAGCGGGCCTGCGGCTTGCGGCCAGCGCTTCCCGCGCGTCTGGGTGACTTGTTCGAACGCGAAGAACGCTTTTGCGAACTGCCCGGCGATTACGCGGCGGTCGCGGCCTATGTGGCCGAGCACGCCACGCCGAAAGGCTGACAGGCCATGGCTCAGCTTTCCCTGCAGCCAGTTCTGCTCGCCGGGGAAGGGTGGGCGGATTACGGGCTGCTGGACAGTGGCGACGGGCGCAAGCTGGAGCGTTACGGCCCTTATCGCTTCATCCGTCCCGAACCGCAGGCGATGTGGGGCCCGTGCCTTGCTGAGTGGGACGCCGATGGGGAATTCGTGCCCGGATCGGATGAAGATGGCGGCGGACGCTGGCAGTTCAACCGTCAGGTTCCACGCGATGGCTGGCCGCTGGCCTGGAACGAAGTTCGGTTCACCGCACAATGCACACGGTTTCGTCACCTCGGTTTTTTTCCCGACATGGCCCCGGTGTGGCGATGGATGGGTGAACGCCTGGCTGGACGCGAACAGCCATCGACGCTCAACCTGTTTGGCTACACCGGGGTCGGCACGCTGGCGCTGAGCGCGTTTGGCCCGGTTACTCATGTTGATGCCTCCAAGAAATCGGTGGCGCAGGCGCGCGACAATGCCGCCCTGTCCGGAATGAACGATCGCCCGATCCGCTGGCTGGTCGATGATGCGGCGAAATTTGCCGCGCGCGAGGTGCGGCGCGAAAAACGCTATGACGGGATTATTCTCGATCCGCCCAAATTCGGACGCGGCCCCAATGGCGAGATCTGGCGGCTGGAAGAAGGATTGCCGGGCCTGATTGCGGACTGTCGCAGGCTGCTGGACGAACAGAGCCGATTCCTGTTCCTCACCGTCTATGCGGTTCGGATGAGTTCGCTGGCACTGGCCGGTCTGCTTGACGAAGCCTTGGCAGGATTGCCGGGGATGATCGAGCATGGCGATCTGTGCGTGCATGAGGATGGTGAGCGCGCACGGACGCTGCCCACCGCGATCTTCGCGCGCTGGTCCAATCCGGGCTAAGGCGGCGCATGGCCGATTCGCTGATCCTTGAAGTCGCCGATTACGAACAGGACGTTCTGACCGGCATCTATTCCGAAGAAACCGGAAAGCCGCAACCCCTGCGCATCACCGTTCAGGCGCAGCTGAAGGTTGCGCCGCATTACGCACCGGCTACGCCTCTGGCGGCGAGCAAGAACTACATGGACCTGAAGTTCGCCGCCGGACAGGCACTGCCGCCTGGCGTACATTTCAAGCTGATCGAGGCGGTGGCCGATCATATTTGCGAAACGCTGTTCACGCAGGACGACCGGGTCGAAACGGTGACGGTAAAGATCGTCAAGCTGGCCATTGCCGAAGGCAATGAAAAGATCGGGATCACCCTGCATCGGGAGCGGCGCTGACGCCGTGCATGCGGTGATCCGAATCGAGGCCTTGCCCGCCGCACCGCTGGCCGCAGCAGCCCGGTTCTATGCAAGTGACCTGCCAGCTATCGAAGGGACGTTTGCCGCCGCGCCCGCTTCGCTGGTTATCGTTTTCCCGCCACTCCATCTGGGACACCGTGGCTGGATCCGCGAGGTGGTTGCCACACTGGCAAGGGCGCACGCCCCTGTGCGTGTCAATGGAGTGCTCGCTGGCCTCGCTGCCACCACGCCAGCAATCATCGCCTGGCTTGAGACTGCGCCTGGTGTAACTGGCCAGCTGTTCGTGGCGGATGGCCAATCCGGCGAATCTGCGTCATGATCAGGTCCATGCATTCATCCGCACCCTTGCCCGCACCCTTGGTTGACAGTTTCCAGCGGCAGATCACCTATTTGCGCCTCTCGGTGACAGACCGGTGCGATCTGCGCTGCACCTATTGCATGCCGGAACGAATGCAGTTCCTGCCCAAGGCCGATGTGCTCAGCCTGGAGGAACTGCACCGGCTTGCGCTGGGATTTATCGCGCGCGGGGTGCGCAAGATCCGCCTGACCGGCGGGGAACCGCTGGTGCGGCGCGACATGATCGATCTGGTGCGTGCGCTCGGCCGGGAGCTGGGTAATGGCCTCGACGAACTGACGCTGACCACCAATGGCACTTTGCTGGCTGCTCATGCGGTCGCGCTTTATGATGCAGGGGTGCGGCGAGTGAATGTTTCGCTCGACACGCGCGATCCCGAACTGTTCGAGCAACTCGCCCGGCGCAACCGTCTGGCTGATGTGCTGGCGGGCATTGCAGCGGCGCAGGAAGCGGGTCTCAGGGTCAAGCTGAACACGGTCGCCCTGAAAGGCCGCAATGAGGCGGAGATACCGGATCTGGTCGCGCGGGCGCATGAACAGGGCATGGAGATGACCCTGATCGAGGTCATGCCGCTTGGCCAGACGGATGAAGACCGGATCGATCATTACCTGCCGTTGACCGAGGTCCGCGAACGGCTGGAAGCGCGCTGGACCCTCACTGATATCGTGCATCGCAGCGGTGGGCCCGCGCGCTATGTCGATATCGCGGAAACCGGCGGGAGGCTGGGCTTCATCACCCCGCTTACCGGCAATTTCTGCGATGGCTGCAACCGGGTGCGGGTGACCGCAACGGGGCAGCTTTATGCCTGCCTTGGAGGGGCCGAACAGGTAGACTTGCGCGCCGCGCTGCGTTCCGCCGCGCCAGAACGGGCGCTTGACGAGGCGCTGGATATGGCCATGCGGATCAAGCCGGAGCGGCACCATTTCCGGGTCGATACTCGCGGTGCCGCGCCTGCGCAGCCGCGCCATATGTCCGTTACGGGCGGCTGAGCGATGCCGGTGCGGCTGGTTTTCCTGGGTAAGCTGGCGGACCTTGCGAGCGGCGGTGAGCGCGAACTGGATGCGCCTCCGGGCTGGGGTGCGCTGCTGACGATGCTGGAGCCCGAACTGGCTGCAGAAGTGGCGTGTGAACGGGTGCGCGTGGCGGTCAATGGGACCTTGGTTGCTGACAAGCGCACGCTCAGCCTCGCCGATGGGGATGAGCTGGCGTTCCTTCCCCCGGTCAGCGGAGGCTGACGGGATGCGCCTGATTCGCGTCGTCGAAGGGCCGTTCGATCCGGGTGAAGAGATTGAACGCTTCGCCAGTGCGCTGGATGATGTGGGCGCGCTTGCAAGTTTCGTCGGCAAGGTACGCGGTGGCGGCGCGGTGTGTCAGCTTGAATTGTCGCATTATGTGCCGCTCACGCAGATAGGCATGGAGGCGCTCGCGGATGAGGCGTTCGAACGGTTCGATCTGCGCGGATTGCTGATGGTGCAC
>JAURML010000162.1 GCA_030830695.1 Caenibius sp. | reverse complement strand
GCCGCACTCATCGCTGGGATATCGTCCGCCAGCACCAGAAGCAATCTGCTGGCCGCCGGGGCAGTCCGCAGACGGCCAGCTAGCGCAAACGCCGCTCATAAACTAACATTGCAACTGGACCACTCAGTGGGGGCCGGTCAGGAGCAAGGTGAGGCTTCGTCGCTGAACCGTATCTGAACAAATTAAGTCCAAGAGTTCCCACACATGCAGACCCGCCTCCCCTTTGTGCTCGCAGCACACAGAAAGGGGAGGTGGTTTCAGCGTGCGAAGCAAAGCTTCGCGAAAGCTGAAATCGGAGGGGCTCATCAAATACAAAGAAAAACGGCGCCGGAGATCTCCGGCGCCGTTCTCATGTCAGATCGTGCTGCTGTTACCAGCGGCCGCGATAGCCGCGATAGCCACCGTGGTATCCATACCCGCCGCGATAGCCGTAACGCGGGCCATAGCCGCGATAATAGGGGCGGCCATAATAGTACGGGCGGTAGTAGTACGGGTCGTAATAGCCGGCATAGCCGTAACGCGGGCCGTAATAGCCGCCGTAGCCCGGATAGCCGAAGTCCAACCCGATCGACACCTGGGCGGCGGCGGGGGTGGCGACGGCGACGCTGCCCACGGTGCCGATGCCGGTCAGCATCAGCGCCCCGAAGACGAATTTGGCAAATTTGTTCATCTGGTCACTCCTTTGATCT
Organism: Caenibius sp.; assembly: GCA_030830695.1. GTDB lineage: Bacteria > Pseudomonadota > Alphaproteobacteria > Sphingomonadales > Sphingomonadaceae > JACKKV01. Next base: position 11,728 of record JAURML010000162.1, on the reverse strand, counting down.
CGCAGTCTTCCCCTCTGCTGGACGCGATCATGAGAAGGGCTGGCTGAACCACAGATGAACAACGTTAAGCCGGCATCCACGTTGCCGCGAGGGGTCCAAATACCCCCAAATTGCCCCGAAGATGAGCAGCCGTTCAGGTTCCAAACCCCGGCCCCCTCCTTGACCCAGCCCCCAGGCCTTCCTAAATACCGGTCGCGGCGCTTGGCACTCAAGAGGGGCGAGTGCTGCAACTTGGTTAAAACCAAGCAAATTCAATCTCTTAGAAAGAGGATTCTCATGAAGTTCCGTCCGCTTGGCGACCGCGTCGTGGTCCGCCGCATCAAGGAAGATCAGAAGACCGCAGGCGGCATCATCATTCCCGACACTGTCGCGGAAAAGCCCCAGGAAGGCGAAGTCATCTCGGTTGGCCCCGGCGCCCCCGACAATAACGGCAAGCTGGTCCCCACCACCGTGAAGGCTGGCGACTATGTGCTGTTCGGCAAGTGGTCGGGCACCGAAGTGAAGCTCGATGGCGAAGAACTCCTGATCATGAAGGAGAGCGACATCATGGGCGTGCTGGAAGGCCGCAAGGCTTCGAAGAAGTAAGCGCTTCGCACACTCACAATCCAAACAACTGAATTCAGGAGAATTATAATATGGCTGCCAAGGACGTGAAATTCGGCGCCGACGCCCGCGAGAAGATGCTTCGCGGCATCGACATCCTCGCCGACGCCGTGCAGGTGACGCTGGGCCCCAAGGGCCGCAACGTCGTGATCGACAAGTCGTTCGGTGCCCCGCGCACCACCAAGGACGGCGTGACGGTCGCCAAGGAAATCGAACTGGCCGACAAGTTCGAAAACATGGGCGCGCAGATGGTGCGCGAAGTCGCCAGCAAGACCAATGACATCGCCGGCGACGGCACCACCACCGCCACCGTTCTGGCCCGCGCCATCGTGCGCGAAGGCTCGAAGTCGGTTGCGGCCGGCATGAACCCGATGGACCTGAAGCGCGGCATCGACCAGGCGGTGGAAGCCGTCGTGGCCGATCTCAAGAAGCGCTCCAAGAAGGTGAAGTCGAACGACGAAATCGCCCAGGTCGGCACCATCTCGGCCAACGGCGACAAGGAAGTCGGCGACATGATCGCCAAGGCGATGGCCAAGGTCGGCAACGAAGGCGTCATCACCGTTGAAGAAGCCAAGGGCCTGGTCACCGAGCTGGACGTCGTCGAAGGCATGCAGTTCGACCGCGGCTACATCTCGCCCTACTTCATCACCAACCCGGACAAGATGGTCGCCGAACTCAGCGACGCCCTGATCCTGATCCACGAAAAGAAGCTCACCAGCCTGCAGCCGATGCTGCCGGTTCTGGAAGCCGTGGTGCAGTCGGGCCGTCCGCTGCTGATCATCGCCGAGGAAATCGAAGGCGAAGCCCTGGCCACCCTGGTGGTCAACAAGCTGCGCGGCGGCCTGAAGGTTGCCGCCGTCAAGGCGCCGGGCTTCGGCGATCGCCGCAAGGCCATGCTGGAAGACATCGCCATCGTCACCGGCGGCCAGGTAATCAGCGAGGACATCGGCATCAAGCTTGAGAACGTCAAGCTGGACATGCTGGGCAAGGCCAAGACCGTCAAGATCGATAAGGACAACACCACGATCATCGACGGCGCCGGCAAGAAGACCGACATCCAGAGCCGCGTTGCGCAGATCAAGGCGCAGATCGAGGAAACCACCAGCGACTATGACAAGGAAAAGCTGCAGGAACGTCTGGCCAAGCTGGCCGGCGGCGTTGCGGTGATCCGCGTCGGCGGCGCCACGGAAGTGGAAGTCAAGGAGCGCAAGGACCGCGTCGATGACGCCCTGAACGCCACCAAGGCTGCCGTCGAAGAAGGCATCATCCCGGGCGGCGGCACCGCCCTGCTCTATGCCTCCAAGGCCCTCAAGGACCTGACCGGCGACAATGAAGATCAGACCCAGGGCATCAATATCGTGCGTCGCGCGATCCAGTACCCGATCCGTCAGATCGTCAACAATGCCGGCCAGGAAGCCAGCATTGTCGTCGGCAAGCTGCACGATCAGAAGTCCAACACCTTCGGCTACAACGCCCAGACCGGTGAATATGTGGACTTCATCGAAGCCGGCATCGTCGACCCGGCCAAGGTTGTCCGCGTGGCCCTGCAGAACGCCGCTTCGGTGGCTGGCCTGCTGATCACGACGGAAGCCATGATCACCGACCGTCCGAAGAAGGACAGCGGCGCTCCGGGCGGCATGCCCGGCGGCGGCGGCATGGGCGGCATGGGCGACATGGACTTCTAGTCCAGACGCTCATTCGTCTAAAAAATGCAGAAAGCCCGGTGAGCGATCACCGGGCTTTTTTGTGAGCGGTTGATACGCGACACCCGCACAGGCCGTCGCCAAAGTATCCGTTTGCGCTTATACTAGGCATGCGCTGAGGGTAGCCCTATGCTGAACAGTCTCCGCTTTATAAACTTTAAAGCATCACCTGGCGGATCGACAATTTCCTCAACACGCGGTTCCAGGTCGCGGATGGCTATATCGTCTTCGCCCAGCGCCGACCGGTGCGCACCTCGCGCCAGCCAAATGCCGAATGGGCGCCCGCCGTCTACACCGCATACGCGCCCGAACTCGACACCGCCAAGATGCGCGCCCATGGCATGGAGTATCTGCGGCTGCAGGAGCGGCGCTCTTATAACTACCTGCAGAGCCATGACGTGCGCAGCCGCGCCCGGCCCGACAAGACGGTGGCCGAGAAGATTCCGCGCCACATGGTGCTGCGCCTGATGATCACCGAGCATATCGACCCGAACCGCATGAAATATGTCGGGATCGAGCAGTGCATCCACGAGGTGCTGATCACCGTCGCCGCCAACAAGGAGAAGGCCTATTCCTTTGCCCGCTCCAGCGCGGGCGCGCTGGGCATCGTCCAGTTCATCGAGCCCAGCTACAAGATGGTGCGCACCAACTACCCCTCCGCGCCGCTGGAGCCGCATTTCGACACCGCCATGCGCGACCTGCGCAACGCGGTGATGGCGTCGGTGCTGCACATGGACCTGCAACTGGCGCACCTGCCGGCCGATTACCTGCAGCGCTTCACCGATTCCAGCTATCACATGGCCGCCTTCCTGGCCGCCGGCTACAACCGCAACGTGGTGAAGGTGGTGCGCACCTATCGCAAGACCCGCACGTTCACCGGCGGCGACGCGCCCCTTGAGAACAAGATGTATGTGCGCATCCAGGACTGGGTCGGCGATTACCTGAAGCGCAAGTACGAGATTTCCTGAATAGCCTCACGTGACCGGCAGGCCTTGCGGGAACCGGAACAGCCCTTCGGGGTCGTACGCCTTCTTGATGCGCAGCAGCCGTTCCAGGTTGGGGCCGTAATAGGCGCGTTGCCAGTCCTTCAGATCCGGGTCGATGTAATTTACGTAGCAGCCGCCGCTGGAATCCTTGCGCACAGCGGCATGGAAATCGCGGATCCAGGCGACATTGCGCGCCTCGTCGGTCGCTTGCGGCCAGCTGGTCAGGAACTGGGCGCTGAACAGGGCACCGCGATGGGGGAAGGCGGTTTCATCGGGTTTGGGCCGTCCCGCCGCGCCGCCAAAGCCGTCGAACATCACCCCGCCCTGCAGGCCCGCGCCTTGCGCCTTTTCCAGATGGGCCAGGAACCGGGCGATGGCGTCGTCGCCGAGCGGCTTGTCATAGAAGGCTGACTTGGCGGTGTAGGTGCCCCGCCCCAGCGTGCCTTCCTTCGAGGTCATCTCGACATGGCATTGGGCGACACTTTTGTTCTGGCATCCGGCCAGGCCCAGCATGGTGTGCAGGCCGTCGGCATGTTCCAGCGTGCGTTTGGGCTCCGCCCCCACCCCATCGATCAGCCCCGGCAGCAGTGGCATGAGTTCGGCCTCGTTGCCGATGAACACGATCAGCACGAAAATCTGCGGCGCCGTGCCTTTGCGGTTCGACGCCATCCGGCAATAGGACCATAGCGGGTCGGGCATGACGGGCGCCCATTGCTGCCAGGTCTGGATCACCTTGGTGGCGCGCTGCCAGTCCCATTCCAAGAGCAGCGTGGTGATGTTCTTCAAGGGATGCGTCTGGAATTTGAATTGGGTAGCGATGCCGAAATTGCCGCCACCGCCGCCGCGCGAGGCCCAGAACAGGTCAGAATTGTTCTGCGCGTCGCAGGTGAGAATGTCGCCCGCGGCGGTGACAATCTCCAACTGCCTGAGGTTGTCGCAGGTCATGCCATAGGCGCGGCCCAGCATGCTGATGCCGCCGCCCAGCGTCAGCCCGGCAATGCCCACCGTCGGGCAGGAACCGCCCGGCAGTGTGCGCCCGGCCGCCGCCAGCGCGGCATAGACATCGATCAGCTTGGCGCCCGCGCCGATGGTGGCGATGTGGGTGCCGGGATCGACGCTGACAGCGTTCATGGGGCCGACATCGATCACTAGGCCGGGGCCGGTGGACCAGCCGGCATAGCTGTGGCCGCCGGAACGCGCATGGATGGGCGTGCCGCTGCGGCGGGCAAAATCGATGCAGGCTCGCACATCCTGCGCGCTTTGGCACCGGGCCACCGCGCTGGGGCGAATGTGGTCGTAGCGGGTGTGATAGAGCTTGCGGCTGATGTCGAAGGCGGGCGCGTCGGGGAGCAGCAGTTCGCCCTTCAGCCCGGCCTTCAGGTCCGACAGGGTCGGCTTGGCCGGGGCGCAGGACGCCAGAAACGGCGCCGCCAGGCTGCCCAGAACAAACGCGCGTCTTTTCATGGCCCCGCCCCCGGTAAGCCGCAGCACTCTAGCGATTCCTTGGGGCGCGCGCACCGGGGCGGAACCGTGGCGCCCCTCGCGCTTTTTATTGAACGGGACTGTGGGCACGACCTTATGTGGAGAGTTCCATGCGCCTTGTTCCCAAGTTCATGCTGGCGTCCTGCGCCGCGCTCGCCTTTGGCGCCGCCGTCACCCAGGCCCATGCTGAAGTGCACCAGACCGGCTTCGTCAACGTGCCGTCGGACCGCTATGCCGATGTGAGCTGGACCAAGTTCGAAGGCCCGGTGAACCGGCTGCGCTTTTACGCCACCAACGACACGATAGAATGCGATCACATCAGCGTGACCTATCGCGACGGCATCACCCGTGAAGTCTTCCGCGGCTCGATCCCGCTGGGCGGCTACACCACATTGACCTTCCCGGAAGGCGACAGCCGGATGCGCGAAGTGGCATTCGCCTGCAAGGCTTCGCTGAAGGATGGCGCGCGCCTGACCTTCACCGCCTTGTCGGAAGGCCAGACTTGGGCGGAGCAGGAACTGCCCCTGACCCGCCGCGCCGATGTGGTCGCCGCGCCGAATTAACAACCCATCCTGCGTATGACAAAGACCCGGTTCCACGAACCGGGCCTTTGTGTGTTACCGTCGCGGTTCTTTCGGGGATCACCCGATCTGACACGCCTTGCCGCCCGATCATCAAAACCCAGGAGCGGCCATTGCTGTTTTACCTCGCCTCGACCCTCGCAACGCTGCTGAAGTTTTCCGGTGCCGCCGTTGCGGTCGGGGGCGTGGGATATTTCGGCTTTCATTTCATTGCGGAGAACGGCCGCTCGGCGCAACGCGGCGAAAGCGCCGTGCCGGCCAAGGCCTGGCAGGGGGCCGGCGCGCGCAAAGGCCTTCGCATCATCGGCGTCGGCGTGCTGCTGCTGATCGCATCTTTTCTGGTGGCGCTGGTGCTGCCGGACGTTCCAGTCGCCTAATCCAGCTTCATGATCTGCCAGCCGCGCTTCTTGAGTTCGGCCTGCGCCAGGGGCGACAGTGTGCCCACCGACGCAAAGACACGGGGGCGTTTGGGATGCCGCGTGGCAGCCTCGGCGCTCAGGCGCGTCAGGTTGCGCGACACCGCATCGGTCCAGAACAGCGCATCGAACGGAAAGGCCGCCACCAGACGACCTGCCCCATCCACGTTCACAACAAATCCCGCAACCGGCACAAAAGCCTTCAGCGTGCCCAGCCTGGCGCTGTCACGCACCAGAAGTTCGGCGCGGTAGCGGTTGAACTTGGCGACATCGAAGCTGCCTGCCGTGGCGGAATTGGCGATAAAGGCGTTGACGTTGGTGGCGCCCAGTTTTTCCAGCGCTTCGGCCATCGCGATTTGATCCGCCGGGGAATAGAAGCGGTTGGCCGCGAATGTCTTGACCGCCGCCGCGTCGACACCCAGCGCGGTTAGCTTCTTGATGACGATTTCCGTCACTTCGCGCGCGGTGCGGCTATAGACCAGCCCCGAGACATTGGAGGCGGTGGAGGCAGAACTGGCGGCAAGCCCCGCCCCGCCGGTGATGAAGGAAATGCCGGCCGTGACCGGAAGGCTGCCCAGCGCGGTGACCTGCGCCACATCCTTCAGGCCCGCGCGCAGCGGTGAGTAATCCGAATAGGGATCGACCTTCAGTTCCTGCGCCAGCTCGCGCTCGACCTTGGTGACGCCGGTGATGCTGGCCAGCAGACCGTCACGGCCGCCGCCGGGATTCCTGGCGCTAGCCGCCACCGTGTCGAACATCTTGCCCACGCCGGACAACAGGTTGCCAACCGTCTCGAACGGGTCGAGCACCAGATCGCGGCCAAAACGAATGGGCGCCAAACCCGCCTTCACCAGCGCTTTGCCGAAGGCTTCGGATCGCGACATCTTCTGAAGCAGCGCCAGGGCGCGCAATTCCTGCGCCCGGTCTTTCATGCGGCGCAGGCCATTGACCTGAAACGCGCCATAGGAAGTGTTGACGCTGAATATCCAGACAAAGCCGTCGCTCAGCACAGCCTGCCCAACCGTCCAGTTGTCGCCCTGCGCGTCCGCGCCCAGCAAACGCGCGGCATCGCTGCGGGGCGCCTGCTCGAGCGCCGATACCGGCGCGGCAGCGCACAATGTCACCGCCAACATCACCGCAATTCCGCAAGCGCAACGCATGAAATTCCCCTGTGCACCGGCCTTTGGCGCAGCGAGACAACGCGTGGCGAAGGGTTGTGGGCGCACAGGGCAGCGTGCCGGGCCTCGCAGGCGCGGCGATTTCGTGCAAAGTACGCCAAACAAAAAGGAGCCCCCGGGATGATGCGAACCCTGCTTGCCGCCGCCGCGCTGGTGCTGACGCCCTGCGCCGCCATGTCCGACATCACCGTCATCACGTCCGGCGGCACTTTTCCGGGGCTGCGCGTCCTGTCCGAGCAATGGACCGCCCAGACCGGCAAGAAGGTAACCCTTGTCGGCGGCACTGTTACCCGCGCACGCGACAATGTGCAGAACAAGGTGCTGGGCGATCTGGCCTTGTTGCCTGCGCCCCAGTTCGAGGAAGTCAGCGCCAACTACAAATCCGGCACCACCACGCCGATCGGCCGGGTGCATTTCGGCCTGGCGCAAAAGGCGGGCGAGCCCAAGCCCGACATTTCCACCATGCCCAAATTCATCGCCGTGCTGAAAGCGGCCAACGGCGTCGGCTTCACCGATCCGGCGCGCGGCAGCGCCGCGGGCAAATGGGTAGGCGAGCTTCTGGCGCGGCCCGAATTCGCCGGCGTCGTCCCGCGCCCCATCGCCGGCATGCCGGGCCATGCCGTGGCCCGTGACGGCATCCAGTATGGATTGGGCCCCATCTCGGAAGAAGTGACGGTGCCGGGCGTCGATGTCATCGGCACGCTGCCATCCGAAATCGCCATGCATTTCGACTATTCCGGCGCGGTGCTGGCCCATGCGGCGCAGCCCGACGAGGCAGCGCAGTTCCTGGCCTTCATCACCACGCCCGCGGCGATGGCGGAATGGAAGAAGGTCGGGGTCGAAGCCCCCGCGAAATGAAGAAAGGCCCGGATCGCTCCGGGCCTTTTCTTTTGCGTTTGGAGCCGCGTGAGTATCAGTAGTTGTTGAAGATGTCGACGATCCCGCCGACATCGAGATTGAAATTGTCGTTGTAGGTGTAGCGGTTGTTGCTCTGGTTGCCGTTACCGTTGCTGTTCTGGTTTCCGTTCTGATTGCCGTTCCAGTTGCCGTTGTCGTTGCTGTTATTGTTGTTGTTATTGCCGCCGCCACCGCCGCCGCCACAACCCCAGTTGCAACCGCCACCGCCGCCGTGACCGCCGCCATGGCCGCCACCGCTACCACCACCCCCCACGCCGTAATTCCAGATGTTGGTGTTGCGGACGTTAATGTCCTTGTCCACCCGCACATGGCTGGAGGTATCGATGTTGGTCGAGGTGTCGACGTAAGACGAATTGTCGATATGCTTGTTCACCGTCACGGGCGCATAGACATTCACCCGCGAATTCACATCCATGTTGAAGGAGCGGTTGATGTTGTTGGTCACCGTCACGGGCGCAAACACGTTCATGTTACTGCCCACCCCGGGCCGCCCGCCACAGCTGCCGCAGCCGCCACCACCATAGCCGCCGGCCTGTGCCGCCAGCACGCTCGTCATCAGCCCCGCACCAATCAGTGCGGAGGTCATCAGTAGGCCTCGTCTGCGCATGGAAATCCCCTTTCGCCAGACACATTGATCCGCACGGATAGCTTCACGCTTCATGCCAGCCACAACGGCGAACACGCGGCACTTTCGTGCCGGAACGGCACATACTTGCGCCCCACAGCGCCCCGAACGCCCGGAATCGGGAACTTTCGGCCCATGCAGGCGTTAAGGCCGCGAGGGGAACAATCAGGAGAACAAGATGAAAAAACTCGCACTGCTCAGCGCCGTCCTTTGCCTCGGCACGGCCGCCCCCGCCATGGCCGCCTGGCATGAGATCGGCACCATCCGCGTCAATCCCGGCCAGGATCGCGATGTACGCAACTTCGACCTGGGCGGCCCAGTCGACCGCCTTCAGCTGCGCGCCGAAGGCGCCGACATTCGCTGCCGCGCCGTCACCGCGCGCTATGGCAATGGCCGCACCCAGACGCTGTACCAGGGCAACCTGATCGAGGATCAGCCCGCCAACATCAACATCCCCGGCAATGGCCGCAACATCACCCGCCTGACCTTTGACTGCGGCGCGGAACGCCAGGTGGGCAACCGCCGGGGCGAGCGTGACGACCGCCGCGGCGCGCGCCGCGACCGTGCCGACGCGCGCATCGTGGTGGTGGCTGATGTCGACCGCTATCGCAAGGAATGGCGCAGCAACCCGCGCTATCAGAGCGACTGGTCCAAGATCTTCAACTGGGGCAGCGAGATGGTGAACGACTGGCGCCTGCTGACCACCGTCACCTTCGAAGGCCGCCGCGACAGCGAACGCGCTTTTGCCGGCTGGCGTGGCCAGAACATCAACGCCGTGGCGCTGATGCCGATGGATGCCGATGTACGCTGCAATCGCGTCACCGCGCGCTTTGGCAACGGCAACGCCCAGCCGCTGAACGTCAACAATGGCGACCTGATGCGCCGGGGCCAGTATTACAGGCTGGACCTGCCGGGACGCGCCCGTGACCTGACAAGCCTGGACATGCGATGCCGCGCCACCAATTCGGACCGTGTGCGGGTTCAGATCTTTACCAGCCGCTAAGTGAACGACAGCCACCTCCGGCACCCACCGGAGGTGGCGTCATTTTTGAGTATGCGATGAACCGCTTGTGCTGCGCTTTGATCGTGTCGTTTGGCCTCAGCGGCTGCGCCGCGCTGGACGAACTGTACGGCCCTGCAGAAACGGACGAAGTGATGCTGGCGGCCACGCCGCCGCCACCGCCCGCGCAGCCGGCCTATGAATTCTGCCGCCGCATTGCGGCGCAGGAGGCCGCCAAGGACAATCCCACCCGCGAAACCCAGACGCGCCGGGCCGATACCTATTTCCGGGACTGCGTCACGGCTTTCGGCGACATTTAGCGCAAATAGGGTTCGACCTTGCCCTTGTACTTGACCGTCATGGCGTTGCCGTTGCGGTCCACCGTCTTGCCGACGGCCAGACGCACCCAACCCTCGCTGACGCAATATTCCTCGACATTGTTGCGGTCGACGCCGTTGAACTTCACGCCGACGCCGCGTTCCAGCAACTCGGCATTGTAATGCGGGCTGGCCTGATTGGTTGACAGCCGGTCAGGCAGCGCGGGCGCCTGCGTTTCAGGGGCCACTGTTTCGAGCTTCTGGGCGTCGGACGTATCGGTCATGGCGCGTCTTCTTGAAAAACCACACGCGTCATATCCCTTACGCCGTCAGGGTTGCAAGCGCGGCGGATTTGACGCCTGAATCCGCCCGGAAAACCACTCCAAGGAAGCCCATGGCCTACGACATTTACGACGCTTCGATCCCGCCGCTGATCCATATGCTGGGCAGCCTGTCGACCATCCTGTCCAAGGGCGAGGCCCATGGCGGCATTGATCCGGCCGAGGCGCGGCTGGCGCCCGACATGCTGCCGCTCAAAAACCAGGTCTATATCGCCACCGACGGCGCCAAGGGTTGCGGCGCGCGGCTGGCAGGCGTGGACATTCCCAAATACGAAGACACCGAAGCCACCTATCCGGAGCTGAAGGTGCGGGTAGCCAAGACCATCGCCTTCCTCAAGACGCTGGATCGCAAGAGCTTTGCCGGCGCCGAGAACAAGGAAATCGTTCTGAAATTCCCCAACACCACGCTGGAATATAACGGCCGCGACTATGTGGGAAATTTCGTGATGCCCAACACCTTTTTCCACATCACCACCGTTTACGGCATTTTGCGCAACCGTGGCGTGAAGCTGGGGAAAAACGATTACTTGGGCGGGCTAAAGGAATAAGAAAAAGGCCGGTCGCAAGACCGGCCCTTTTTACATCCGCATCACGTCAGAAGCGCCGGCCATCCCGATCGCGATATTCGCGGTTGGGATAGTCGGTATAATAAGGATTACCGGGCCTACGATCGCTGTAATAGACGCCGCTGCCGGGCACCGCGCTGTCATAGCGGCTGTCGCCGTAATCCCGATAATCGCGCTCATAATAGCGGCCGGTACAGGCCGACAGCGCGACGATAGCGGTCAGCGCCACCACCACAAATCCTGTCTTCTTCATGTCCGTCTCCATTGGTAAAGCGCCCTCTGGAACCAATAACGCACACCTGACGAAAAAGGCCCGGCTTGCAAGCCGGGCCTTTCCTGCATTCGCCGATGTTGCAGATCAGTCGCGATAGGGATTGCCCGGGCGGCGATCGGCATAATTGGGCGTGCCGTCACCATCACGGTCGCGGTCATAACGGTTGGGAACGCCGTCGCGGTCGCGGTCGGCATAACCGGGGGCGTAACGGTAGTCGCGATCATAATAGTTCGGGGCGCAGGCGGTGACTGCCAGGGCGGCCAAGCCAGCGGCCAGGATTGCTGTCTTTTTCATGATGGTCTCCAAATGAACACCCTTCTGTTCCCGATAACGCGCGGGTTCGGCTTTTGGATGCCAAGAGGCGAACCTGGGGCTAGAAAAGCTTCGGGAACCCGGCCTATGCTGAAAGCGTTTGCAACACTTCTATATTTGGCCGATTTTGAGGACCTCCCAATGGCCAAGAAACCCGCGCCCAAATCCGGCAAAGCCAAGGCCGCGCCGCGCCTGCAGACCCAGACCGATCTGTCGGGCAATGCGATTCCGGAAATCGCCGAGGCGCTGAACGGCCTCGTCGCCGATTCCTATGCGCTTTACACCAAGACCAAGAATTTCCACTGGCACGTCTCAGGCCCGCACTTCCGCGACTACCACCTGCTGTTCGACGAGCAGGCGACCGAAATCTTCAACACCATCGATGAGCTGGCGGAGCGCGTGCGCAAGCTGGGCGCCAAGACCATT
>JAURML010000161.1 GCA_030830695.1 Caenibius sp. | reverse complement strand
CGGAACATGTCCAGCAATACCATCTGCGGCAAGGTGCCGTTGACCACGAGCGCAGGGTACCCTTCTACCCCTGTGGCATAGGGAAAATCGAAGTGGATCCGGTGCGGATTGTCAGTGATCGCGGAATAGCGGAACAGCTTCGTCTCATCTGGCAGGAAGGCCTGGACGAAGGTGCCGTCCGGCAGGTCGGGAGACGCTGGCGCGTCCCTTTTCGGGGGCGGCGAACTCGAACGCTGCGATGCATCCTCTTCGGGGCGGAGGACATAGCTACTGGTCTCCACCAACGCGGTCTTGCCACTGTCGCTCAGGCTGATCTCATGCTCGACCTCGATAAGGGCAAAGGGACCAGAGCGCCCCTCCTTGCGTACGACCGGGCCAAGCCGACTGCGCCTGAGGACTGCCGCGCCAATCGGAATGTCGGCAAGGAATTCGATCTTGCGCCCGCCCATCATCAGCCTAGGCAAGCCAAGGTCGGGCATTGTGAACCCGAGACTTGCCGCGCCGTCTTGTCGCAGCAACTTCTGCGCGGTCGGTGGGTTGAACAGCATCACATGCCATCCGCGCGGCAAGGGGTCACCCGTCCGGTAGGTCTCCGGGACATGGTCGAGCAAGGCCGCCATCCGGCGCGCCAGCGACAGCGAACATACGTCATCGGTGGTTTCGATGCCGGCCTCGATCGTCAGTTCCCGGCTCATGCAGCCAGCCTCCCATCAACGGCGTTGACCGTTCGGCCCACCCACTCTTCCGTTTCAATCGAACGGAGGACCTGCGGCTCGGTGCTGGTGATAAGCGCTCTCGCCCCAGCAGCAGTGTCGACCAGCAGTACAGCATAGGGATCGTCGCGGCGGCTGTAGATGACGGTGCATCCCGCAACCCGACCTTCGCCGTCAAAGCCGGTTTCCACTTCGACTTGCTCGCTTCGCGCGGCGACCTCATCGGTCACGTCGAGCCGGGCGAAGCCTTTCCTGGGCCGTTCGGCTGACCAAAGGGCAAAGGCCTGCTTGGTCATGATACCGGAGATACAGGAAAGCAATGCGTTGCGACCAGCACCTGCTTTCAGTAATTGCGCGGCCTTGGCTGTCGCCTGAAAAAAATAGTTATTGTAGGGGCCGCCCGCAAAAGCCATCCCGCCTGTGATGGTCAAATCGCGATCCAGTGGTATCCGGGCCGCTTCCGCGAAGCATTCGACTGCGACCGGGAAGCACGAATAGAGTTCGACCAGGTCGATCTGCTCCGGGCCGGTTCTGGCTTCGCGGTAAATCGCGTCGGCGGCGAGTTCGGCCCCAATGCAGCGAGAGAAGTCGGCGCGCGCCGAGAGCGGCACCATGTGGCTCGATTCCGCACTGGCGACCGGATAGATGCGTTGCTCCGCAACAATCCCGAGGGCGTCGGCCTTCTCTTCCGAACACAGCAGCAGCGCTGCCGCCTGGTCGACATTCCATGTCGAGCAATGCGAGCGCGTGTAGGGAAACGCTTGCATCGGGTTATGCTTGCCAGCCTCGTAAATCTCGTCGGGCGACCTTGCTTCCCGGACCCATGCATCGGGGTTTTCCGATGCAATCTCAGAAAAGCGGGCATACATCCGAGCCAGATGCTCGCGATGCTCTTTGAGCCCGCGCCCGGAGGCGGCGCGCCGCGCGCTTTCCGCAAGCGCGTAAAGGCCAACAGGCATTTGCAATCCGGCGGCCACCTCGGCCTCATGGCGCAGTTCGTCTGCCGGCTGGAGCAAGACATCGGGATCCTCGTCCTGCTGGCGCTCGGTGGCGTAGTTGCCGGAGATTTTCGCGCGCAGGATGCGGTAGCCAGCATCGGCCCCGGTAATGATCGCACTGTCCATCTTGCCGATGGCTATGTCTTCGCAAGCGTTGGCGATCAAAGTTTGCTGGAGCACACCGACGGTGGAGAGCACAGTCTGCGCCCGCCCTGCCCCGATGGCATCGGCAATGGCGCCTGCCGGATTGCGATACCGCCATCGTCCGCGGGGGACCGCAATGCGATCGACCTCGGTTAACAGCTCGGGCTTACCGCAATCCACACCTGCCGCGCGCACCGCCTCAATCATCAGGTCGAGCGGTTCGAGCGCCTTGGTGTAGTCGTCTTCTCGGCGCATGACGGTGCCCGCCCCGACCAGCACGGGGATCTGGCGGCCGCTCATGCCGGCACGCCCATGTTACGCGTTGCAGGGAGGGCCAAGGCCCACTCGCGCAGCGGTGCCTTCTGGAGCTTGCCGTTGACGTTGCGCGGCAGCGGATCGGCGCTGCAGATCACTTGCGCGGGAACCTTGTAATCCGAGAGCCTTGCTGCGCACCACTCGCGAACCGCCTGTTCGGTCATGCTGTGATCGCTCGTACTGACGAAAGCGATCACCTCTTCGTCCAACATCGGATCGGGCCGGCCGACGATTGCGACTTCTGCGATCCCTTCCATCCCTGCGATGACGTTTTCGACTTCTGCCGGATAAACCTTGTATCCGCCGCGGATGATCATGTCTTTCTTGCGGTCGACGATCCGGACATACCCTTCCGCATCGATGCTGCCGATGTCACCGGAACGCCAATAGCCTCCGACGAAGCCCCTCTCGGTCGTCCCGGGGTTGTTCCAATAGCCCGGCACAACCATCGGTCCGGCAATCCAGAATTCGCCGTCCGTGCCGGGCGGCACCTCGCGCCCCTCATCATCCATCACCAGTATGTCTCCGCAGGCGACCACCCGCCCGATGCTGTCGGCCCGCGAGGTGCCTTCGCCCGGGGGCATGATAGTGGCGGGAGAAGTCGTCTCGGTGGCACCATAGGCGTTGCACATCGCAAGCTTCGGAAAGGCCGAGGCGAACCGCGCGATCGTCGGTTCCGGCATAGGAGCGCCGCCATAGGCAGCGATCCGCCATTTCCCGAGGTCGAAATGGGCAAGGTCAGGCTCGAGCAGCAATAGGCCGTACATCGCCGGCACCATCAAAGCGTGCGTGATTTCGTGGTCCTGAGCCAGCTCAAGAACCTCGCGACGCTTGAATTCGGGCACCATCACCAGCTTCGCCCCCTGCAACAGGAACGGCATCAAAACCCCGCATAGGCCGCTGACATGCGCCCAGGGAACGCAGAACAATGTAGTCTCGCTCTCGCCCAGACCAAGGGCTTCGCGCCAATGCAGGCAGGAGTGAATGACCCCCAAATTAGTGAGCATGGCACCCTTGGGTTTTCCAGTTGTGCCAGAGGTATAGAGCAGTGCAAACAACGCTTCCTCTGGCATCTCCGGCATTGCAGGCGCTGCGTTATTTGCCGACATTGCGGCGCGCCAGAGTTGCCGGTTCACGTCCAAGCGGCAACTAGGAACGTCGCGAGCCCGGTCGACTTCCGGGGCGAATTCGGGGGCGTGGATGAGGGCAGCAGGCTCGGCATCGGCAAAGAAGTGCGACAGTTCTTCCGCCTGCGAGCGTGTCCCGAGCGCCACAAGCACCGCACCAAGCCGGATGATGGCCACGACAGCGCGGACAGCATCGGCGCCGTTGTTGAGCATGACCGCTACGCGATCTCCCTTGCCGACGCCATTATTAGCTAGCAAAGCCGCCAACGAGGCAGATTGGCGGTCGAGGTCAGCATAGGTCAACTCACACCGGCCCTCGATGACGGCCACACAATCGGGTTTTTCTCTCATAACGGTGGCAAGACGTTGCCATACATTGGCCGGGCGATCCGCAAAGCAGCGCATTACTCGTCCGAAATGTGCCTCGCTCCTTTGCATCGACTCCCTCATCCCACTCCCTAAATCCCTAACCGAGTCGGAGCCAAGTGTCAGACCACTCCTGTCCCGGAAACCGCTTGGTTGCGTCGCCTTGCCAGCCCAGCCGCAAACCGTTCATTCCAACGCTTGAGTTTGATCTCGCAGTTGATGAATGCTAACGATTGGGACTAGACGCGTCAATTGTTCTACCATAGAAATAACGCAATGGGTAGAGAGGTCAAGGCAGCCAGCGAAAGCGTAGCGGAGGAAGGCGCGTTCCTGCCCCTGGATGGCGTGCGCGTGCTGGACTTCTCGAAAATCCTCGCTGGGCCATTGTGCACCCAATATCTGGCCGACCTGGGTGCAGACGTCATCAAGGTTGAACCGCCCAAGGGCGACGATACACGCCATTGGCCACCTTTCGAAAACGGCATCGGAACGATTTTCCTGGCGGTCAATCGCAACAAGCGTTCGATAACGCTCGACCTTCGCACCCCCGAGGGACTCGCAACCGCTCTTCGGCTGGCGCGCGGTGCAGATATCGTGGTCGAATCCTTCGGCCCAAGGGTAGCGGACCGGCTCGGGGTTGGGTGGGAAGATCTGAAGGCCGTGAATCCGCGGCTCGTCTACGCGAGCATCTCGGGCTACGGCACACGCGGCCCGATGAAAGAAGGCAAGGGCTATGACCTGATCGCCCAGGCCTTCAGCGGAATGCTTTCCCTAACCGGTGAGCCGGGTGGCCCTCCCGCGAGATCGCCTTTCTCGCCGGTGGACCAGGCAACTGGCTTGCATGCGGTCATCGGTTTGATGGGCGGGCTGATGCAGCGCGACAAGACCGGGCACGGCGTGAAGATCGAAACTTCGCTGTTCGATTCCGCCGTGGGTTTCCTCGGATATTTTCTGCAAAGCTATTGGCAGCGCGGAACGGAGCCAGCGCGCCTTGGGTCTGGGCATGAATCGCTGTGCCCCTATCAGGCATTCGATACGGCGGATGCGCCGATCATCCTTGGCATCGCCAATGACGCGCTCTGGCAGACATTCTGCAAGATCGCCGGAGATGCCGAATTGGCTGCAGACCCCAGGTTTCGGCAGGGAAGTGATCGCGTGAATCACCGAAACGAGGTAATCGCGCGGGTTTCGGCCATCCTAAGGACCCGCAAGCGGGAAGACTGGCTGGCAGCCTTGTCGGCGCATTTCATTCCATGCTCGCCGGTACACACGCTTGGCGAGCTTTCGAACCACGCGCAAACCGACCAATCCGGCATGATATTGCGCCATGACGATTTCCGCACGGTCGCCTCACCTCTGCGTGCGGCAGGCGCAAGGCCAACGATCCGCTCCTTGCCGCCGCAACTGGGTGAACATACGCGCGAAATTCTCGCGGAACTTGGCCTTGAACAGCCCGAAATTGACCAACTCGCTTCTGTCGGTGCGCTGGGCGCATGACGTACCTGGCAGGACATTCCGGAGAAGACGTATGAACGCTATTGCCGAAATCGAAAGCAGGATGGACGAGCTCCATGCCAAATATATCGAGGAGCGGAACAAGCGCCTGCGCAAGGATGGCGTCGAACAATATGTCGAAATGGATCATCCCTTCATCGGCGATGTCGACGACCCCTATGCGACCGAGGAACTGGTGCGCGACCCGATCGAGGAGGATGTCGACGTTGTCATCGTTGGTGGTGGATTTTCCGGCCTTCTCCAAGCCGATGCGCTGATTAAGCAGGGCATCGAAAATTTCCGCGTGATCGAGAAAGGCAGCGATGTCGGCGGCACGTGGTACTGGAACCGCTACCCTGGCTGCCGCTGCGATGTCGAAGCTTACAACTACCTCCCGCTGATCGAAGAGCACGGCGAAATGCCCAAGGAGCGCTATTCACGCGCGCCAGACATACTCGATCACGCCCGCCGCATCGCAGAACGTACGGATACGATTGAACGCACACTGCTTCAAACCGGGGTCGCCGGTGCAGATTGGAACGAGGATATCCAGCGTTGGATCGTTACGACTGACCGCGGCGATACCTTGCGCGCGCGCTTCCTCAGCATGGCGGTTGGCATCCTCAGCAGGCCCAAACTGCCGGGAATCCCGGGGGCCAACACCTTCAAGGGGCACAGCTTTCACACCTCGCGATGGGATTATGACTATACCAAGGGCGATACGACTGGCGGGCTTGTGGGCCTGAAAGACAAGCGGGTCGCCATCATTGGCACTGGCGCAAGCGCGGTGCAGGCGATACCCTATCTGGGCGAATATTGCCAACAGCTCTACGTAGTCCAACGCACTCCAGCCGCGGTCGATGACCGAGAAAACGAGCCGACTGACCCTCAATGGTGGAACAGCCTCGAAGAAGGCTGGTGGGAGAAGCGCGCGCTTAATTTCGAAGGATTCGTCAATTCGATCCCACAGGAAGAAGACCTGATCCAGGATGGGTGGACCCGCAATTGGGGCCGCATGACCAGAAAAATGTACGAAGGCAAGACGCCTGAGGAAATGGCGTATTTGCGGCAGATCGCCGACTACGAGAAAATGGAAGCGATGCGCGCGCGGATCGACCAGCGCGTCAACGATCCCGAAACTGCCGAGGCGCTCAAGCCCTATTACAACTGGATGTGCAAGCGCCCCCTGTTCGTTGACGGTTACTTCGAAACCTACAACCGGTCCAATGTGAAGCTGATCGACACGCTTGGCAAAGGGCTGGATCGAATCACCGAGACCGGCATCGTCTATGATGGCATCGAATACGAAGTTGATTGCATCATCTACGCCAGCGGATTTGAAGTGGCCTCTCCCCCTGATCGAACCGCCGGTTTCGATATGAAAGGCGTGGGTGGCACGACCTTGTCCGAATATTGGAAAGATGGGCGCCGCTCGCTTCACGGGATGTTCGTACACAAGTTCCCCAACATGGGAATTATCAGTGGTCTTAAGCAGGCCGGAATCACCTGGAACATCTGTTTCATGAACCGGCGACAGGCGGAGCATTATGCCGCACTGATCCGGCGCAATATCGATGCTGGCACCGATTTCGAAACGACAGCCGAAGCAGAGGATCGCTGGCTTGAGGTACTCAAGTCCAAGGCGATGGAAGACACCACCTTCCTGCGGGAATGCACCCCCGGTTACTACAATAACGAGGGCAAGAACGAGCGCGATTCAATCTGGCTCAGCAACTACGGGGGCGGTCCATTCGAATATATGGACGTGCTCAAAAACTGGATTGGCGGCGATGGGCCGGAGCGTGACCTTGATCTCTTTGAACACGGGGATGCCTGATGAAACTCCATTCTGAACTTGCAAACAACAAGGGCGTACTCGCCGCAGCAGTGCTCGGCCTGACCGTCGGCATGCTTTCCGGCCTCTTCTACAGTATGGGAACATTGATCCCGGTCTGGGAAGGAGAGTTCGGCTGGAGCCGCGGCAACATGTCGCTGTCGCTCACATTCGTCACTGTCGCGCTATTCTTCTGCGGCCCGATCGCTGGGCATCTCGGAGACCGGTTCGGCGCGTCGCGTGTAGGCGCAATCAGCTTGGCGAGCTATGGCGGTCTGCTGATAGTGCTGGCTGCCTCTATGAGCGAGCTTTGGCAGCTTTGGGTTGGCTACATCATGCTCGCCATACTTGGCGCGGGATCGACCGCAATCGTGCTCATTCGTCCGATCGCCGCCGCCTTCGACAAACGGCGCGGAATTGCGATGGGCATATGCATGACCGGCGCGGGGATTGCGGGCTTCTGGGTACCGCAATTCGTGGCCTATCTAATTATACTCGATGGCTGGCGCACGGCATTAATGGCGCTGGGCGCCCTCGCGGTCCTTGCAGCTCCGCTCGTGTGGCTTGGGTTTAGAGGATACGGCAAAGCTGTCGAGACGGACGATGGAATAGATTACGGGCCCAGTTTCGCCGAAGCGCTTCGCACGCGTCCCTTCTGGGTGCTTTCGCTAATGGCAATCGCGATGTCGCTGGGCGTCGGTGGGCTGGTGGTCCATTTCGTGCCCTTCTTTACCGATCTCGGAGCAGACGTCGTGCAAGCCGCGCAGATCGCATCTATTCTGGGCCTTGCGAGCGTAGCGGGCCGTATTGGCGTCGGCATGCTGCTCGATCGCATGCCCGCGCCCTTCGTCGCATTGGGCGCGCTTGTCACAGCCGCATTCGGAATCTTGCTGCTTTATCTGTTCGGGCTGCAATTTGCGCCGTTCGCAGTGGCCTTGGTGGGCCTTGCAGCGGGAGCTGAAGTCGACCTGGTCGCCTATCTGTGCTCGCGCCAGTTCGGTTCGCGTGCCTATGGCACCATCTATGGGTGGCAATATAGCGTGTTCGTAATGGGGTACGGTTTCAGCCCGTTCCTTGTCGGCCTGTCACGCGACCACTTCGGCAATTATGATATGGCACTGCTTGCCAGCTCGGGCGCCGTCGCCCTCGCCGGCGTTCTCGCACTCTTGTTGCGGTCGAGGCCGGAATTCGAGGCAAAGTCGAAAAATGCAATTGCGCTCAGTGAAGCGTAAGGCCTCCAAGAGAATTGGCTTCGTAGAAGTTGCACATACGTCTTAGTATCACGGCAATGACGCAAGATCTACGCGACCCGAACCTTGAATCCGCGGCCCGCTCATCGCCGTGTGTGGGAGACTGCCAACTGGATCGTGCTACGCGGTTCTGTATCGGTTGCGGGAGAACTTCGTCGGAAATTGCACGGTGGCTTGAGATTGACGACAAGCAACGCTTCAAGATCCTCGGCAAGCTGCCAAACCGGCTGAAGGCAATGAAGCGACATGCTGTGATATCAAATTGCACGATCGACCCGTTTAGCGCCCAAGTGCGGACCTTTAACCGTTTTTTGTTGAAAGCCGGTGACGTGCTCCCCTGAAATGTGACCGGTTTTTGGTAGAGTCCTACGCAAAGGAGTCGGACGAGAATGAAACGAAGCAGGTTCAGCGAAGAGCAGATCATCGCGGTCTAAAACCTGTCGGCGGCTTTTCGACCCTCACCTGATAGAGAAACCTCAGAACAGCAAGAGTAGCAGCCCGGTCCCTTCCAGGCTTATTCCAAACAGGAAGCAAGGATTACCCCCATGGATTTCGAACCCACCGAACGGCAGCAATACTGGCGCAATCGGGTGCGCGACTTCATCGAGAACCACGTGCGCCCCGCAGTTCCCACCTACAAGGCGCAGGACGCCGAGGGTGAGCGCTGGAAGGTCATCCCGGTGGTCGAGGACCTGAAAGCCAAGGCCAAGGCAGAGGGTATCTGGAACCTGTTCATGCCGCCGCGCAATGACAGCCACCATCATGTGGACGATACTTTCGAATTCGAAGGGCCGGGCCTGACCAACCTCGAATATGCGCTCTGCGCGGAGGAAATGGGCAGGATTGGCTTTGCCAGCGAAGTGTTCAACTGCTCCTCGCCTGACACCGGCAACATGGAGGTGTTCCATCGCTATGGCACGCGCGATCAGAAGGAGGAGTGGTTGCGGCCACTGATGAACGGCGAAATCCGCTCTGCCTTCCTGATGACCGAACCCTACACCGCCTCGTCCGACGCGACCAATATCGAGTGCCGGATCGAGCGCGACGGCGATCACTATGTGATCAACGGCCGCAAGTGGTGGTCATCGGGCGTGGGTGATCCGCGTTGCAAGGTCGCGATCGTGATGGGCAAGACGGACTTTTCCGCCGGACGCCACGCCGCCCAGTCGATGATCCTGATGCCGATGGACGCCCCCGGCGTAAACATCCTGCGCTACCTGCCCGTGTTCGGCTACGACGATGCGCCGCATGGCCACATGGAAGTGGAGCTGAAGGACGTACGCGTTCCCGCAACCAACATGTTGCTCGGCGAAGGGCGCGGCTTCGAAATCGCGCAGGGCCGCCTCGGCCCGGGCCGCATCCACCACTGCATGCGCACCATTGGCGTGGCCGAGGAAGCGCTAGCCAAGATGTGTCGCCGGCTGCAGGAGCGCGAAGCCTTCGGCAAGCCGATCTACAAGCATTCGGTGTGGGAAGAGCGGGTCGCCCGCGCGCGGATCGATATCGACATGACGCGCCTGCTTTGTCTCAAGGCCGCTGACATGATGGACAAGGTCGGCAACAAGGCGGCCAAGCAGGAAATCGCCATGATCAAGGTGCAGGCGCCCAACATGGCGCTCAAGATAATCGACGACGCCATTCAGGCGCATGGCGGCGGCGGTGTGTCGGACGATTATGGCCTCGCCAATGCCTATGCTCACCAGCGTGCGCTGCGGCTCGCTGACGGGCCTGACGAAGTGCACGCGCGCTCCATCGCGCGGATGGAATTCGCCAAGCACATGCCCCAGCCGGGGCCGACCGCCAACGCGCTGCGCGATGGCAAGGGGCCAAGCATGGGCGAGGCGGGAGTCAGCTCGGGCGATATGGGCGTGGCGCGGTAAGGTAGCAATGCATCGTACGTGCAATTGAGATCGAAAGAGCAAGACTCTTTTACTAAAAGCCATTCGTCCGCTCTCAAGCAGCAGGAAATCCAAACCCAGCGTCTGATTGTGGAGCGCAAAGCCGACATTCCGACTGGACTAGCGCGACAAGCTGAGCATTGTTGCCGCTAGCAAGTCGCCGCGTGAACCACAGGGTTCAGCGGCTCGGGTCAGTGCAAGGCCGGATCGTCCGGCGAGCACAGGAGACCCACCATGACCACACCATCGACGACTGCCCGCAAGACCAAGTCAGCCACCGTCAATCGCATGCTGCGCCGTGACAAGGGCGCGACACTGGCGGAGATCGGTAAAGCAACCGCCTGGAAGCCGCATAGTTGTCGTGCGTTCCTGACCGGTATCAGGAAAACCGGCGCGACTTTGGCTAAGGCAGCACGCCCGGATGGCAGCATTGCCTACCACGTGACCTCTGAGGCACGATGATGTCAGGTCTGAGTATCGAGGACCTGCCTGCCATGTCGCCCGCCCAGCTGCGGGCCGCATGGCGTGACCAGTACAGGAAGCCTGCACCGGACATCGGGCCTGACCTGCTTCGCCGTGGGCTGGCCTGGCGGATCCAGGCTCGAGTCAACGGCGGCCTGACGACTTCAACACGCAAGGCGATCGAGAAAGCACAGGAGCAACTTGCGCGAACAGGATCAGTTGCCTCACCGCGCGATATCGCAATCAAGCCCGGCACAAGGCTGGTCAGAGAATGGCATGGCAGGACCTATCACGTCCTCGTGCTCGATAACGGGTTCGAGCATGAGGGCCGCCACTACGAGAGCCTGTCGCAGATCGCGCGAGCCATTACCGGAGCACATTGGTCCGGCCCGCGCTTCTTCGGATTGAAGAGACAAAGATCAGCCAAGTCCCGGGCTGACACCAATGGCTGAGAGGAAACGGTGCGCGATCTACACCCGCAAGTCCACCGAGGAAGGACTGGAGCAGGACTTCAACAGCCTCGATGCGCAACGAGAGGCCTGTGCTGCCTATATCCTGAGCCAGGCAGCCGAAGGCTGGGAACAGGTTCGCGAGCACTATGATGACGGCGGCTGGTCTGGCGGCAACATGGATCGTCCGGCGCTTCGCCAGCTGCTGGCCGATATCGAGGCGGGCAAGGTCGATATCATCGTGGTCTATAAGGTCGACCGTCTGACCCGAAGCCTCGCCGACTTCGCCAAGATCGTCGAGATCCTCGATGACAAGGGAGCTTCCTTTGTCAGTGTCACCCAGGCGTTCAACACGACAAACTCGATGGGGCGCCTGACCCTCAATGTTCTCCTGCCCTTCGCGCAGTTCGAGCGTGAGGTCACAGGAGAGCGGATCAGGGACAAGATCGCGGCATCAAAGCAGAAGGGCATGTGGATGGGTGGGCCCGTCCCGCTCGGATATCGGCTGGAAGACCGCAAACTGGTAATCGAACCTTCCGAAGCGGAGACCGTCCGCATGATCTTTGACCGTTACGTCGAGCTTCGATCTATGCAGAAGCTGGTCGAGGATCTGGTAGCTAAAGGTGTTCGCACCAAGCAAAGGACGTACAAGAGCGGCAAGGTCGTCGGAGGCATCCCGTTCGGCAAGGGCATGCTCGGGAACTTCCTCAAGAACCCGCTCTACACCGGCCGGGTCAAGCACAACGACCAGATCTACGACGGCGAACACGAGGCGATCATCCCGGTCGAGCTCTTCGAGCAGGTGCAGCAGATCTTCAAGGAGAACGGTCAGGAATGGAGGCTGGGAAGGAAAGCGAAGAACCCGAGCCTGCTCACCTCGCTGCTCACTGATCCGGATGGACGACCCATGACACCGGAGCATTCGGCCAAAGGGAGCAGGCGCTATCGCTACTACGTGACCCGCTACAAACCTCACGAGAAGACCGGGACCCCTTGGCGTGTACCGGCCGGGGAACTGGACCGTGCTGCGATCCGGCTCTTCGGGCAGTGGTTGCGAAGCGCCAGCAACGATGGGGCCGACGATATTGTCGCTCGAAATGCACTGGCAGATCGGCTTGGCAGCCAGACGATCCTCGAACAGCGCCAGGCGCTCCTCGATCTTGATATGAGATTCGAGCTGGGCGCCGAGGCTCTTCGCATCCTGGACAAGGGTGGGAAGATTGAACTGTCACTCCCTGCCCGGATAGTCACCCACGGCCCAGAAAGGAGGCTGGCAATTCCGCCAGACGGTTCCGACGCAAGTTCCCCGCCTGACCCCGCCCTGATGAGGCTGATCGCTCAGGCCATGGCCGCACAGCAAATGGTGCTCAAGGGTTCCGAAGATCCGAGTGTCGCAGGCTATAGCAAGCGATATCTCTGGCAGCTCCTCAGAATCAGTTGGCTCGCTCCTGACATCATCTCCGCGATTGTCGAAGGTCGGCATCCGGCCGGGTTGACCGGGCGACGGCTTCTTCGCGCAGCACAACTGCCTCTGAAATGGTCTGAGCAGCGCGAGTTTCTCGGGTTTCCCTGAACCCGATTCCCCGACAAGTGCATCTGCAACTGGTGGCTGGGTTTTCGGGGGTTAGAGAACCACAAAGAGATTTGCGCAAACTGGCGGTGTCAGAGACGCTTCCAGGCACCCGGTTCCTCAAATCGAGCACGACAAGCGCCGGAATTGTCGGGACAATCCAAGCACACTCTAGCGCGATTAAAATTCTGATATAAAAGGAAAAATTAGGTGGTGCCGCTTACGTGACTCGAACACGTGACCCCATCATTACGAATGATGTGCTCTACCGACTGAGCTAAAGCGGCGCCCGGGGCGGCTCTCTAGTCAGCTTCGCCGCGCGGTGCAATGCTTTCTGTCACGCAAGGGCAAACTTCCTGCATGCGCAGTGCGAACGGGGGGACAATCTAGGGAAAAGCTGGAGGCCCGAGCCGGAATCGAACCGGCGTATACGGATTTGCAGTCCGCTGCGTCACCACTCCGCCATCGGGCCTCTTGCGTCAGGACGCGGTGAAGCCGGGCACCTAGCGAAGCGATCGCGGCAAGGCAACGCTTCTTTGCCGACTTCACGGGTCAACATAGCGCGCGGCGCGCCTTTCCATCTGGCTGGCGACCGCCTCCACCTGGTTGGGGGACCACATCAACTGAGCCTGCGCGCGGCTTTCCGCCAGCAGCAGTTCCGCCGCCGTTGCATCCAGGGCGCGGTTGGCCAGCGCCTTGGCCGCACGCACCGCATCGGGATTCCGTTCGGCAATGGCGTGCGCCATGGCCGTGGCCCGCGCCAGCGGATCGCGATCGACCAAGGTCGCAAAACCCAGGTCAAGCGCGTCCTCCCCGCTGAAGATGCGGTGGCTGAACAGCAGTTCGCGCAGCACATCGTTGCGCACCAGCCCGCGCCACAGGGCGAAACCGGCCATGTCTGGCACCAGCCCCCATTTCAGTTCCAGGATCGAAAGCTTCGCATCCGGCGCAACGATGCGGATATCCGCGCCGCTGGCCAGTTGCAGGCCACCACCAAGACAGGCGCCATGCACCGCGGCAATCACCGGCATCGGCAGGTGCCGCCACTGAATCGCCGCCTGCTGGAACATATTGGCGTCACCATGCGTGCGCGCGGGCAGATCGGGCGCGCCCGCACCCTGCCAGCTTCGCGCGCAGACGCGAGACATGCACCTCCACCCGGTTGGTTTCCGGTTCGTGCCTGAGCCGCCAGACATCGGCCAGCAGGCGGGCGCGGGTTACCCGGCTGCCGGGCACTTCGGCCAGATGCCACAACAGCGCGAATTCACGCGGGTGCAGGCCCAGCCAGCGCCCGTCGACCTGGGCATCGCGGTGGAACAGATCCAGCCGCAACGGCCCAGCCATACGCTGGCGCGGCATCGCCTGAGCCAGCGCCATGACCCGTTCGGCCCGCTGGTCCAGTTCATCCAGCCCGACATCGCCGGGCAGGGCATCAGCAAACTGCGCCGCAAGAAGACCCGCGCGCTCCAGCCCGCCTTCGACCCCCAGCAGCAACATGCGCTGGCGATGCTGGCGCAACCCGGCCATCTGCCCGGCACTGATGCCCTGATAGTCGCACAGGATGGGGAAACCTTCGCGCCGTTCGGTATCGGGATCGGGCTGGTTCGCGTTCAGCGTCCAGCCGCGCAGGCGCAGATCCCACCGGTCAGGCAGGTCGGCGCGCTGCGATAGCCAGCAGAATTGCTTCATCATGTCCCCGTTTGCTTGCGATGCAACGCATCACAAACATACAGGACAATGCAACCGTAGTTTTAGCGAAAATCGATCCGTTGATTGGGTAACGCCGAACTATCGCCCGTTCAGGCGGCTGAGGAATTCACACCCATCGATTGCAGATAGCGCTTCACATTGCGCGCCGCCTGGCGCAGGCGCTGCTCGTTTTCGACCATCGCAATGCGCACGAAACCTTCGCCGTCCTCGCCATAACCGACGCCCGGTGCCACGGCGACTTCGGCATGGGTCAGCAATTGCTTGGAAAATTCGAGGCTGCCAATATCCTTGAGTTGCGGCGGCAGGGGTGCCCAGCAGAACATCGACGCCTTGGCCGGGGGGATTTCCCACCCGGCGCGTCCGAAGCTTTCCACCAGCACGTCGCGCCGGCGGTGATAGAGTTCGCGGTTGCGGTCCACGATATCTTGCGGGCCGTTCAGCGCGGCGCAGGCCGCCGCCTGGATCGGCGTGAACGCTCCATAGTCGATGTAACTCTTGACCCGGGTCAGCGCCGCAATCAGCTTGCGGTTACCCACGGCAAAGCCCATCCGCCAACCGGCCATCGAATAGGTCTTGCTGAGCGAGGTAAATTCGATCGCAACATCCTTCGCCCCCGGAACCTGCAGGATCGAGGGAGTCGGCTTGCCGTCATAATAAAGTTCGGAATAGGCCAGGTCGGACAGCACCCAGACCTTGTTTTCCTTCGCCCAGGCGACCAGCCGTTCATAAAACGCCAGGTCCACCACCTCGGCGGTGGGGTTGGACGGATAGTTGACGATCAGGATGCTGGGCCGCGGCACGGTGAAGGCCATCGCCTTGTCCAGCGATTCCCAGTAGCGATCGTCAGGCGTGGTCGGCACGGAGCGTATCGTGGCCCCGGCGATGATGAAACCGAACGTATGAATCGGGTAGCTGGGATTGGGCGCCAGCACGACATCGCCCGGCGCGGTGATCGCC
Source organism: Caenibius sp. (assembly GCA_030830695.1). Taxonomy (GTDB): domain Bacteria; phylum Pseudomonadota; class Alphaproteobacteria; order Sphingomonadales; family Sphingomonadaceae; genus JACKKV01. Next base: position 11,416 of record JAURML010000161.1, on the reverse strand, counting down.
GTGGCGAGCGTTGCCAGCCCTTCCTTCGAGCCGAGCGTGACGACCACTTCACTTTCAGGGTCCAGATCGACCCCGAACCGGCGGCCGTAATAATTCGCCTGGGCACGACGCAGGCCCGGAATACCCTTCGACTGGGAATAACCGTGCGCATCAGGCTTGCGCGCGACTTCGCACAGTTTTTCGATGACGTGATCGGGCGGCGGCAGATCGGGATTGCCCATGCCCAGGTCGATGATGTCACGGCCCGCATGGCGTGCCGCAGCGCGCATCGCGTTGACTTCGGCGATGACATAGGGCGGCAGGCGCTTGATGCGGTAAAATTCGTCTTCCATGACCTCTAACATTCCAAAGGGCGGTGACCGTCACCGCTCTGCAATCAACTTTAGGCTATTATGGCCCTTTCGCAAATGCTGCTTATGATATGCAATGGCGTTGACGAACGACTCATCCTGGCAACGGCGCGTGTGCGCCCCTCTAGAACCGGCAAGCTGATAATGGCAGACAAAACAGACGACCCGGCCGAAATGTTCCAGCGGCTGTGGAGCGAACAGGCAGCGGCGCTTCAGCAGATGCTGTCGCCATTGATGCCGGGCTTCGTCCCGCCGGGCCTGGCCCCGCAGGAAATGGCGGGCTGGCTGGAATCCTCCAGAAAGCTGCAGGGCCTGTGGCTCGAATTCCAGCAGGAACTGGTCAGCGAAGGCAAGGACCCGCACCCCTTTGCCGATGTCACCAAATGGCTCGACTATCTGGAGATGTTCTACGAACAACTGCCGCTGGGCAATGCCGATACGCGCCAGCGCCTGTGCGATGAAGGGCTGGCGCTGTGGGAAAATGTGCTGGCCCAGTACGGGCTGGGACGCAATGCGGGCACCGGCAGCACGCCCGCCCTCCCCCTTTCCGACCGCCGCTTTGCCGATCCGCGCTGGCAGAACCAGCCCGCCTTCGCCATCCTGCACCAGACCTATCTGATGCTGTCCGATCAGGTCCAGGCCGCGATCGATGCGATGGAAGGGCTGAATGACGAGAAGCGCGACCAGCTCAGATTTGCGGCGCGCTGCATGGTGGAGGCGCTGAGCCCGGCCAATTTCCCCACCACCAATCCGGTAGTGATCGAACGCACGCTGGAAACGCGGGGCGAAAATCTGGTGCGCGGGATGGAACACCTGCTGTCCGACCTGCGGCGCGGGCAATTGTCGCACACGGACAAATCCGCCTTCGAAGTGGGTCGCAACATCGCCGTCACCCCCGGCAAGGTGGTACATGAAACGCCGCTGTTCCAGCTGATCCAGTACAGCCCTGCCACTGAAACAGTGCTGGAAACGCCGCTGGTGATCTTTCCGCCGTGGATCAACCGCTTCTACATCCTCGATCTCAACGCAAAGAAGAGCTTCGTGCGCTGGGCGGTCGAACAGGGGCTGACCACCTTCATGGTGTCCTGGAAATCAGCGGACGCATCCATGGCCGAGATCGAATGGGACGATTACATCCGCGCCCAGATCGAAGCGATCGATGTCGTCCGCGATCGGCTGAAAGTGCTCGCAGTCCACGCCATCGGTTATTGCGTGGCGGGCACCACCCTTGCTGCGACCCTTTCCATCCTGGCCCGGCGCGGGCTGGCCGACAAGGTCGCCAGTGCGACATTCTTCACTGCCCAGGTCGATTTCGAGAAATCCGGGGAGTTGAAATATTTCTGCGATGGCCCCGCGCTCACACTGGCCGATAGGCTGTCCGAAAAGGGTTATCTTGACGGTCGCTACATGGCGGCGACCTTCAATGCCCTGCGGGGCAAGGATCTGATCTGGAGCTATGTCATCAACAATTATCTGCTGGGCGAGGATTACCCGGCGTTTGACCTGCTGTTCTGGAACGGGGATTCGACCAACCTGCCTGCACGCTGGCATCGTAATTATGCCCGGCAGCTTTATCGCGACAATCTGATGGTCGTGCCGGACCGGCTGGAAGCGGATGGCACGCCGATCGACCTTACCCGCATCGAAACGCCGTGCTTCATCCAGGCCGGGCGCGAAGATCATATCGCGCCGCCCGAAAGCGTGTTTCGGGCCACCCGTCATTTCCGCGGGCCGACCCGTTTCATGCTGGCCGGGTCAGGCCATATCGCCGGGGTGGTCAATCCGCCGTCGCTGCACAAGTACCAGTACTGGACCAGCGAGCCGCCCTATACGACTTACGAGGATTTCGTGGCCGGGGCGAACGAACACCCCGGCAGCTGGTGGCCATACTGGATCGAATGGCTGCACAGCTTCGGCACCGAAACAGTCCCGGCGAAGGGCAAGCGCGCCCCGGGCGGCAAGGGCGACAAGGTGATCGAGGACGCGCCGGGCCGTTATGTAATGGAACATTAGCCCCGCCCATTCGACCCCGCCCCGGCACAGGCCCCGCAACGATTGTTACACTTTTGTGCAGTGCACAATTTTTCCTTGACATCGCAGGCGCACTGATTATTTGTGCAGTGCAACATACGCCTTTCCGGTCCGGGAAAGCGCAATGCGAGGTACAGGACGAATGGCAGACAAGATCGAAAATGCGACGGGTGACGCAGCCGAGAAAGCCTATGAGGCAGCTGCCAGCACCGTCGCGGTAACCAAGCCCGCGCCGGTAACGGCGGCGCCCAAGGCCGAACCTGCCCCGGCAGTGGAAGCCCCTGCCGTCAAGGCAGTGGTCGCAGAAGCTCCGGCTCCGGTTCCCGTGTCGAAAGCCCCGGCCGTGGCCAAGGCTCCGGCAAAGAAGCCCGCTGCCGCAAAGAAACCGGCCACCCGCAAGGTGACGGCGAAAAAGGCCCCGAAGGCCAGCAAGGCTGCCGCCGCTCCGGCGAAGGCACCTGCGGCAAAGCCGGCCAAGCCTGCCGTCGCCAGGAAGGTGACCAAGCAGGCGGCCCCCGCCGCCGCAACCACGCTCAAGAGCAAGAACCCCGCCAAGGCTCCGGCCAAGGCAACAACCCCAACCCTGCCCACTGTTTCGAATCTGAAGGAATTTTTCATGGCTACTGCAAGCAAGAAGACCGACTACACCAAGATGGTGACTGACACGATCGCCACCGTGAAGGACAAGGCCAAGACCGCTTACGAGAAGAGCTCGGCCGCCGTTGGCGAAGTCAGCGAAATCGCCAAGGGCAACGTCGAAGCCGTTGTCGAATCGGGCAAGATCATCGCGTCGGGCGTCCAGGAACTGGGCCGCAACTACGTCGAAGAAACCAAGGGCGCGTTCGAAACCGCCACGGCTGACATGAAGAAGTTCGCCGCGATCAAGTCGCCGACCGAACTGTACCAGCTCCAGGGCGAACTGCTGCGCCGCAACTTCGACTCGGCCGTTGCGTTCGGTTCGAAGAGCAGCGAACAGCTGGTGAAGCTGGCCAACGAAGCCATCGCGCCGCTCTCCACGCGTTTCAGCGTCCTGGCCGAGAAGGTCTCGAAGGCCGCCTGAATCACCGCTTAGTCGGGGACCCCTACCCCCCGGCCGAACAAGGCGGGCCGGACAGTGCAGACTGTCCGGCCCGTTTTGCCGTTGACGCCATGGCTTCGGATTCCCCCGGGATTCCCCCGCTTTTCGAAGCTGCTTGCGCGCTCCGCCGCCAATGCGATATCCTGACCCGATGATTCCGTACGCCGAAGATATGCGCAAAGCCCCGCTGTGCGGGCCAAATATGAGTGATCCGGGTGACGATTCCGGGGGCGGTGACGCGCAGGTCGGCGTGGCCACCAAAACCCGCGCCAAGCCCAAGAAGCCAAGCCAGTTCAAGGTTCTGCTGCTGAATGACGATTACACCCCGATGGAATTCGTGGTGATGGTGCTCAAGCGCTTTTTCAGCATGGACCTTGAACAGGCGACCCGGGTGATGCTGCATGTCCACCAGAAGGGCGTGGGCGTGTGCGGTATCTTTCCCTTCGAAATCGCCGAAACCAAGGTCAATCAGGTGATGGATTTCGCGCGGGCCAATCAGCACCCGCTGCAATGCACGCTGGAAAAGGCCTGACTTGGGCCGGTCGCGGAAATCCACTTGAGCGAGCCGCGCTTCCGTCCACTGTTCACTGCGGAGTTTGAAACCACGCCCCAGCCGGTGGGAGAAGTCCCGCAGGGTTATTTCCGGCAGTGCGGCATCATCCAGTCGGGCCGCTTTCATGGCGAGCGCCTGAACGGCATCGCGCAGCCCGGCGGCGGGGACTGGTGGTTTCGCCGCCCGGACGGGGTCATTCATCTCGATGTTCGCGCCATGCTCGAAACCGATCAGGGTGAAATCATCTACATGACCTATACCGGCCGCCTCAGGGGCCCCGACGACATGATCGAACGGATGCAGGCGGGAGAGACGATCGCACCGGACGAACTCTATTTCCGTACCGCAGCCCAGTTCGAAACCGCCGCCCCGCAGCTGGTCTGGCTGAATGATGTCATCGCCTTCGGGATCGGCCATCGGCGCCCGCAAGGACCAGTCTACGAGCTGTTCGAACTGCTCTGAAACACGCCCGCCCCTGCCCCTGCCAGCCAATTGCAAAACGGGGCATGACCTGCCGCCCCCGGCGCGCTATAGGCCGGGACACGATCCCGCCACGACAAGACAGCGACGGCCAAGCGCTTGAAATCCTTAACTGCCATTGACCGCTATATTTTCCGCCTGACCTGGGTGCCGATGGTCGCCGTGTTCGTGATCGCCGCATCACTGCTGCTGATGGAAAAGATGCTGCGCCTGTTCGATTTCGTGGCGGTCGAAGGCGGGCCGGTCAGCATCGTGTTCAAGATGCTGGCCAATCTCATCCCCGAATATGCCAGCCTGGCGATCCCGCTGGGGCTGCTGCTGGGCATCCTGCTGGCCTTTCGCAAGCTGGCGACCAGCAGCGAACTGGACGTGCTGCGCGCGGTGGGGATGGGTTACAACCGGCTGCTGCGCGTGCCCTATATGCTTACTATCGCGCTGGCCGCGCTCAACCTGCTGATCGTCGGCTTTCTCCAGCCCTATTCGCGCTATTATTACGAACAGATGGAATTCCAGCTGCGGTCCGGCGCGCTTGGCGCTTCGATCAAGGTGGGCGAATTCACCTCGCTCAAGGACCGGATGGCGTTGCGGATCGAACAGAGCCGCAACAATGGCACGCAGCTGATCGGCATTTTCGCGCGCATCGCCAATCAGAAGGGGCAGGTCCTGTCGATATCCGCGCGCGAAGGCCGTTTTCTGGCGACTGAAGACAGCCGCGATACGGTGATCCTGCGGCTGGTGGATGGCACGATCATTCAGGAAACGGGCAAGCCGGGCGAAACGCCCCGCGTGCTCAGCTTTTCCCAGCACGACCTGCCGATCGACCTGCCCAAGATCGAGGCGTTCCGCGCCCGCGGCCAGGCCGAACGGGAATATATCCTGCCCGAACTGCTCAAGATCGGCTGGAATGACCAGGTGCCCCTGGAAAAGCGCACGCAGAGCTGGGCCAGCCTGAATTACCGGCTGGTCGAAGTCGTGATGATGCTGCTGATGCCGCTGCTGGCGGTGGCGCTGGCGATCCCGCCCAAACGATCGACCTCGGCGCTGGGCGTGTTCGTGTCGATCGTCATGGTCGTCTCCTATCACAAGGTGAACCAGTATGCGCAGGATGTCGCCAGTCTCGGCCTGCTCAATCCCGTGATCGGGCTGTGGGGGCCGTTCCTGATCTTTGCGGCGCTGATCCTGTGGATGTATTACCGCGTCGCCTTCATTCCCGGCGGGCAGGCGATCGGCGCGCTGGAAGCCGTTTTCGCGCGCATCGGGCGCAGGATCAGGCTGCTTTCGAGAAGCCACCGCCGCGCCCGCAACCTGCGGAAGGTCGCCGATGCAGCTTGATTTCTTTCCTTCGCGTACGGTCACATTCTACCTGTCGCGGCTGTTTATCACCCGCGTGCTGGCGGTGCTGGTCATGCTGGTGCTGGTGTTGCAGACGCTCGACCTCTTGAGCGAGAGCGGTTCGATCATGGAATATCCCGGCAACGGGCAGGCGGAACTGTGGCGCTATGTTTCGCTGCGCCTGCCCCAGCTTGTCTCGCGCTTCCTGCCCTATTCGGTCCTTCTGGCCACGATCATCACCCTGGCCACGCTCAACCAGAACAGCGAAGTGATCGCGATGAAGGCGGCAGGCATGTCTGCCCATCAGGTACTGGCGCCGCTGCTGCTGACGGCCATGGCGGTGTCCGTGGTCAATTTCGCGTTCAACGAACGGGTGGTGACAAGGGCCAACGCCACGCTCAAGACCTGGGAAAAGAACGATTACGGGCCCCTGCCCCGCAATTCGGGCACCCGCAACAATGTCTATCTGCGCGACGGGCCGAATGTTCTCGCCGCGGCCAGCCTGTCGCACACACCCGAAGGACGGCTGATGGAAGGAGTGACCTGGTACCGGCGCGACGCCAGCGGAATTATCCTCGAAAAGATCCAGTCTCCCCGCGCAACATACGCCAACCCCGGCTGGAAGCTGGAAAATCCGGTATCGTTCGACGTGCAGACGACCAGCCTTCGTCCGCTCAGGCCATTCGTGGTCGGCAAGGAACTGACGCTGGCGCGAGTCGATACAACCGGTGTGGAAGCTGACAACAAGAGCATCGTGGAGCTTTCGCACGCGATCCGGCTGATGGAAGCCACGGGCCGCCAGACGGGCGAATTGCGTGCCGCCTGGTGGCACAAGATTTCCGGCCCGCTGTCCTCTGTGCTGATGCCCCTGCTGGGCGCGGTCGCCGCCTTTGGCCTGGCGCGTTCGGGCCAGCTGTTCGTCCGTTCCGTAGCCGGGATGGCGCTGGGCTTTGCCTATTTCGTGGTCGACAATGCCGCGCTCGCCATGGGCAGCTTCGGCGGATATCCGCCCTTCCTCGCCGCCTGGGCGCCCTTCTTCCTGTTCGCTCTGCTGGGCGAAGCGGTGCTGATCAGAACTGAAGAATAAAGCTGTTCGGCCGGTTCAGCGCCTGACCATGGTGCTGCGCGCGATCCGCGCGACCAGCATGGCCATGCCCGGATAGCTGGCCCTGGCATAGGTCGATCCCGCGCCCAGATGCGCGCTGAGGCGGCGATGGGCCTCCCCCAGCGAATGATAGGGCAGGCTGGGCAGCAGGTGATGCAACGCATGATAGCGCAGGCCCACCGGCGCCCACAGCCCTGCGGCAATGCCGGGCGGCGGCACATTGACCGAATCGAGATACTGGGCAGTCACGCTCATCGCGGCGCCATCATTCTGCCAAAGATGTGCCACCAGCGTGCGCAACTGGTTAAGCACGGCGACGGCCGAGAGCACGCACAGTGCGATCAGCAGCGGGCGCCAGCCGAGCGCGAAAATGCTGGCGATCAGCGCTAAGGCCCAGAGCGAGGCGCCCGCTTCCTGCCAGAACACCATGCGCCGCAAATCCCCTTCGGGCGGGCGGCGGCGAAAGCCGGGATTGATCGACAGGGCCGAAAACCGCGCCCAGACTAAACGGCGCAGCGGCGGAAAAATCGCTCCCAACGGCACCAGCACTGCACTGCGGACGAGCAATGCGGGCGGCGCCAGCAGGGCGATCAGGATGAACGCGGGCAGCGACCACGGCTTCATCAGCGCCAGCGGGAGATATTCGGGATCCTTCGCCGTGCCATACCGGGTGCGCGCGTGATGCAGCGTGTGCACCCCTTCATACATGAACGAAGGCGTCAGCATCGGTATCCCGACCAGCAGATTCCAGCCCAGCCGGAAGCCGGGCAGGGCATCGCGGTGAATATGCGTCAGCTCGTGAATGAACAGCAGCGCGCGATACAGCGCCAGCGTTGCCAGCACGCCCAGCGCAACGCTTATCCAGCCAGCTGGCACCAGGATCGCCCCGGCCAGCGCGGCATAGCCGATCAGCGCCGATCCCAGCATATCCGGCCAGTAGATCGCAGGCCGCGCTGCGGATATGTCGCGCGACAGTTCCACCGCAGCGCGCAGCATGGCCATATCGTCCGCATGCGGCGCGTTACCGTCGACGGGATCGTTTCCAACTGGGGTCTGGACAGTCATAGGCAATTTCCGGCCCGGTCCCTGCTCTTCAATCGTGGCAGCAAAATGTCCGCCCCGCCCGCTCACCCCCTGCTTGACAGGACGATGGCAGCCAACGCAGTGCTGGCAACTTCCCGAACAAAGGCGTCTTCGCAGTGAACCCTGAACTAGTGATCTCTCCCGTCGCCAGCAAGGCGGACTTCAAGGAATTTGTCGATATCGCCTATCGCCTGAACGGCGATGATCCCAACTGGGTGCCGTACATCCGGGGCGAGATGGTGGAACTGCTGACGCCCGGGAAAAACCCGTTTTTCGATCATGCCGATGTGCAGTTCTTCCTGGCCCGGCGCGCCGGCCGCACCGTGGGCCGCATTTCTGCACATATCGATCATCTCGCGCTGGCTCAGCCGGTTGAACAGGGCATGGGGCCGGGCACCGGGAACTGGGGCCTGTTCGAGGCCGAAGACGCGCCAACCGCGCATGCGCTGATCGAGCGCGCCGAAGGCTGGCTGCGCGAACAGGGCATGACCCGCGTGCTCGCGCCGATGAGCATGTCGGTCTGGGAAGAACCCGGCCTGCTGGTCAAGGGCCACGATCATCCGCCCACCATCATGATGGGCCACGATCCGGCACATTATCAGGGCTGGATCGAGAGTGAGGGCTATGCCACGGCCAAGCGCCTGTTCACCTATGACCTTGATGTGACGAAGCAGTTTCCGCCGCTGATCCAGCGGATCGTGCAATCAGGCGAACGCAACGAGCGTATCCGCATCCGCGAGGTCGATCTGAAGCGATTTGACGAGGAAGCGGCAACGATCCTGCATATTCTGAACGATGCCTGGTCGGACAATTGGGGCTTTGTCCCCTTCACCGAACGCGAGATCGCCTATACCTCGAAGAAGCTCAAGCCGCTGGTCCGCCCTGACCTGATCCGTATCGCGGAATATGACGGAGAGCCGGTAGCGTTCATGATGACCCTGCCCGACGTCAATCAGGTCATTCACAAACTGCGCGGCAGGCTGTTGCCCTTTGGCTGGGCGCGGCTGCTGTGGTGGCTGAGGAAGCCCACTGACGCACAGATGCGCGTCCCGCTGATGGGGGTTCTCAAACGTCTGCAAGCCTCGCGCATGGCCAGCCAGCTGGCCTTCATGATGATCGAATATATCCGCCGCGACGCCACCGCCCGATACGGTTCCAAGCGCGGCGAGATCGGCTGGATTCTCGAAGACAATCAGGGCATGATCGCAATTGCCGATGCGATCGACAGCAAGGTCAACAAGGAATACCGGATTTACGAAAAGGCGCTCTGACCTGTGCGCCGGCGCGGCCTATCCCGGATAAGTCCAGGCCGAGCCGCGCGCCAGATTTTCCGCCGCGAAACCCCAGTTGATCCGCTGCGCGATCAGCGCCTGCAGATAAGCGCCGCGATCGTTGCGATGATCGATGTAATAGGCATGCTCCCACAGGTCGATGACCAGTAGCGGGTTCATGGCGCTGTCAGCCAGCGTATCCCCGTCATGCGTTTCTTCGATGCTCAGTGCGCCGCCCTGTTCGGCCAGCCAGACCCAGCCGGAGGCGAAATGCCCGCCGCCCCGGCTGGCCAGCTCGTCCGTCAGCGCCTTTACGGAACCGAATGATGCCTCGATCGCGTCAAGCAGGGCACCTGCCGGTGCGGCAGGATCAGCGGTCAGGGAATGCCAGTAGAACGCGTGATTCCAGGATTGGGCGGCATTATTGAACAGACCCTGGCCACTGTCGCGCGCGGCGGAAATGACCTGTTCCAGCGCGATATCGTCCATCGGCGTGCCTTCGATGGCGGCGTTCATCTTCTTGATATAGCCTGCGTAATGCTTGCCATGATGGTATTGCAGCGTTTCGGCTGAAATCACAGGCGCCAGCGCATCCTGCGCATAAGGCAGGTCAATCAGCTTGAAAGGCATGGAAAACTCCGTTTGGCGAATTAGAGGAACCAGCCTTGTAACGCCTCGCGCCACGCAGGGGTGCATGGGGAATTCCGATCAGCCTTATTAAGCAATGCGATGAGTTTGGCGATGCAAGCAGTGCGAAGCTTTGCTAACCACCCGTCAGCAACGAGTAATACAGAGGCACCGCAAGGCATCATGGCGCGCAGATATTTCGGAACGGACGGCATTCGCGGACGCGCCAATGACGGGGTGATGAGCGCGGATACCGCCATGAAAGTGGGGCAGGCAGCGGGCCACCACTTCCTGCGCGGCGATCATCGCCATCGGGTGGTGATCGGCAAGGATACCCGCCTGTCCGGCTATATGATGGAAAATGCGCTGGTCGCCGGGTTTACCAGCGTGGGCATGGATGTGATCCTGCTGGGGCCCATGCCGACCCCGGCGGTCGCCCTGCTGACGCGCGAAATGCGGGCGGACCTGGGCGTGATGATTTCCGCCAGCCATAATCCATTCGACGACAATGGCATCAAGCTGTTCGGGCCGGACGGTTTCAAGCTGTCCGATGCGGACGAACTGGCAATCGAACAGGCGATGAGCGAAGCCCCCGTGCTGGCCAAGGGATCAGCGGTTGGCCGGGCGCGCCGGATCGACGATGCGCGCGGCCGCTATATCCACGCAATCAAGCAGAGCCTGCCCGACGATGTGCGGCTGGACGGGCTCAAGATCGTGGTCGATTGCGCCAATGGCGCCGCATACAATGTCGCACCCAGCGCTATCTGGGAACTGGGCGCGGATGTGATTGCCATCGGTGTCGAACCCAATGGCACCAACATCAATGACGGGGTCGGATCGACCTCGCTCGACGCGCTGAAAGAACGGGTGCTGGCCGAAGGTGCGGACATCGGCATCGCGCTGGATGGCGATGCTGACCGGCTGATCGTGGTCGATGAACAAGGCGAAACGGTCGATGGCGACCAGATCATGGCGCTGATCGGCAGCCGCTATGCCGAAGCTGGCTTGCTCAGGGGTGGCGGCGTGGTGGCGACGGTCATGTCCAATCTCGGCCTCGAACGCTTCCTCAACGGCATCGGACTCGAACTGGTGCGGGCCAAGGTGGGGGACCGCTACGTTCTGGAAGCGATGCGCGCGGGCGGATACAATGTCGGCGGGGAACAGTCCGGCCACATGATCCTGCTCGATCACGCCACCACCGGCGATGGCTGCATCGCCGCGCTGCAGGTATTGGGCGCGCTGGTCCAGTCCGGCAAGCGGGCGAGTGAACTGCTGCACCTGTTCGACCCGGTGCCGCAACTGCTCAAGAATGTGCGCTTTTCCGGCGGCAAGCCGCTGGACGATGCGCGGGTGCAAGCAGCCATTGCCGACGCAGAAAAAACTCTCGACGGGCGCGGGCGGCTGGTCATCCGCCCCTCGGGCACCGAACCGGTGATCCGTGTCATGGCCGAAGGCGACGATGCCGCCGAGGTTCAGCGCGTGGTCGAGGATATCTGCGCAGCGGTG
>JAURML010000019.1 GCA_030830695.1 Caenibius sp. | reverse complement strand
TCGCCGCGCCATAGTCATAAAGCTGCAGGGTAATGCCGATCACCTCGGCCCCGCTCGCCGCTGCCAGCGCCGCGACCACCGAACTGTCCACCCCGCCGGACATGGCGACAACGATCCGGCACTGCGCCGCCGGGCGGGGCAGGTCGAACAGCGCGGCGGCATCGCCGGGCGCGAGCAGATGAGTGGCCTCAGGCATGGCGCCGCCCTTACACCGCCGGGTCGCAGGGGGAAAGCGCCAGCAGGCAGGTGGCGGCGTCAATTCTAAACTCAGGGTAAAGGCGCAGTTTACCTCATGTTGACCGGTGCTGGCGTAAGGGCGGCATCATGATGGAAGAAAAATCCCTCTTGCGGGCAGGATTTGGCGAAGGCGATGTTCTGCGCCCGATCGGCTGGTCCGAATTGTCCGCGCGGCTTTCCGCCTTGCGGGCAGTGCGCGGCAGTGCCGTTCGAACGGGTAGCGGCGCAACGTCCAGTTTCGATTCCGGCGCGGCGCTCCGGATTCGCTCGCTCGACCATGGGGAACCAGACGTTAACCCAAATGATTTAGGCAATGGCAAAGGCGCAGGTCGCACAGTCGCCGCAGTTGAGGACGACGGCACATCCGGCGATCGGGGAAAAGAATGATTGAGAACCAGAAAATCCGGCCAGCTCAGGTCATCGGCCCTCTCGGGGAGCCGCTAACCATTGAGTCGCTGCCGCCCGCGAACACCCGGCGCTGGGTCGTGCGGCGCAAGGCGGAAGTCGTGGCGGCGGTCAATGGCGGCCTGCTGACGATTGACGAGGTGCTTGAACGCTATGACCTCACGCTGGAAGAATTCGCGTCCTGGCAGCGGGCAGTGGACCGTTCGGGCATGCAGGGATCAGTGAAGGAATTCTCGTTGCCGGGGCTGGTCATCGCCATTGCCGGTGCGGCCATCCTGCTGGCCATCGTCAATCTGGTGCAGCGCGGTCGCGTCCGCTAGAAAGGCGATCAAATTAAAGCGGGTTGGGGCGGGTCACTGAGAGAAGTGGCCCGCCTTTCCTTTACCTTGCGCCCGGCTGCACCTATATTCCGACGGGTCCGGCGCGAAGCGGGTTCTGGCCTGGCCTTTCGGGGCGGCGCGGACCTGGCGGGTTCTCGGAGTTCACCAACGCGGCAGATCATGGCGACGGGACAATGAATTACGAGACCCCTCTTGATACTCAGAGCAGCGATCCCCTGCCGGATGACGATGCCGCACCCGGCGTGATTGCCCGCGCAGGCGCATTCTGCAGGCGCAGGCCGCTCGTCGTGCTTGGTGTGGTCGCAGCGATCGCTGCGGCGCTCTATGTACTGCTGCATTCTTCGGGTCCGGAAGATCCCTTCGCTTCGCCTGGCGATTCGCAATTGCCCGTGGTCAGCGTGATCGCGCCCGGCGCAGGCGCAGTCACCGGCCGGGTCGAAGCGACTGGCACGCTGGCGGCGCGGCGCGAAATGCCGGTCGGCTCGGTGGGAGAAGGCGGGCGCGTCATTTCGGTTCCCGTGGAGCCGGGCGACTGGGTGCGGCAGGGGCAGGTGCTCGCCGTGATTGATCGTTCGGTGCAGAGCCAGCAGGTTGCGGCTGATGCTGCTCAGCTCGAAGTCGCGATTGCCGATGCGAAGCTGGCGCAGGCCAATCTCGATCGCGGGCTGAAACTGGTGGATCGCGGTTTCATCTCCAAGGCGGATATCGACCGGCTGGTCGCGACGCGCGATGGGGCCGTCGCGCGGGTCAATGTGGCCCGCGCCCAGCTTGGCGAACAGCGCGCCCGCACTGCGCGGCTGGACATTATCGCGCCGGCCGCAGGCCTGCTGCTGACCCGCAATGTGGAACCCGGTCAGGTCGTGGCGGGCGGAGCGACGGTGCTGTTCAGTATCGCCCGGGGTGGCGAGATGGAAATGCTGGCAAAAGTCAGCGAAAACGACCTCGCGATGCTTGCGACCGGGATTGCGGCAGAGGTGATTCCTGCTGGAACGCAGAAAGTCTTTGCCGGACAGATCTGGCAGATTTCGCCCGTTATCGATCAACAGACCCGGCAGGGCACGGTGCGCATCGCACTTGCCTACGCGCCCGAATTGCGCCCCGGCGGCTTCGCTTCGGCCTTCCTTTCCAGTCAGGCGGTGTCCGCCCCGGTGCTTCCGGAGTCCGCCATTCTTTCGGACCAGAAGGGCGCTTTTGTCTATGTCCTGGGCAAGGATGACAAGGTGGTCAGGCGCGCGGTGCGCAACGGTCTGGTGACCGACAAGGGCATCGTGATTGAGCAGGGGCTGACCGGCAAGGAAAAGGTCGTGCTGCGCGCGGGCGCGTTCCTGGCGGCGGGGGACAAGGTCAAGCCGAGGCTTGTCAAGTCCACGGCGCGTTGAGCGGAGCGCCACCATGAGCCTTCGCAACATGTCGGCGTGGTCGATCCGCAATCCGATCGTTCCGCTGACCGTATTCGCCGGCCTGCTGCTGGCAGGGATCGTCGCCTTCATCCGTATGGATGTGAACGACCTGCCTGATGTCGACTTTCCGATGGTCACGGTGTCAGTGGTGCAGCCGGGCGCCGCGCCATCGGAGATAACCAGCCAGATCACCGAAAAGGTCGAGGCGGCGGTCCGTTCGATCAGCGGGGTGGATGAAATCCAGTCCACCGCCACTGAAGGCAGCAGCCGCACGATGGTGCAGTTCGTGATCGGCACCAATTCCAACGACGCGGTGAACGAGGTCAAGAATGCTGTGGACCAGGTTCGCGGGGATCTGCCGGACGGGATTCTGGAGCCGCAGATTTCCAAGGTGGAACCGGGCGGGGCCGGGCCGATCGGCATTTTCGCAGTGCGCGCCGATGACATGACCATGGAACAGCTCAGCTGGTTCGTTGACGATACGGTGGCGCGCCGCCTGCTGGGTATCCAGGGAATGGCCGCGGTCAGCCGGTTTGGCGGGGTGGACCGGGAAATTCGCGTTGTCCTGGATCCCCAGCGCATGCAGTCGCTGGGTGTGACCGCCGGGCAGGTCAACAATGCGCTGCGGCAGGTCAATCTCAATATCAGCGGCGGCAAGGCAGAGATTGCCGGATCGCGACAGTCCGTGCGCGTGCTGGGCAATGCGCGCGATGCCTATGAACTGTCGCAGACGCAGGTCGCGCTTGCGGGCGGGCGCAGCGTCAAACTGGCCGATGTCGCCGATGTCAGTGACGGTTTCTCTGAGCAGGAGTCTATCGCCAAGGTCCGCGGTCGCGATGTCGTCGTGTTCGGGATCGAACGGTCGAAGGGCGCATCCGACGTCACTGTCTATGACGCCGCGATCGAGGAACTGAGGGCGATCGAGGCAGAAAATCCGGGGATCAGCTTCAAGCTGCTCACCACCTCGGTCGATTACATCAAGGGTCAGTATGCCAGTTCGATCGAGGCGATGATCGAAGGTGCCGTGCTGGCCGTGCTGGTGGTGTTCCTGTTCCTGCGAGACTGGCGGGCGACAGTGATCAGCGCCATCGCCATCCCGCTGTCGGCCATCCCGACCTTCTGGTTCATGAGCCAGTTGGGCTTTACCCTAAACACCATGTCGCTGCTCGCGCTCAGCCTGGTGGCGGGGGTGCTGGTGGATGATGCGATCGTGGAGATCGAGAACATCGTGCGCCATATGCGTATGGGCAAAAGCGCCTATCAGGCCTCGATTGACGCGGCTGACGAAATCGGCCTGGCGGTGGTGGCAACGACCTTCTCGATTGTCGCCGTGTTCCTGCCGGTGGGCCTGATGCCGGGCATTTCCGGCCAGTTCTTCAAGAGCTTCGGGTTGACCGTGGTCGCCGCCGTGCTGATGAGCCTGGCCGTGGCGCGGCTGATTACGCCCATGGCTGCTGCCTATTTCCTCAAGGCGCATGGACAGGCCGAACACGGCGGCGGGCGTCTGATGGATTCCTATATGCGCTTCCTGGCCTGGACGCTGGATACGCGCGCGGCTGCGCGATTGCGGGCGCAGCTGGTGCCCGCACCGGCATGCTGGTGGTACTATCCGCTGTGCATTGGCCTGTGCCTGCTTATCCTCGCGGCCGGCGGGGGCGCGGCCTATCTCCTGTTTCGGGGACTCCAGTCGGTGCTGTCCGCCCTTGGCATGGGCGGCTGGGGACTGATCCTTGCCGCCGCGCTGGCGCCGGTGGCCCTGCCAGCGGTCGTGATGCTGGCAGGGCGCGCGCTGCGGACAATGGTCTGGCGGCTGGGTGCATTCGGAACATGGCTGGACTATGCCATGGGCAAGCTCGCCGCCAATATGCGCGATCACCGGTTCTATGCCTTTTGTGGCGGGGTCTACGCGCTGGTGCTGACCATCGCCCTGCTCGCCGGTTCACCGCAACAGTTCCAGCCCGATTCGGATGCGGATTCGGCCCGGGTCAGCGTGGAGCTGGTTCCCGGCACGACGATTGAAGAGACCGAACGGGTTGCCGGTGAGCTGACTGATCTGGTCGAAGCGCGCTCTGAAGTTGCAGAGACGACGCAGGTCGTGCGCGAAGGTTCGGCGACGATTTACGTCAATCTCAGCCCTGACCGCAAAATGACTTCGGTTGATTTCGTCCGCAGCCTTGCTTCCCAGCTTCAGACCTATCCCGATGCCCGCATCAATGTGGCCAGCATGGCGCCGTCGGGCGGGGCCGGGGTGGGCACGGGCCGCGACATCACGGTGATGCTGACTGGTTCGGACCCCGACAAATTGCAGGAGGCCGCCCAGCAGGTCGTCGAACAGATGCGCGGGATCAGGCAGCTGGTCGCACCGCGGCTGGATGCCGATCTCAAACGCCCGGAACTGGTGATTGTCCCCGATTTTGCGCTGGCCGCGCGCCTCGGGATCACGACTGCCGCATTGAGTGAAGCGGTGCGTATCGCGACCATCGGCGAAATTGATCGCAATTCGGCCAAATTCTCACTCAGTGACCGGCAGATTCCGATTCGCGTGATCTTGCCCAAGCAGTCGCGGCGCGATCTCGATACGATCCGCAACATCCCCGTCGTCACCTCCAGCGGGGCCAGCGTACCGCTGAGCCGCGTGGCCGCGATCAGCTTTGGCTCCGGTCCGACCGCGATTCAGCGCTATAACCAGTCGCGCCGGGTGTTTATCGGCGCCGATCTTGCGCCCGGCGCGGTCAAGGGGCCGGCCATGAAGCAAATTCTGGCGCTGCCGGCGATGAAAAGCCTGCCGTCGGGCGTCCAGAATGCGCCGATCGGTGACGATAAATGGCAGGCAGAGATGATCGGCGATTTTGCGGTGGCGGTGATCAGCGGCGTGCTGCTAGTCTTTGCCGTGCTGATCCTGCTTTACAAACGGCTGGTCTCACCACTGGTCAACATGACCTCGCTGCTGCTCGCGCCGCTGGGCGGGCTGCTGGCGCTGGCGCTGCTCGGCCACCCCATTTCCATGCCGGTCTATATCGGCATTCTCATGCTGCTGGGGATCGTCGCCAAGAATTCCATCCTGCTGATCGATTTCGCGCTGGAAGAGATGGACAAGGGCGTGGCCAAGTTCGACGCTATCATGGACGCCGGGCATAAGCGCGCGCAGCCCATCGTGATGACTACCGTGGCGATGACCGCCGGGATGGTGCCCACCGCGCTGTCGCTTGCGGGCGATTCCGCCTGGCGCTCGCCCATGGGGATCACGGTGATCGGGGGACTGCTGCTCTCCACGCTGTTGACGCTGGTGATCGTGCCTGCCGGGTTCAGCCTGGCGGACGGGTTTGAAAAGCGCGCGGGGCCATGGCTGTCGCGCCGTTTCCTGACCTATGATGCGGAAAAGGAAGCGCGCGGCGCCGCGGTCGATCCTGCCGAATGAGCATGGTCCGGCCCCTGGGCGGCGATGCCGGGGCGGACCGGGCGCGGCGCATGCGCATGGTGGCGGGTGGCCTGCTGCTGGCGATGGCCGCCACTTTCGTCCTCGCCCGCAATCTGGGCGATGGCGCGGGGGCATGGGGCTACCTCCTCGCGTTCAGCGAAGCCGCCATGGTCGGCGGACTGGCTGACTGGTTCGCGGTGACCGCGCTGTTTCGCCGCCCGCTCGGCCTGCCGATCCCGCACACCGCGATCATTCCCGAGAACAAGGACCGCATCGCTGACACGCTGGCCGATTTTCTGCGCAGCAATTTTCTTACCCCGCCGGTTGTCGCCCGGCGGCTGAGGGCGCTCAATCTTGCCGGGTCGGTCGGCGCATTTCTGACGGATCGCCGCATCGGGGGTGAGGCGCGCCTGCGCGAAGGGGCAGCACGCCTTGCCGCTGATGTGTTGCATGCGCTGGACGAGGAGCGGCTGGGCGGCATGCTGAAAGGCGTGATCCGCAGTCAGGCGGAGCGGCTGCGCCCCGCGCCGTTGCTGGGCCAGATGCTGTCCGCCGCCATCGCGGACGGACGGCACATGCCGCTGCTCGAAAGTGGCCTGCGCTGGGCGGGGGAAACGCTCGAAAAGAACGAGTCGCTGATCCGTGAACTGGCCGCCCGGCGGGCCAATCGCATCCTGCAGCTGACCGGGCTGGACAATCGCATCGTCAATGCGGTGCTGGACGGGGTCTATCGTCTGCTGGCCGAAGCGATCGTACAGCCCGATCATCCGCTGCGCCAGCGCGTTGAAACGGGGCTGGCGAGGCTCGCGGACGATCTCCAGCACGATCCGGTTATGCAGGCGCGGGTGGAGCGGATGAAGGCCGAACTGCTTGCCAATCCGGCGGTGGGGCGTTGGCTGGACGGGTTGTGGGAACGGTTGCGCGCCAATTTGCTGCGCGCCACCGAAGATCCCGAGGCGACCATGTCCGGCTGGCTGGGCGAAAGCCTGCAGGAGTTGGGAGGGGCGTTGCAGGGTGATCCCCGGTTGCAGCAGCTGGTCAACCGTTTCGCCCGGCGCGCGCTGGTCGGGATCGTGTCACGTTATGGCGTGCAGATCGTGCAGCTCGTTTCGGAAACGGTGAAGCGTTGGGATGCGCGCACCGTGACCGCCCGGATAGAAGGCGCTGTGGGGCGCGATCTCCAGTTCATCCGCATCAATGGCACGCTGGTGGGCGGGCTGGTGGGGGTTGCGATTCACGCGGTGG
>JAURML010000160.1 GCA_030830695.1 Caenibius sp. | reverse complement strand
TATCCTAAACGCTCAATCGCCGGAAGGCTGCGCCCTTGCACGATCGAACTTTCAGCCCTTTCACAAATCTAGAGATTGGATGCCGGATCGAAATTCCGAGCTGGTTTACAAGCACACCGTACGCAGTGCACTGCATGGCATAAGATATTGATATCTATCTTGAAAATGACATTTTTTAGGAAAGTGTAGATGTGAATTGCCCATGATCCATGGATCATCTGGCAATGTGACTAACAAGATTTCGAGGCCTATCACTCTGTAGTGTATGGCGTTTTCCGGCATTGACCGAGCCTTGCCGATGATCCATCCTGCTAACCGCCTTCCGCAAGGTCGAACCATGTTTGCAAGGGGCTCTAGGAGTCACGAACATGGCAGTTTCTGCTAAGGTCCAGGCCTACATTCCCTTCCCCGTTGCTGACTGGATCAGGTCGCGCGCCGAGGAGGCTGACGTGTCGGTCAGCATCATTGTCCGCGACCTGCTGGTCGAGGCATGGAGCGACGAATACCAGTCGCGAAAGGGGCCCGCCGCGCTCGATCCGGTGCGACAGAACCTGTTCATCACCGTCGCGCTCGATGCGATCCTGTCAAGCCTGGGAGATGGCACACTCAGGCAGCGAACCCACGATGCCTACCGGCGCCGACTGGAGCGGCATGGCTTGTCCGACTGAGCTGCTTCAAGGCTGACCGCCAGTGCAGAACTTTGCCCAATCGGCCATCATGTCACGGCGCTTGTCGAGGTAATTGGTGCGCCGATAGGCCGCCTCGACCTTGTTCGCTACGGTGTGCGCTAGCGCCGCTTCTGCGACCTCGCCTGGGTAGCTGGTCTGTTCCGCAGCCCAGTCGCGAAAGGCTGAGCGGAAGCCGTGTACCGTGTAAGGCAATTCGGCATAGCGCAGGATTTTGAGCAGCGTCATATCGGACAACGGACGGCGCACATCGCGTCCCGGGAAGAGCAGGTTGCTGCACGGTGCATAGAACTGTCTGGCGCGCTCCAGCACGTCTATCGCGGCACCAGATAGAGGAACAACGTGTACCTTTCCAACCTTCATTCTGGAGGCCGGAACGGTCCACAGCTTGGCTTCCAGATCGATCTCGTTCCAATTGGCCCCGCGTACCTCTCCCGACCTCGCGGCAGTCAGGACCAGGAACTCTAGGGCCAGCCTTGCGACGCTTAAGCGCGCGTGCAGATGCGCCATGAACGCGGGTACCGCATCGTAGGGTATTGCTGCGAAGTGACCGTCCTTCTTGGGTTGCCTTGGCAGCACGCGGTTGACCGAACGCATCGGCGCTTCGGTGGGGCGCATGCCGCTGGCATAGGCCCAATCGAGCACCACGCCTATCCGTTGCTTGACCCGCCGTGCGGTCTCCGGCTTTGTCAGCCAGATCGGCAGAAGAACCTCACGGATCAGCGGACCTTCGATATCGTTGACCAGGCGATCGCCCAATACTGGGAAGGCATAGTTCTCAAGCGTAGTGATCCACTGGTCCTGGTGCTTGCCGTTCTTCCAGCTGGCCTTCTGTTCCGCATGGACCTTCAATGCCGCAGCCTTGAAGGTCAGGATCTCCAGCTTGCGCCGCTTGCGCTCGGCCACCGGATCGATCCCGCGCTGGATGTCGCGGCGCAGTTCGAAGGCTGCATCGCGGGCTTCCTCGAGCGAAACCAGGCTCAGTGAACCCAGCCCGATATCCCGCCGCCGGCCATTCACAGTAGCGCGGAGCTGCCAGTTGCCCTTGTTCTGTCCCGTCAATTCCAGGAACAATCCGTCGCCATCGTTGTAGCGCCCAGGTCCCTTGAGGTTTCGAATTTGCATTGGCGTGAGCCGGCCCATGACCATCCATCCTGTTCCGCCCCCACAATCACCCCCACACTCGAACGCGGATTTGGAGAGATTATTGAGAACAATATAAGAACATGAAAAGCGCAATCAAGACCAAAAATCCGCAGAAATCTGCGACTTTGCGAGACTAACCGGGCTTTCCTGGGATGTTATAGATGGCGGGGGGCAGTCGACCGGCGTCGAACCTTCTCTGGGGCCTAAGTAATTGATAATTATATGATCTGGGTGAGTTCGAATCCCGCATGAGGGGCGTTCGGTGAAAGTTGTTAATCAGACGATAGAAACGATCTTATTGTGTTTCCCCTCTGGGACTTATCGGCGTTGAGCTAAGATGCTCTTCGCAATTTTATAATGTGGTTGGTCGACCATCTTTCCGTGTAGCTGGTGCGCGCCGACCGAAGGGTTCGCATCGAAAAGGGCGACGATCTCGCGCGCATGAGCGATTTCTTCCTCGCTAGGCGTAAAAGTGATATTGATCGAAGCAACCTGAGCCGGATGGATCGCCATCATCCCGGTAAAGCCGTCGCGACGCGCCCTTCGGGCGTAAGCCGCTAGGCCGTCCATGTCGCGAATATCCGGGAACACCGTCTCGATGGCCTGCACCCCGGCCTTGTGAGCGCCAAACAGGGTCAGGCTGCGCACCATCTCGTAAGGCGGCGTGTAGCGTCCATCCTCCTCCCGCGACGAGCTGGCGCCGATGGCGGCGGGCAGGTCTTCGGCGCCCCACGTGAGGCCCGACAGCTTGTCCCCGCATTGCCCGTAAGTGCTCAGTTCGAAGATCGCCGCAGGAGTCTCGGTTGCGATGGGCAGGACCGGGAACCGGATATCGCCCATGAGCTGCAGGAGCGCAGCCACGCTTGCGGCCCCTTCGGCCTTGGGCAGCACGATCCCGTCCGGCTTACGCGGCAAGATGGCGGCGAGGTCCGCCTCTGTCTGGCCGCTATCCAGCGGATTTATGCGCACAAAGGTCTTCACCTCGCGCGGTTCGGCGAGATACGCCGAGACTTCTGCTCGCCCCGCTGCCTTGCGGGCAGGGGCGACCGAATCCTCAAGGTCCAGAATGATCGCGTCCGCTCCGCTTGCGGCGGCCTTGGCGAAACGCTCGGGCCGGTCCGCCGGTACGAACAGCAGGGAGCGCAGCATCACGCGCCCCTGCGCTTGAGTAGGGCCGAGCGCAGGCAGCGGCACACAACCTCGCCGCGCTGGTTGACCAGTTCGTGCTCGAAAGTGACGATCCCGGCATCGGGCCGCGATTTCGATGCCCTGAGGTCCATCACCTTGCTCGTTGCGCGCATCGTATCGCCGATGAACACGGGCTGGGGCATCACCAGCCGGTCATAGCCAAGGTTCGCCACCAGTGTCCCCATGGTGGTTTCCGCCACCGTCAGGCCGACCATCAGTGAGAAGGTGAAAGTGCCGTTGACAAGGATCTGCCCGAATTCGCTCTCCCGTGCCGCTTCCGCATCGAGATGCAGCGGCTGGGTGTTGTGGGTCATGGCGGTGAACAGGAGATTGTCGGTCTCGGTCACGGTGCGCCGGATCGGATGGTCAATTTCGTCACCGACCTGCCATTCATCGAAAAATCGCCCTGCCATGTCAGGCTTCTCCTTCCTCGATCCGCACCAGCAGGGCATCGACCTGCACTTGCGCCCCGGCTTCTGCCCTCAGTTCGGCAACGATGCCATCAAACGGCGCGGTGAGCGTATGTTCCATCTTCATCGCTTCGAGCGTGAGCAGCTTCTGGCCCCGGGTAACCTGTTGGCCTTCGCTCACGTCCACCGAGACGACCTTGCCCGGCATGGGCGCGAGGATTGCCCCGTCGCCTGCTGCCGCGCCATGGGCGCTTTCCCGGCGCCAGAGCGTGAGCATCCACGCCTGGCCCTTGTCGGTCACCAGCGCGAACTCGGCTGGTTGCGGGACGCCATGACCTGAAAGCGGGACTTCGACGGTTTCCCCGTCGAGCAGGAAGCGACCCCGCAATCTGGGGGCGGCGTTGAGGCGGAAGCCCGGAACGCCGCTTGCCGGGACAAGCTGCATGGCTGCCTGTGCCAGTGCCGCCCCGGATGGCTCGGGCGGCTGGACCAGTGCCTCGCCTTCGCGCCCGATCAGGCCCGTATCGACCTTGCCCGCCACGAATTGCGGATGAGCGAGCGCCTTGACGAGGAAGGCCGCATTGGTCCTCACCGGATGAACGGCGGTGTCTTCCAGCATGTCCGAAAGGCGCTCGATCGCTTGCTCGCGGCTGCTGCCATGAGCGATCACCTTGGCGATCATCGGGTCGTAGAAGGGGGAGACTTCCGCTCCTTCATGAACGCCGGTCTCGATCCGCCCGCCATGTGCCGAGCCGAAGCGCAAAACGTCGAGTCTTCCGATGGAGGGCAGGAAGCCCCGCGCCGGGTCTTCGGCATAGAGCCGGGCTTCCATCGCCCAGCCATGGATCGAAAGCTCGTCCTGCGCCTTGGGCAGAACTTCCCCGCTCGCCACGCGCAGCTGCCATTCGACGAGATCTTGGCCGGTAATCTCCTCTGTCACCGGGTGTTCGACCTGCAACCGGGTGTTCATTTCCATGAACCAGATGCGGTTCGCGCGCAGGCCTTCGGAACCGTCGGCGATGAACTCGATGGTTCCTGCGCCTTCATAGTCCACCGCCTGGGCCGCGCGGACCGCAGCGGCGCAGACAGCCTCGCGGGTGGCGGCGTCCATGCCCGGAGCAGGGGCCTCCTCGATCACCTTCTGGTGGCGGCGCTGCAAGGAGCAGTCGCGCTCGAACAGGTGGACGACATTGCCGTGACTGTCGCCGAACACCTGCACTTCGATGTGGCGGGGGGAGAGGATGTATTTTTCGATCAGGACATGGTCGTTGCCAAAGCTGGCCGCAGCTTCACGTTGGCACGAAGCAAGGGCATCGGCGAAGTCAGCCGCGCTGTCGACCCGCCGCATCCCCTTGCCGCCGCCGCCAGCCACCGCCTTGATCAAGACCGGATAGCCGATTTCCTCCGCACGCTCGGCGAGGAAGGACGGGTCCTGGTTTTCGCCAAGATAGCCCGGCGTCGTCGGCACGCCGGCGGCCTGCATCAGCTTCTTCGCGGCATCTTTCAGGCCCATGGCATCGATGGAGGAAGGCTTGGGGCCAACCCAGATCAGGCCCGCGTCGATCACCGCTTGGGCGAAAGCGGCGTTTTCCGACAAGAAGCCATAGCCGGGGTGGATCGCCTCAGCGCCAGTGGCCTTGGCAGCGGCAATGATCCGCTCGCCAACAAGGTAGCTTTCGCGCGCCGGGCTGGGGCCAATATGCACCGCTTCATCGGCCATGCGCACATGCAGCGCGCCCGCATCGGCATCGGAATAGACCGCGACCGTGCGAATGCCCATCTGCTGCGCAGTACGGATGATCCGGCAGGCGATTTCGCCGCGATTGGCGATGAGAAGGGAATGGATCATCGCATTACATCCTGAACACGCCAAAGGCGGGACGGTCGGGGATAGGCGCTTCCAGGCTGGCGGCGAGGGCCAGGCCCAGCACGTCGCGGGTCTGGGCAGGGTCGATCACCCCATCGTCCCACAGCCGCGCCGTGGCGTAGTAGGGATTGCCTTCGTCCTCGTACTTCTGGCGGATCGGCGCCTTGAACGCTTCGGCTTCTTCCGGGGACCACTTGTCGGCATCGCGGTGGACGGTGGCCAACACCGATGCTGCCTGTTCTCCGCCCATCACCGAAATGCGCGCATTGGGCCAGGTGAAGAGGAAGCGCGGGCTGTAGGCGCGGCCGCACATGCCGTAATTGCCCGCACCGAAGCTGCCGCCGATTAGCACCGTGATCTTCGGCACGGTTGCCGTTGCCA
Organism: Caenibius sp.; assembly: GCA_030830695.1. Taxonomy (GTDB): domain Bacteria; phylum Pseudomonadota; class Alphaproteobacteria; order Sphingomonadales; family Sphingomonadaceae; genus JACKKV01. Next base: position 2,607 of record JAURML010000160.1, on the reverse strand, counting down.
CGGCAGTGACCAGCTTGGCCCCGTGCTTGGCGATGCCTTCGGCCTCATACTTGCCGCCGACCATGAAGCCGGAAATGTTCTGCAGGAACAGCAGCGGAATCTTGCGCTGGCAGGCCAGTTCGATGAAGTGCGCGCCCTTTTGTGCGCTTTCGCTGAACAGCACGCCGTTGTTGGCCAGGATCGCCACCGGCATCCCCCAGATATGGGCAAAGCCGCAGACCAGTGTGGTGCCGTAATGCGCCTTGAATTCGTGGAACTCGCTGCCGTCAACGATCCGGGCGATGACTTCATGCACGTCATAGGGGGCGCGCACGTCTTCGGGGATCAGGGCGTAAAGCTCTTCGGGATCGTACTTCGGCGGGCGCGGTTCCTTCAGCGGCAGGCCGTTATCATGGCGCGGGCCAAGGTGATAGACGATGTCCCGCACCACGGTCAGGGCGTGTTCGTCGCTTTCCGCTAGATGGTCGACCACGCCGGACTTGCGGGCGTGCAGGTCGCCGCCGCCAAGGTCTTCGGCGCTGATTTCCTCGCCCGTCGCGGCTTTCACCAGCGGCGGTCCGGCCAGGAAGATCGTGCCTTGTTCGCGCACGATCACGGTCTCGTCCGACATGGCCGGAACATAGGCGCCGCCCGCCGTGCAGGAACCCATGACGCAGGCTATCTGGGCGATCCCTTTGGCGCTCATATTGGCTTGATTGAAGAAGATCCGGCCAAAGTGGTCGCGGTCGGGAAACACCTCGGCCTGATGGGGCAGGTTCGCGCCGCCGCTATCGACCAGGTAGATGCAGGGCAGGTGGTTTGCCTCGGCAATCTCCTGCGCGCGCAGGTGCTTCTTCACCGTCAGCGGGTAGTAAGTCCCGCCCTTTACCGTCGCGTCATTGGCCACGATCATGCACTGGCGCCCGGAGACGCGGCCAATCGCGGTTATGATCCCGGCGCCGGGAATATCCTCGCCATAGACGCCATCGGCGGCAAGCTGGCCGACTTCCAGCAAGGGCGAACCGGGATCGAGCAGGCGTTCAACCCGCTCACGCGGCAGTAGCTTGCTCCGCGCGGTATGGCGCTCTCGGCTCTTCTCGTTGCCGCCCAGCGCGGCCTCAGCGACCTTGGCGCGCAGTTCTGCCACCAGCGCGCGGTTATGCGCGGTGCGGGCCTGGGCCTGCGGGTCGTCGAGGTTGAGCGCGGTAGGAAGGGCCGGCCCGCTCATGCCGCACCGATCAGTTCGCGCCCGATCAGCATGCGGCGGATTTCGTTGGTGCCTGCGCCAATGTCGAGCAGCTTGGCATCGCGCAGATAGCGTTCGACCGGCCAGTCCTTGGTATAGCCAGCACCGCCCAGCGCCTGCACCGCCTCGCCCGCGACGCGGAACGCGTTTTCGCTGGCCAGCAGGATCGCGCCTGCCGCATCGAACCGGGTGGTGTGACCCGCATCGCAGCTTTTCGCGACGGCATAGGTATAGGCGCGGGCCGATTGCAGCGCGACGTACATGTCCGCCACCTTGGCCTGCATCAGCTGGAACGCGCCGATCGGCTTGCCGAACTGCTTGCGCTCGCGCAGATAGGGAATGACCGTGTCGAGGCAGGCTTGCATGATGCCCAGCTGCAGACCGGCCAGCACGACGCGCTCGTAATCCAGCCCGCTCATCAGCACGCCGACCCCGCCGTGCAGCGGACCCATCACGCGCTTTTCCGGGACGAAGCAGTCGGTGAAGACCAGTTCCGCGGTTGGGCTGCCGCGCATGCCCATCTTGTCGATCTTTTGCCCGATCGAGAAACCTTCGTCGCCCTTTTCGATCAGGAAGGCGGTAATCCCGCGCGATCCCGCCTCGGGCGAGGTCTTGGCATAGACTATCAGGGTGTCGGCATAGGTGGCATTGGTGATCCAGAACTTCGTGCCGTTGAGGCGGAACCCGCCCGGCACAGCTTCCGCGCGTAGCTTCATCGAGACGACGTCGGAACCCGCCCCGGCTTCGGACATTGCGAGGCTGCCGACATGTTCGCCCGAGATCAGCTTGGGCAAGTACTTCGCCTTCTGCTCGTCCGTGCCCCAGCGGCGGATCTGGTTGACGCAGAGGTTGGAGTGCGCGCCGTAGCTGAGCCCGATCGAGGCCGAGGCGCGGCTAACTTCCTCGACGGCGATGACGTGGTCGAGATAGCCGAGGCCAAGTCCGCCCCATTCCGGCTCCACGGTGATGCCGTGCAGGCCAAGATCGCCCATTGCGGTCCAAAGTTCGGCGCGGGGGAACCAGTCCTCACTGTCGATCCGCGCTGCGATCGGCACAATTTTATCAACTGAAAAACGGCGGGTCGTCTCGCGAATTGCATCGGTCACTTCGCCGAGGAGATGATCGAAAGCTAGCATTGTCCATTCCTTATTTGGCTATTTTGGTTTGGCAAACGACGCACCCAGCTGCCAAAACTCCCTATCTCTCCGCGCTGAATACCAACAAGTTCCGATTTCAGGCGCCCGGTCGTAGGGCCGCAGCCTCTTTCGCCAATTAGCCAATTGCCCAGCCGGTGCTGTCAGGCAAACGCTAACTTGTCTCCACTTGGCGATTCTTCGCCGATAGAGAGACCCGCATGAAACCCATTTCCTTCAAACGGCACC
>JAURML010000159.1 GCA_030830695.1 Caenibius sp. | reverse complement strand
TTTTCGGATGCGGATTCGATCCTTCATGCGCTGCCCATGTTCCATGCGCACGGCTTGTTCGTGGCATTGCATCTGGGCCTCTACAGCGCGGCGACCCTTCACATGCTGCCCAAATTCACGGCCGATGCGGTGATCGAGCGGCTGGGGCAGGTCAGCGTGTTCATGGGGGTGCCGACCTTCTATGCCCGGTTGCTGGCTGACGCGCGCATCGATCGTGCGCTGGCACAGCCCCTGCGCCTGTTCATCAGCGGGTCCGCGCCGCTGTTGCCTTCGGTGTTCGAGGAGATCGAACAGCGTACCGGGCATCGCATCCTGGAACGTTATGGCATGACCGAAGCGGTGATGATTACCTCGAACCCATACGAACAGGCCGGCCGCATGCCGGGAACGGTCGGCTTCCCCTTGCCGGGCGTGGAACTGCGGGTGGTGAGCGCGGATGGCGCGGAAATGCCTGAAGGCGAGGTGGGCGAGATCGAGATTCGCGGGCCGAACCTGTGCAAGGGCTATTGGCGCCGGGCGGAAGCGACGGCGGAAAGTTTCCATGCGGACGGATTTTTCCGCACCGGCGATACCGGCTTCAGGGACGGCGAAGGGCGGGTGACGATCGCGGGCCGTTCCAAGGATCTGATCATTTCGGGCGGGTTCAACGTCTATCCGGCGGAGCTGGAGATGCTGCTGGCCGAAGTGCCGGGGGTAAAGGATATTGCCATCATCGGGGTGCCGCACCCCGATTTCGGGGAAGCGGTGGTGGCCGTGCTGACGGTGGAGGACGGGCTGTTCGCGATGGACGCGCTTGATCGCGTGGCGCAGGAAAAGCTGGCCCGGTTCAAACAGCCCAAGGCCGTGCATGTGGTGGACGAATTCCCCCGCAATGCGATGGGCAAGATATTGAAGAACGTGCTGCGCGAGCGCTACGCCGCAAGCTTCATCGGTTGAGTCAGCCTTTGAAGACGACCGTCCGCTTGCCGTTCAGGAAGACCCGGTCCTGCAGATGAAGCCGCACGGCTTCGGCCAGCACGCGCCGTTCGATGTCGCGGCCCTTGCGCACCAGATCCTCGGGTGTGTCGGCGTGGCTGATGGCTTCCACGTCCTGATGAATGATCGGCCCTTCATCCAGGTCGGCGGTGACGTAATGCGCGGTGGCGCCGATCATCTTGACCCCGCGCTCATGCGCCTGGTGATAGGGGCGGGCGCCCTTGAACCCGGGCAGGAAGGAATGGTGGATGTTGATGCAACGTCCTGCCAGCCAGGCCGAAAATTCGTCTGACAGGATCTGCATATACCGCGCCAGGACGACCAATTCGGCCCCGCTTTCCTCGATCAGCGCCCGGATGCGCGCTTCCTGATCCGCCTTGGTCTGCTTGTTCACGGGCAGATAATGATAGGTCAGCCCGTCAATCAGGCTCGCTTCCTGGGCATCGCGCGGGTGATTGGAAACGATCCCCACCACCTCCATGTCCAGATCGCCCACCCGCCAGCGGTACAGCAGATCGGCCAGGCAATGATCCCATCGGGAAACCAGGATCAGCACTTTCTTGGGCCGGTCATTGGCGTGCAGTTGCCATTCCAGCCCCATTTCTGCCGCGACCGGCGAAAATCCTGCGCCGAAGCTGTCCATGGTCAGCCCTTCGACCAGTTCGAAGGCAACGCGCATGAAGAAACGGCGGTTGAGATGGTCGTTGAACTGCTGCGCATCGACGATGTTGCAGCCCTTCTCAGTCAGATGCCCGGCCACGCTAGCGACCAGTCCGGGCCGGTCATCGCATTGCAGGCGCAGGGTGCAGATCTGGGTCAAGGCATCAGTCTCCGTGGCGTTGCTTGGCACGCCCTTAGTCAAGTTTGCGGCGATTTGCCACACGGGCCTGCTGTGCCGCGCTGCGCTGGCTATTGGCCGCAATTTCGGCTGTTGCGCAACGATTGATCGGCTATGCAGTGGCGATGGCCGAGACCAAATCTTCCGCCGCCTTGTCCATCCGTGCCGTTCCCGGCATTCCCGAAGTGCGCGCAGGCGATGATCTGGCGGGCATGATCGCGGGTGCGCTGGATCAGGCGGGAATGGCCCTGACACCCGGCGCGGTGGTGGTTGTGGCTCAGAAGATCGTCTCCAAGGCGGAAGGGCGGCTGGTGCTGCTCGCCGATGTCAATCCGGGGCAGCTCGCGCTCGAGCTGGCGGGGCAGTGCGGAAAGGACCCCCGGATTGTTGAGCTGGTGCTGCGCGAAAGCAGTGAAGTGCTGCGCTGCGCGCCTGGCGTGTTGATCGCGCGCCATCGTTGCGGGTTTGTCGTCGCCAATGCCGGGATCGACCAGTCCAACCTGCCCGATGGCGACGGCTGCGCGCTGCTGTTGCCGCTGGATCCTGATGCATCCGCCCGCGCCCTGTGCGAGGCGTTGTCAGAGCATGCGGGGGGCAGGGTCGGCGTAATCGTCAGTGACAGTTTCGGGCGCCCCTGGCGGGTGGGCACCAGCGCGGTGGCGATCGGTTGTGCGGGGCTGGCCCCGCTGCATGACCAGCGCGGGATGGCAGACCGGCATGGCCGGGTGATGCAGGTTACTCAGCCCGCCGTGGCGGACCAGCTTGCCGGTGCTGCGGCGCTGGTGATGGGCGAAGGCAGCGAAGGCCTGCCGGTGGCCGTGATCAGCGGCTGGCCGTTGGGTGAGAGCGGCCCCGCAGCCTGTCTGGTGCGTCCGGCGCAGCAGGATCTGTTCCGGTGATCCGGTTGCCCGCCTGTCAGGCATGGCCCGCATCATGAAGCCAATCACCGAGTATCGCCACGCCAGTGCGCAGGAATCCGCCACCCGGCTGGCCGCACATGTTGCCGCCATACTGGAAGATGCGATTGCGCGCAGGGGTGCGGCCTTTATCGCTGTCTCCGGCGGCAGCACACCCGCGCTGTTGTTTGACCGCCTGTCCGAGATACCGCTCGACTGGGCACGGGTGACGGTGGCGCAGGTGGATGAACGCTGGGTCGATCCAGCATCGCCGGACAGCAATCAGCACCTCATCCGCCACCATCTGCTGCAAAATGCCGCCAGCGCGGCCAATTTCGTACCAATGCATGATGGTGCATCCGATGCGCGCCAGGGGCAGGCGGCTTATGAGCGTATCCTCTGCGCAATGCCCGGCCCGTTCGATGTGATCCTGCTTGGCATGGGGAATGATGGCCATACCGCCTCGCTGTTTCCCGCTGCGCCAGAGCTGGATGCGGGGCTGGCCGGGGCGGCGCTGTGCCTTGCGCTGACGCCGCCTGCGGCAAGCCATCAGCGCCTCACGCTCTCGCTCGTCGGCCTGCTGCGCAGCCGCTTGCTCGTGCTGCAATTGCAGGGTGCGGCGAAAGAGGCGGTTTATCGCGCGGCGATCGGCGAAGGCGCCGTGGCGGACATGCCGGTCCGCGCGGTCCTGCGGCAGGAGCATGTGCCGGTTGAAGTCTGGTTCAGCGCGTGAACCGGGCAATCCCTCTTGCAAACTGAGGCGCTGAAGGGCTACGGATCACAAGTCATTCGACAACAGAAACCTTCGCGGGAGCCTCATGAAAAAACTCTACCCGGATGCGAACGCAGCGCTTGATGGGCTGCTTCAGGACGGCCTGCTGATCGCCGCTGGCGGCTTCGGCCTGTGTGGAATTCCTGAGCGCCTGCTCGACGCGGTGCGCGACAGCGGGGTGAAGGGGCTGACCTTCGCCAGCAACAACGCCGGGATCGACAATGAAGGCATCGGCAAGCTGTTGCGCACCAAACAGGTGAAGAAGATGATCTCCTCCTATGTGGGTGAGAACAAGGAATTTGAACGCCAGTATCTGTCCGGCGAACTTGAGGTGGAATTCTGCCCCCAGGGCACATTGGCCGAACGCATGCGCGCGGGCGGTGCGGGAATTCCCGGCTTTTACACCAAGACGGGCGTTGGCACCGAAGTTGCGCAAGGCAAGGAAACCAAGGTGTTCGACGGGCAGGAATATATCCTCGAACGCGGGATCTTTGCGGACCTCGCGCTGGTGAAGGCCTGGAAGGCTGATGAAACGGGCAATCTCGTGTTCCGCAAGACGGCACGCAATTTCAACGTGCCTGCTGCCACCTGCGGCAAGGTCTGCGTGGTGGAGGTTGAGGAAATCGTCCCCACCGGCTCGCTTGACCCGGACTGCATTCACCTCCCCGGTGTCTATGTGCAGCGCATGATCGTGGGCGCGCCTTACGACAAGAAGATCGAATTCCGCATGACTCGCGAACGGGAGAGCGCATGATGACCACGCATGATGGTATCACCAAGGGCTGGACCCGCGATCAGATGGCAGCCCGCGCAGCGCAGGAGCTGGAAGACGGCTTCCACGTCAATCTGGGTATCGGCATTCCCACGCTGGTTGCCAATCATATCCCCGCCGGAATGACCGTGACGCTCCAGTCCGAAAACGGCATGCTGGGTATCGGTCCGTTCCCCTATGATGACGAAGTCGATCCCGACCTCATCAATGCGGGCAAGCAGACGATCAGCGAACTGCCGCAATCGGCCTATTTCGACAGCGCCGCCAGCTTCGCCATGATCCGCGGCGGGCATATCGACCTGACTGTGCTGGGCGCGATGGAAGTGGCCGAAAATGGCGACATTGCAAACTGGATGATCCCCGGCAAGATGATCAAGGGCATGGGCGGCGCGATGGATCTGGTCGCGGGCGTCAAGAAGATCATCGTGGTGATGGAACACACCAGCAAGAACGGCGATCCCAAGTTCATTCCGGCCTGCACCCTGCCGCTGACCGGCAAGAATGTGATCGACATGATCGTGACGGATCTGTGCGTGTTCCAGCGTGCAGATCATGACAGCCCGTTCCGGCTGGTGGAACTCGCCCCAGGGGTGACGGCGGAAGAAGTCGCCGCCAAGACCACGGCGCATTATATCAGCTGAGGCAAAGATCGTCGCCCTGTGTGGCGGCATTGGCGGTGCGAAGCTGGCCCTTGGCCTGCTTCGCGCCTTGCCACCCGGCGCGCTGACGATCATCGGCAATACGGGCGACGATTTCGACCATTGCGGGCTGCCGATATCGCCTGACCTCGATACGATTTGCTACACCCTGTCTGGGCTGGCCGATCCGGTGCGCGGTTGGGGCAGGGCAGGTGAAAGCTGGAATTTCATGGACGCGCTCGGCACGCTGGGCGGACCGGACTGGTTTTCGCTGGGTGACCGCGATCTGGCACTGCATGTTCTGCGCGCCGAAGCGCTTAGAAGCGGGACCAGCCTTTCGGAGTTTACCAGCGGTCTGGCCGCGCGACTGGGCATTGCCGCCACCATCCTGCCCATGTCGGATGACCGGGTGCGGACTATTGTCGATTGCGACGAAGGGGCCCTGGCATTTCAGGACTATTTCGTGCGCCTGCGCTGTGCGCCTGCAGTCAGGGGCGTTCGCTTTGACGGTGCTGACAACGCGCGGCCCTGCGCCAGGGTGCTGGCCGCCCTTGCTGATCCCGACCTTGCCGGCATTGTCATCTGTCCGTCCAATCCGGTGCTCAGCATCGCGCCGATTCTGGCCGTTCCCGGCATGGCTGATGCGATCCGCAATGCGGCCGCGCCGGTGCTCGCGATATCGCCGCTGATCGGGGGCAAGGCGGTTAAAGGGCCGACCCGGCAGATCATGCAGAGCATGGGCGCGGGGGCGGACAATGTCGGCGTCGCTGCCTGGTATGGCGATCTGATCGATGCACTGGCGATTGATCGCACTGACGCGGCGCAGGCGGCCGAGCTTGGGGTGCCTGCGCTCGTCACTGAGACATTGATGAATACCGATGCTGACAAGCTTCGGCTTGCGCAATGGGTGCTGGATTATTTCAGGGGTGGCTGACGCCCGTCAGGCAAACAGATCGTGTTCGCCATTTTCCCTGATCGGATCGGGCACTTCCAGCTGGGAATGATCTTCATGCGCATGGAATTCTGCGGGGCAGAATACCGTCTTGCACCAGCTTTCATTCAGCGCACGCCAGCTGTCCCAGCCCGCAGTCATCAGGTTGAAGGGGATCATCCAGCTGGACGCAAGCCAGTCCTGCGCCTTGGCCGCATCATCAAATGGCATCGTCGGGACGGAAAATTCGAATTTGGTCATGACACCATCCATATACTACTTGCCGGGTAATTCCAATGCGCCTTGCCCGGCCCTAGCGCTGGATCGTCGCGAAAACCGCCGCGCCATGGCCCGATGCATGCGGGCCGGAAGCTTTCGCGCGGCTGGCCAGCGTCGCGTCGGGCACCAGTGATGACATGGCCTGCGCCAGTTCCGCCAGCACCGCGCCATCAAGCGTGTAAAAAACAAGCTTCGCCTCGCGCCGGGTGCTGACCAGCCCGGCGTGGCGCAACACGGATAGCTGCTGTGAAAGCGCGGGTTGGGTGATGCCGGTGGCGGCCTCAATCTCGCCGACGTTGCTTTCGCCAGCGCGCAGTGCGTTCAGGATCGAGAAGCGCGCGGGGT
>JAURML010000158.1 GCA_030830695.1 Caenibius sp. | reverse complement strand
GATGGACTTCGCGATTTTCTCCCTGCACCTGGCCGGTGCCGGCTCAATCCTTGGCGCCATCAATTTCATCACCACCATTTTCAACATGCGCGCGCCGGGCATGACCCTGCACAAGATGCCGCTGTTTGTTTGGTCCGTGCTGGTCACAGCCTTTCTGCTGCTGCTGGCGCTGCCGGTGCTGGCGGCTGCGATTACCATGCTGCTGACTGACCGCAATTTCGGCACGACCTTCTTCGATGCGGCGGGCGGCGGCGACCCGATTCTGTACCAGCATCTGTTCTGGTTCTTCGGCCATCCCGAAGTCTACATCATGATCCTGCCCGCGTTCGGCATCATCAGCCAGATCATCGCTACTTTCTCGAAAAAGCCGGTGTTCGGTTATCTAGGCATGGCTTACGCCATGGTGGCGATCGGCGTGGTCGGGTTCATCGTGTGGGCGCACCACATGTACACCACTGGCCTCGACGTGAACACGAAGATGTATTTCACCGCCGCGACGATGGTGATCGCAGTGCCGACGGGCGTGAAGATATTCAGTTGGATTGCCACCATGTGGGGCGGCAGCCTTGAGTTCAAATCGCCGATGGTCTGGGCGATCGGATTCATCTTCCTGTTTACCGTTGGCGGCGTGACCGGCGTGGTGCTGGCCAATGGCGGCGTGGACGACAATCTGCACGACACCTATTATGTCGTCGCGCACTTCCACTATGTTCTTTCGCTAGGCGCTGTCACGGCACTGTTCGCCGGTTTCTATTACTGGTTCCCGAAGATGAGCGGACGGATGTTCTCCGAAGTGCTTGCGCATATCCATTTCTGGGTATTCTTCGTCGGGGTGAACCTGATCTTCTTCCCGATGCATTTCCTCGGGCTTCAGGGCATGCCGCGCCGCTATCCGGACTATACCGCCGCGTATACGCACTGGAACGAAGTGGCGACCTTCGGTTACAAGGTCATGGCTGTCTCGGTGGGCCTGTTCTTCCTGAACGTGATCTACGCGTTCACGATGGGGCGCAAGGCAGAAGGCAATTACTGGGGTGAAGGTGCGACGACGCTGGAATGGACGCTGTCCAGCCCGCCGCCATTCCACCAGTATGAGACCCTCCCGGTGATTGAGGACAAGGGCCATCATTGAGTTCGGCCGGTCCGGGATGCGGACCGGCGGCGAGAAATCAGGCGGGGGCTGGCCGGTGCCGGCCCCCGTTTTGGCTTGCAGCGACAAGGCCGACTGACACGATGAACAGCACTGCTCCTGCCATTGCCCTGCCTGCGGACTGGCGCGATTTCCTCGCACTGACCAAACCACGGGTTATGAGCCTGGTGATCTTTACCGGGCTGTGCGGGATGCTGGCCGCGCCCGGACATATTCACCCCGTGCTCGGCTTCACGGCGATCCTGTGCATCGCGATTGGCGCAGGCGGCGCGGCGGCGTTGAACCAGTGGTGGGAATCCGATCTCGATGCGGGCATGCGACGCACCGCTGGCCGGCCCTTGCCGGCCGGGCGCATGGACCGGGAAACTGCGCGCGATTTCGGCGTCGGCCTGTCAGCGGCATCCGTGCTGGTCATGGGGCTGGCAATCGGCTGGCTGGCAGGGCTGATTCTTGCCATATCGATTGTCTATTATGCGGTGGTCTATACAATCTGGCTCAAGCCGCGCACGCCGCAGAACATCGTGATCGGCGGGGGCGCTGGTGCATTCCCGCCGATGATCGGATGGATCGCCGTGACCGGGGACATCACCCTGATGCCGGTGCTGCTGTTCGCCATCATATTCATCTGGACCCCGCCGCACTTCTGGGCGCTCGCCCTTTTTGTGCAGAGCGATTACGCCAAGGTCGGCATCCCCATGTTGCCGGTGGTCGCCGGAGAGAAGGCAACCCGCCGCCAGATTCTGCTCTATTCGCTTGCACTGCTGCCGATTGCTGCTGCGCCATGGCTGGTCGGCGGAACCGGTATCGTTTACGGCATGGCTGCGCTGGCGCTTTCCGGCCTGTTCCTGGGGTTTGCGCTGCCGGTCGCATTTCGCACCCGCACTGGCGAGGATGATCCCATGCGTCCGGAAAAGCGGCTATTTGGCTACAGTGTGCTATACCTTTTCGCGCTCTTTGCAGCACTGGTTGCGGATCGCGCGATTTGGGGGCAGGAGTTTGTCCGATGAACAAGCAATTCGAACCCGATGAGGAATATCTGCGACGCCAGCGCACCCGCAATATTGTCCTGGCGTTGATTCTGGCTGGATTCGCGATCCTGTTTTTCGCGATCACTCTGGTACGGATCAAGGAAGGCGGATGACCCGGAACGCGCGCACCGCAGTTTCGGTCGGCATGCTGGCGGTGGGCATGCTGGCGCTGGGCTATGCCTCGGTGCCGCTCTATCGCATGTTCTGTCAGGTGACCGGCTTCAACGGCACCACGCAGCGCGTGGACGAGGCGCAGGCGGCCACTGTTATTCCGACCAGCAAGCAGATTTCAATCCGTTTCGATGGCAATGTCGGTCCCGATCTGCCCTGGAATTTCCGCCCTGAGCAGACGACGGACCGGGTGACCATTGGTGCCCGTGACATGGCCGTTTTCCTGGCGAAGAACACGTCTGACGAGCCGGTGACTGGCGTGGCCAGTTTCAATGTCGAGCCCGAATATACGGGCAAATATTTCAACAAGATCCAGTGTTTCTGTTTCAGCGAGCAGACCCTGCAACCGGGCGAGGAAGTGCGCATGCCGGTGTTGTACTATGTCGATCCCGAACTGCTGAAGGACGACGATGCGAAGGCCGTGGAGCAGATCACGCTCAGCTATACTTTTCATCGCAAGGTGGGAGAAGGCAGCTAGGCTCTGGACCGCAGCGTTTGAGGGCGATATGGGGCGCTGGAAACCGGATTGCGCCGTAGATTGAGAGAGCAAGATTCATGGCTGGCACAAAGAACCACGATTATCACATTCTGCCGACTGATCCCTGGCCCCTGATCGGCGCCATGTCGGCGGTGACCATGACCAGCGGCGTCGTCGTTGCCATGCATCCCGATGCGTTCGGTTCGTTCGGGCCGATGGGCAAATATATGTTCCTGCTGGGCGCGCTGGGTCTGGTTCTGACCTTCTTCAGCTGGTTTTCGAATATCGTACGCGAAGCGCATGCCGGCGATCACACGCCGGTGGTGCAGCTTCACCTGCGTTACGGCATGATCCTGTTCATCGCTTCGGAAGTGATGTTCTTCGTCGGCTGGTTCTGGAGCTGGTTCGATTTTTCGCTGTTCCCCTCGCAACTGGCCGAGGTGGTCGGCGGGCAATTCCCGCCCAAGGGGATTGAGGCGGTGATGGACCCGTTCGATCTGCCGTTGCTGAACACGCTGATCCTGCTCTGCTCGGG
>JAURML010000157.1 GCA_030830695.1 Caenibius sp. | reverse complement strand
GGCGCGTGAATCCTCAAAGGCTTCATCGAAATCGGCGGCGGTTACATGTTCCACCGATTCGCCGTCACGCCGGATGGCGATCAGGCCCGCGCGGCGCACTACGTCCTCAAGATCCGCGCCCGTGTAGCGTTCGGCCCGCGCGGCCAGTGCGCCCAGATCGACCTCTGGGGCCAGCGGCATGTTGCGGGTGTGAATCCTGAGAATATGCTCGCGGCCTGCGGCATCGGGCGTGCCGACATAGACCAGCTCGTCAAACCGTCCGGGACGCAGCAGTGCCGGATCGACCAGCGCAGGCCGGTTGGTTGCGCCGATGACGATCACGGATTGCAGTTCTTCCAACCCGTCCATTTCGGCCAGAATCGTGTTGACCACCCGTGCGGTAACCTGCGGTTCGGACTGGCCGCTGCCGCGCGCAGGGACCAGGCTGTCAATCTCGTCAATGAAGATCACGCACGGGGCCACCTGCCGCGCGCGCGCGAACAGCCGGGCGATCTGCTGTTCGCTTTCGCCGTACCATTTGCTGAGCAGGTCAGAGGATTTGATGGCGATGAAATTCGCCTCCGCCTCTTTCGCCACCGCCTTGGCCAGCAAGGTCTTGCCGGTGCCGGGCGGGCCATAGAGCAGGAAACCCTTGGCCGGGCGAATGCCCATGCGGCGGAACGCATCCGGATTGCGCAGGGGCAGTTCCACCCCCTCTTTCAACCGTTCCTGAGCCTCGCCCAGGCCGCCGATGTCCGACCAGTGCACATTGGGCACCTGCACCATCACTTCGCGCATGGCGCTGGGCTGCACCCGCTTGAGCGCGGAGAGGAAATCCTCGCGCGTCACGCACAGTTCCTCCAGCACTTCGGGCGGCACGGTCTGCGCCTCAAGATCAAGCCGGGGCATGATCCGCCGGACGGCCTCGATCGCTGCCTCGCGCGCCAGCGCGGCGATGTCCGCCCCGACAAAGCCATGCGTGGTGCGGGCCAGTTCCCTCAGATCCACCCCTTCGCCCAGCGGCATGCCGCGGGTGTGAATCGCCAGAATCTCGCGCCTGCCCGATTCGTCAGGCACGCCGATCACGATTTCCCGGTCAAACCGGCCCGGTCGGCGCAGCGCCTCGTCAATCGCATCGGGCCGGTTAGTGGCCGCGATCACCACCAGATTGGCGCGCGCGTCCAGCCCGTCCATCAGCGTCAGCAATTGGGCGACCAGCCGCTTTTCCGCCTCGCCATGGACCTGGCTGCGCTTGGGTGCGATCGAATCGATTTCGTCGATGAAAATGATCGATGGTGCAGCGCGAGCCGCCTCCTCGAATACTTCGCGCAGCCGCTTTTCACTTTCACCATAGGCCGAACCCATGATTTCAGGCCCGTTGATGGTGAAGAATTCGGCGTCGCTTTCATTGGCCACCGCCTGCGCCAGCCGGGTCTTGCCGGTGCCCGGCGGGCCATGCAGCAGCACGCCCTTGGGCGGATCGACCCCCAGCCGCGTGAACAATTCGGGATAGCGCAGCGGCAGTTCGGCCATTTCACGCAGCTGGCGGATGGTTTCTTCCATCCCGCCGACATCGTCATAATTCACCGTGCCGCGCCCGTCGCGCGGTTCCTCGAACTCGGCGCGCAGCGCCACCTCGGTATTCTCGTCAATATGGACGATGCCCATGGGCGCGGTGGAGATGACCTGAAGGCGAATCTGCGTCAGCGCATAGGCGGGGGCATTGAACATGCGCATGACCTGGGGCGGCACATCCGTGACCGGCTGCTGCCCCGTGGTGGCGACAAGATCACCCGCGACCAGCGGCTTGCGGAAGAAATTGCGCTTGAGTGCCTGAGTCGGCCCCTGCAACCGCATTTCGCGCTGGGCTGGCGCAAAGACGACGCGCGTGGCCGGACGCGATTCGGCCTTGCGCACCGTCACATGTTCCCCCGATCCGGTCTCCGCATTGCCGCGCTGCAACCCGTCGAGCCGGATGACCTCCAGTGACTGGTCTTCGGGATAGGCATGGACGGCGATCGCCGCAGTCACCCGCTTGCCGGTGATCTCGACGACATCCCCTTCGGCAATGCCGAGTGCGGAGAAGGCCGTCTGCGGCAGGCGAGCGATGCCCTGCCCGCTTTCCTCCTGCCGGGCCGCAGCCACCTGCAGGCGGGCAAAGCGGGTTGGAAGGGTGTGAAAGCGCGGCAGCGGCGCTGGAAACAAAAAAAGACCCGGTCGTTGCCGACCGGGCCGTGGAAGTTTTGGGAGAGGATGCCTGAAAGGCAGGTTCTTTATGATTCAAGCCCACTCATTTCGCAAGTGCGAAAAGGTCACCGAGTGTTGATCTTTTTGCAACACTTACGTGTTCTTTTGATAATGCGCGGTTTAAGGAGATTTTCAACCCGCTCCAAGCCCCGGAAATATTGCGTTGCAAAACAAACGGACGATTCAATTCCGCAGGGCAGCATGCAGATCCGCGCCAAGATCGGTGCGTTCCCATGGGAAGAAGTCGCCATCCGCCTTGCGCCCGAAATGGCCATAGGCCGCCGTGCGGCGATAAATCGGCTTGTTCAGCCCCAGATGCGTGCGAATTCCGCGCGGGGTCAGCCCGCCCAGCTTGCTGATCGATTTGATCGCCTGTTCCAGCCGCTCGTCCGCAACCGTGCCGGTGCCATGCGTATCGACATAAAGCGAAAGCGGTTCCGACACGCCGATCGCATAGGCCAGCTGGATGGTGCAGCGCTGCGCCAACCCGGCCGCCACGATGTTCTTCGCCAGATAGCGGGTGATATAGGCGGCGGAACGATCCACCTTGGTCGGATCCTTGCCCGAAAAGGCTCCGCCCCCATGCGGTGCGGCGCCGCCATAAGTGTCGACAATGATCTTGCGCCCCGTCAGCCCGGCATCCCCGTCCGGGCCGCCGATCTCGAATGTGCCGGTGGGGTTGATATGATAGATCGTCTCGGAACCGAGCAGCGCGGCGGGCATTATGTCCGCCACGACCTGCTTCACATAGGCCTTGAGCTGCGCTTCCTTTTCGCCCTGATCATAGCCCGGCGCGTGCTGAGTCGAAACGACAATCGCGGTACAGGCGGCTGGCTGGCCGTTTTCAAAGCGCAGCGTAACCTGGCTCTTGGCGTCAGGTTCGAGGAAGGGCGCGGCCCCGGAATGCCGGTCCGCCGCCATGCGTTGCAGGATCTTGTGGCTGTAATCGAGCGTCGCGGGCATCAGGTCCGGCGTTTCATCGCAGGCAAAGCCAAACATGATGCCCTGATCGCCTGCGCCTTCATCCTTGTTGCCCGACGCATCGACGCCCTGCGCAATATGCGCCGACTGACCATGCAGGTGATTTTCAAAGGTCAGCGTCTGCCAGTGAAAGCCGTCCTGCTCATAGCCGATCTCGCGCACTGTGTTGCGCACCGTCTGCTCGATCTCCGCCAGCGCCCCGTCAGCCCAGGCGCCGTTTTCATAGACGCCCTTGCAGCGGATTTCCCCGGCCAGCACGACGCGCTGCGTTGTCGTCAGCGTTTCGCAGGCGACCCGCGCTTCAGGATCCTTGGACAGAAACAGATCGACGATCGCGTCCGAAATCTGGTCCGACACCTTGTCGGGATGACCTTCTGAAACGCTTTCGGAGGTAAAAAGATAATTGGCACGCATGGAAACCAGTCTTCCTTACCGTGAATGTGGGGAAACCCCGCTTGGCTGGCGGCTCTAACGACGCAGTCGCGCTCTGGCAACAAGGCCGACGCCAATCGCCAGCAGGCCAAGCGCGACGGGCAGCACATTGCCCAGGCGGGCGAACAGGGTCGGCGGCAGCGGCGGCGGCACCAGCGCATCGATGCGCGCCGCGCGATGTTGCGCGATATGCTGGCGCATCACGCCCCGGCCATCGATCACCGCGCTGATCCCGGTCGTCGTTACCCGCAGGACCGGCAGACCTTCTTCCACCGCGCGCAGCCGGGCCTGCGCCAGATGCTGTGGCGGCCCCCAACGGCCGAACCAGCCATCATTGGACGGGTTGAAAATATAGTCAGGGCGCTGTCCGGGATCGGTCACCTCCCCCGAAAAGACAATTTCATAGCAGATCTGCATGCCCGCCTTGCCCCAGGGACCAAGGTCAATCGTCCGGGGCCCCGTGCCCGGCCAGAATTCGAACGAGCCGCCCACCAGCCGCGACGCGCCCAGCGGTTCGAGCAGCCAGCGCAGCGGCAGATATTCGCCGTAAGGCACGAGATGCGCCTTGAAATAGCTGCCGCGAATGGCACCTTCGCTGTCAATCGCGGTGATGGCATTGCGTGCGCCCGCAGCGCGCGCGCCCTCAAGTTCCAGGTCAACGGCGCCGGTCAGCAGCAACGCACCCGGACCGATCACCCGGCCAAGCCGCTTGCGCGCCAGCACCGGATCGGCAAAGGCGGTGCGCTGTTCGTAATAGCGCTGCGGATAGCCATCGTGGAGATAGTCCGGCAGGCCGGATTCGGGCCAGAGCACCAGCCTGCGCTGCCCCGGCCGATGCGGCAGGCTCAGCCCGGCAATATGGCGAAACTGCTCTTCGAACAGTGCGGGCACATCGAGATCGTCCTGCCTCAGATTGGGCTGGACGAGCGTGACGGGAAGTGTCCCCATGCTGTCCGGGCCCGCCGGTGCCAGCATCCCGGCGGCGAACAACCCCGCCACCAGACCCAGTGGAACGAAGGCGCGCTCCACTACAAGCAGCGCGCAGATGCCCGCACTCATTACCGCCAGCCCTGACAGCGCATAAGTCCCGAGCCAGGGCGACAGCGCGGCGAGGCCCGGCCGGTCGAAACCGCCAAGCAGGATGATCCCGAACGGGTTCCACGCAAACCCCGAGAAGAGCCAGCCGCGCAGCCATTCGCTGATCGTCCAGCAACCCGAAAAAACCAGGATCATCGCCCAGCCGATCGGCGCCCTGGCACCACCCCCGGCCAGCGCGCGCGCAGCGCCCGCGGCCAGTGCCGGGTAGATTGCGAGATAGAGCGCGAGCAATGGCACCGCCAGCCAGCCCAGCCAGGCGGGCATTTCTGCCTGATAGGTAAAGGCAGTCGCGATCCAGCTGTTGCCGAGCGTAAAATGCGCAAGGCCGAACAGCCAGCCCAGAACCGCCGCATCGCGCCAGCTGCGTGCCGCAGCGATCAGCGCAATCAGCATGGCCATGGCCAGCAGACCGAGCGGCCAGAGCGCCAGCGGCTGGAATGCCAGAGCGGAAACCGCCCCGAAGACCAGCGCAGACAGGCGTGGTCTGTCCCGCCACTGCCTGAGGCCTTCGATCACCGGACCCATCCGAAACCTCTCGCTTCAACAGGTCAGGCCGGTTGGATGATCGGGGGCAGTTGCCCCGCTGTCATCCAGGCTCAGCTTACCTTCGCCAGTTCTTCGCCGCCCTCGTCTTCGGCGGGCTTCTTGGCGCGGGTGCGGCGCCGTGGCTTTTCCTCAGCCGCCTCATCGCTTTTTTCGGAAGAAATGGACGGAGGAAGGACTGACGGATCCATACGTTCGGGCGCTTCGGCCGCACTCTCCGGTCTTTCAACGCGCGGCCTGCGCGTTGTCCGGCGCGGCGCGCG
Source organism: Caenibius sp. (assembly GCA_030830695.1). Lineage (GTDB taxonomy): Bacteria > Pseudomonadota > Alphaproteobacteria > Sphingomonadales > Sphingomonadaceae > JACKKV01. The sequence continues at coordinate 11,578 of JAURML010000157.1, read as the reverse complement.
TTCACGGTTGCTGCGGGTAAAGGGGTTCTGTTCCGGCTCGAAATCAGTACCGCCACCCGCGCCATCATCGTCGCCATCGTCATCTTTGGGCGATTGCCGGCTGCGATAATCACCACCGCCAAACTCATCGTCATCACGATCTTCGTCGCTGGATACGGGGCGATCCCGCCCTTCGTCACGGCGCGCGCGCTGCTCGTCCTGACGGGTTCTGGTATCGGCGATGACGCGGAAATAATGATCAGCGAACTGCAGGTAATATTCGGCCTGCACGCGATCGCCATTCATCGAGGCATCATGCGCCAGCTTCTTGTATTTTTCGAGAAGCTGGGGCGCATTGCCGCGCGCACGGCTGTCAATGCGGTTGAGCTGGTTGCCACCACCTTGCGAACGGTTGTTGCCGCGACCCCTGCGGCGATTATTCCGGTTATTGTTCAAGGGGATTATCTTCCTCACTCGTGAAGGGCTGCCGTTTCAGGGCCGCCGTTCGCACATTGCCGCGCCATGCCCTGCTCAAGGCTGGATCATGGCCTCCGATCTGCATTGCGTCGCAGGGTCAAAACCACGCTAACCTATGCAAATGCTGGAGCGTAACCGCCGGGATGGGAACGTGCGTCCATCGGGAGGTCACCTTGGGCCTAGCCGGGATCAGCGGCTTGGGCAAGCCCCAATTGCATCACCAGCGCGCGCGGTCGTCCCGCCAGATCGCGCCTCAGAACGCTGGAAAAGCCAGCCTGCGCAGCGATCACGCTGACCGGTCGGGCTTGCTCAGCCCCGATTTCGATACAGGCAATGCCGCCCGGCATCAGCAGCGCGGGCAGCTGCGGTACGAGCATGCGATAATCGTCCAGCCCGTCCGGCCCTGCATAGAGTGCGGCGGCAGGCTCCCATTCGGCAACGCCGGGCGCCAGCACCGCCCCGCTTTCGACATAGGGCGGATTGGCAAGGATCAGGTCGAAGCGGCCCAGCCCTTCGCGCCATCCCGCCTCCGTCCAGTCGCGCCGGAGCAGGCGCGCGCGGCCGGCAAGGTCCAGCCGGGCCGCATTGGCTGCCGCCACTGCCAGCGCACCGAGCGATGCGTCCACCCCCACCCCTTGCGCCTCTGGTCGTTCGGCCAGGAGGGTCAGCAGCAATGCGCCGGAACCGGTCCCGCAATCAAGGATGCGGCGCGGTGTGGCAGAGCATTCCAGCGCCGCCGCGATCAGCGTTTCGCTGTCCGCCCGCGGGATCAGCACATCGAACGTAACCAGAAATTCGCGCCCGTAAAATTCCTGTCGCCCCAGAATATAGGCCACCGGTTCGTGGCGCATGCGGCGTTCCAGCAGAGCCGCGAAGCCAGCTGGCACCGCAGTGCCGCCATGGCGCAGCAGGAGTTCGGAACGGCTTGTGCCCAGCGCTTCGGCCATCAGTAGCTCGGCATCAAGCCGGGCCGTGTCGGAGATATCGCCAAGCGCCAGCGCCGCCTCGCGCAGGGCCTGCGCGACCCTCATCTCACTCACCCAGCGCCGCCAGTCGCTTCGCCTCATCCTCCGCGATCAGCGCATCAATCAACTCGCCAAGTCCCGGCCCCGCCAGAACCTCGGGCAGCTTGTGCAGCGTCAGGTTGATACGGTGATCAGTCACCCGGCCTTGGGGGAAATTATATGTGCGGATGCGTTCGGAACGATCGCCACTGCCGACCATCGCCTTGCGCGCCTCCGCCTCGGCACCCTGCGCCTCGTCGCGCATCTTTTCATACAATCGCGCGCGCAGCACCTGCATCGCCTTGGCCTTGTTCTTGTGCTGGCTGCGCTCGTCCTGGCAGATCACCACCAGGCCCGAAGGCAGGTGCGTGATCCGCACCGCGCTGTCCGTGGTGTTGACGTGCTGCCCGCCCGCGCCGCTGGCCCGGTAGATGTCGATCTTGAGATCCTTGTCCTCGATCGCCACGTCGACCTCGTCAGGCTCGGGCAGCACCGCCACGGTTGCCGCGCTGGTGTGAATGCGCCCGCCGCTCTCCGTCACGGGCACACGCTGCACCCGGTGGACCCCGCTTTCGAACTTCAGCCTGGCGAACACGCCCTGCCCGGTGACATTGGCGACCACTTCCTTGAACCCGCCGATGTCCGATGCGTTGGCCGAAATCATCTCCATCCGCCAGCCCTGCTCGGCCGCATAACGTTCATACATACGGTAGAGGTCCGCCGCGAACAGCGCGGCTTCATCGCCCCCGGTCCCGGCACGGATTTCCAGCATGGCCGGGCGCGCATCCGCCGAATCGCGGGGCAACATGGCGATGGCGAGGCGGTGTTCAGCCTCGGGCAGTTCGGTGCGCAGGCGGGCGATTTCCTCTTCGGCCAGCGCCTTCATTTCCGGATCGGCATCGTCCAGCGCCTCCAGCCCGGCGAGCTCGCCGCGCATGGCCCGCACCTGCGACGCCGCCTGTGCAACCGGCTCCAGCTCCGAATAATCGCGGGACGCCGCGACGAAGGCCTCGCCCTCGAGTGTGCCGGACGCCAGCCGCGCTTCGAGTTCGGAAAAGCGGGCGGCCAGCTGGGCCAGGCGCTCGTCGGGGATGGTCACCTTATGCCCCCAACCCCGTCATGCTGAACTCGTTTCAGCATCCATCGCGCTCCCGGCACCGACGGCGCGAGAGGAGAAATGGACCCTGAAACGAGTTCAGGGTGACGGATTCGACTTTGATCGATCACTCCCATGTATTCCAGTCAACCATCCCCAGAAGCACTCAGATAAGGCGCTGGCAAATAAGAGACGATTTCGAGGAGGTCTGACGAGGGCTCATCACCACCTGCTTTGAGGTTCTGAACGTGTATGACCTTTCTGGGGTCATCCGATTCACGAACAAATATGATTGCGTCTACCCCATCTCGTTTGGCTTTTTCAGCCAACTTCTTCCCATGTCCTCGATAAGCAGACCAAACATAGAACTTGTTGTTGCTTGTTGATCGTAGGTGAAAAGCAATTCGATCAGCTTCCTCCCTCATGGATTGTTGATCGGGAACAACGGCAAAAACCGGGGTTGGGTCAAAATCGACATCTTCTCCACCCACCAGAATCGCCAGCCGTTCGATCCCCGCTGCCCAGCCGACGGCCGGAGTATGCGCGCCGCCCAGTGTTTCGATCAGCCCGTCATAACGCCCGCCGCCCAGCACGGTGCCCTGCGCGCCCAGCCGGTCGGTGACGAATTCAAACGCGGTGTGGCGGTAATAGTCCAGACCACGCACCAAAGCGGGCGCGCGCTTCCATTCCACGCCCGCCGCATCCAGCCCTTGCGTGACCTTGCCGAAGAAGTCCTGCGCCTCCCCGCTCAGGAAATCATCTATTTTCGGCGCGTCAGCAGTGAAGGGCTTGTCGCGCGGGTCCTTGCTGTCGAGGATGCGCAGCGGGTTCTTATCCAGCCGTTCCTGCGAATCTTCCGACAGGCTGGCGCGGTGATCCTGGAAATATTCGACCAGCGCGCTGCGCCAGGCATCGCGGCTGGGTGCATCGCCGAGCGTGTTGAGCAGCAGCGTGACGCCATCCGCCACGCCCAGTTCCGTCAGCAACTGGTCGGCCATCGCCAGCAATTCCACGTCCGCCTGCGGTTCGGCCGCGCCGATCACTTCCGCGTCGATCTGGTGGAACTGGCGGTAACGTCCCTTCTGCGGGCGTTCGTACCGGAACAGCGGGCCGTGCGTCGCCAGTTTCAGCGGGGCGTGCTGCTGCCACCCGTTGGTGAGATAGGCGCGGGCGATCCCGGCGGTGAATTCGGGCCGCAGGGTGAGCGAATCCCCGCCGCGATCCTCGAAGGAATACATTTCCTTCGAGACAACGTCAGTCGTTTCGCCGAGCGAGCGGGAGAAGACCGCAGTCTTTTCGAACACCGGCATTTCAGCCCGGCGGAAGCGATAGAGTTTGCGGACTCGTTCGAAGGTTTCGACCACATGCGCGAAGGCTTCGGCCTCTGCGCCGAAGATATCCTGCGTGCCCCTGATCGCCTGAGGTGTTTCCTGTGCCATCCTGCGGGCGCGATTAGTGCCAACGCCGGAAATCCGCAACCAGCGATGCCTTTTTTGCAACGCAGCATTTTTGCCTTGGCTGACAGAGACCGCGCGACTAGATGGCAGCACCATGAATATCGACAAGATTCCCGTTGGCGACAATCCGCCCGAAAGCCTCAACGTCATCATCGAAGTGCCGACTGGCGGCGAACCGGTGAAGTATGAATTCGACAAGGCATCGGGCGCGCTGTTCGTCGACCGCATCCTGCATACGCCGATGCGCTATCCCGCCAATTACGGCTTCGTGCCGCACACGCTTTCGCCCGATGGCGATCCGCTGGACGCGCTGGTGATCTCGCGCTCGCCCTTCATTGCCGGTTGCGTGGTGCGCGCCCGCCCGATCGGCGTGCTGAACCTGGAAGACGAGCATGGCGGCGACGAAAAACTGATCTGTGTGCCCGTGGATACGACCTTCCCCTATTATTCGGACGTGGGGGAAACCAAGGACCTGCCCTCGATCATCTTTCAGCAGATCGAGCACTTCTTTACGCATTACAAGGATCTGGAAGCGGAAAAATGGGTCCGCATCGGCCAGTGGGGCGATGCCAGGGAAGCGCGCCGGATCGTAGTTGAGGCGATTGACCGGGCCAAGGCCGCTAAAGCCGCCTGAACCAAGGTTGGGCTGGGTCGGCTGGCGGCCTATTCCCCGGCCACGGTCATCCCGTCAATTCGCAGGGTCGGCGCGTTGATCGCCCGGTGCCTTTCAAGATCATTGGCCGGCTGCATCGCGCGGAACATGTCGATCAGATTGCCGGCGATAGTCAATTCGGCCACCGGCCCCGCGATTTCGCCCTGCTCGATCCGGAAACCCGAAGCGCCACGGCTGTAATCGCCGGTCACACCGTTGACCCCGTGGCCGATCAGTTCCGTGACCAGGAAACCCTGTTTAATGTCCGCGATCAGTTCATTGCGGCTGACCGCCCCTCCTTCGAGGTCGACATTGGTCGCGGAAACCCCCGGTGCGCCGCTGCCCCCGCGCGAGGCATGGCCGGTGGGCGCGATACCCAGCTGGCGCGCGGAGGCGGATTCGGCCAGCCAGCCAGCAACCCGCCCAGCTTCGACCAGCGTGCGCGCCGTGGTCGGCAACCCTTCCCCGTCGAAGGGGCGCGAACGCAGGCCGCGCCGGCGATGCGGATCCTCCACAATACGGATGGCGGCGCTGAACAGTTCCTCCTCCAGCCGGTCCAGCAGAAAGCTCGATCGGCGGGCGATGGCGGCACCTGACATCGCGCCCAGCAGATGGCCAATCAGCGACCCGCTGATGCGCGGATCGAAAACCACCGGCATCGGCTTGCTGGGCAGGCGGCCCGGATTCAGCCGCGCCACGGCGCGCTCCCCCGCCATCCGCCCGATTTCGGCAGGCGTCAGAAGATCGGCTGCGTGGCGGGCCTGCCGCCAGGCATAATCACGTTGCATTCCGCTTCCTTGACCGGCGACCACGCTGGCGCTCAGCCCATGCGCGGTTCCGGCATGAACCCCGCAAAATCCATGACTGGTGGCCAGCCCGAACAGCGAGCGCCCAAAGCTGGCGCTGCCCCCTTCACTGTTCGTGACCCCGGCAACCGCGCGGGCGACATCTTCGCATTCCTCGGCGCGGGCGCGGAGCCATTCCGGCGCAGGCTCGGCCCCGTCCGCAAGTTCAAGATCGGGGAAGGGCCCATGAGCCAGCAATTCTTCCGGGGCGAGACCGGCAAAGCGATCCTCCGGCGCGGCGCGGGCCATGGCCACCGCACGCTGAGCGAGTTCGGCCAGCGCAGCATCGCTGCTGTCCGTCGCCTGGACCGAAGCTGACCGGCTACCCACGAATACGCGCAGCCCCACCGTTTCGCTTTCGGACCGTTCGACATCCTCCAGCTTGCCCAGCCTGACGTGGACAGCCTCGCTCGCATCACCGATGGCGACAGCATCAGCGGCATCCGCCCCTGCCCGGCGGGCGAGATCGATCATGGCGGCGCAGCGTTCGGTCGCGCGGGTCGGGTCAAACATGGCAAGGCATTCCGCTGAGAAGGTTCGAATGAGCTGACTGAGTCAGGGGGCCGGGCGGCCGCTGGGTGCGTGATGGCGTCGGCGGCGGGTCGAATGCAAGGAAAACCGTCGGCGCTTGTCCCTTACTCATGCGCTAACCATTTGTTTGCCATGCCCCCCTATCAAGGTCACAGGGCATATGCATAAAGCCTGCCAGTTTCGCATCTATTGGGGTTTTCTGCCACTCAACTGCTGCTAGAACGCATGATATGACGACTCTCGATCATCTCGATGCCGCCCATGACGCGGCCGAAACCGCCGCCCGCGCCGCGTCGCAGCCCTTGCCCAGGGGCGGCCTCGAAATCGTGTTCATCGCCAAAAGCTATGACAAGCGCGCCGTATTGACTGATATTTCGCTGTCCGTCGGCAAGGGCGAGGTCGTCGGCCTGCTTGGCCCCAATGGTGCGGGCAAGACGACCTGCTTCTATTCGATCATGGGGCTGGTACGTCCGGATTCAGGGCGCATCCTGATGGACGGCGTGGATGTGACGAAGCTGCCCATGTACCGTCGCGCGATTCTGGGTCTTGGCTACCTGCCGCAGGAAACCTCGATTTTTCGCGGGCTGACAGTCGAACAAAATATCGCCAGTGTGCTGGAAATGGTCGAACCTGATGAGGGTGTGCGCGCCGCCGAACTGGAACGGTTGCTCGACGAATTCGGCCTGGGCCGCTTGCGCGAAAGCCCGGCCATGGCCTTGTCCGGCGGTGAACGGCGACGCTGCGAAATCGCGCGCGCGCTGGCGGCCAAGCCTTCGATCATGCTGCTCGACGAACCCTTCGCCGGAATCGATCCGCTGTCCATTCAGGATATCCGCCATCTGGTGATTGACCTGAAGGAACGCGGCATTGGCGTGCTGATCACCGATCACAATGTGCGCGAAACGCTCGACATCGTGGACCGGGCCTGCATCATCTATGGCGGACAGGTGCTGTTCGCTGGCAGCCCGGAAGACCTCGTCGCAGACGAAAACGTGCGGCGCCTCTACCTTGGCGAAAGCTTCACGCTGTGACGCATTCGTACCGCTCGGACTGACAGAAGCATGAATATGGGTCCCCGCCTCGACCTCAGGCAATCCCAGCAGCTGGTGATGACCCCCCAGCTGCAACAGGCGATCAAGCTGCTGGCGCTGCCCAATCTGGAACTGGAAGCCTTCATCAATGCGGCGCTGGAAGCCAATCCGCTGCTTGACGTGGATAGTGGCAATTCCCCTGCCAGTGAAACCGGTTCCAGCGACGAAGGGGAAGCGTCACCCCCGCCCTCACCAGGGGAGTCCCCGGTTGACCAGCTGATCGGCGCCGCGCAGGGCGAAGCGGACCAGCCGCTCGACATCGATGCTGGCGCAATTGATCGCGATCGCGATACGGGTGACGCTGACTGGCTTGGCGGAACGGCCCAATACCAGGGCTCTGGTGGGCTGGAAGGCCCGGCAATTGACGAACGCGGCGCGCCAGAGGCGACACTTGCCGAACATTTACTGGCGCAGGTCGGTGCGCAGTCGCGTGATCCGCGCGCAACGCAGATCGCCCGCTATCTGATCGGCCTGCTGGACGAAGCCGGCTATCTCGCCACTCCGCTCCAGCATGTCGCGGGCGAACTGCGCACCGCTCTGGCCGATGTGGAGCAGGCGCTGGAGCTTGTCCAGGCGCTGGACCCGGCAGGGGTGGGCGCACGCAGCCTGTCCGAATGCCTGGCACTACAGGCGCGCGATGCCGATCGCTACGATCCCTGCATGGCCCGCTTCATCGAGAATATCGACCTGCTGGCGAAAGGGAACCTGCGCCAGCTCAAGCGCATCTGCGACGTCGATGACGAGGATTTTGCAGACATGCTGGCCGAATTGCGCAGCTATGACCCCAAGCCGGGGCTGCGCTTCCAGGGCGGAATGGCAGAGGCGGCAATCGTGCCGGACATTTTTCTGCGCGCGTCAGGCGACGGGGGCTGGGACATCGCCATCAACCAGTCGACCCTGCCCAGGCTGATCATCAACCGGCCCTATTACCTCGAACTGCGCAAGAACTGCACTGACAAGGACAGCCGCAGCTGGCTGGGCGAGAAACTGACGGATGCCAACTGGCTGCTGCGCGCACTGGACCAGCGGCAGAAGACCATTCTCAAGGTGACCGCCGAAATCGTGAAGCAGCAGGACGGATTCTTTCGCCGCGGGGTATCCGAACTCAGGCCATTGACGCTCAAGACCGTGGCCGATGCGATCGAAATGCACGAATCCACGGTCAGCCGGGTTACCGCCAACAAATACCTCCACTGCGATTGCGGTACGTTCGAACTGAAATATTTCTTCACCAGCGGCGTCGCCTCGGCAGACGGGGACGGCGCCGTATCCGCCGAAGCGGTCAAGGCGCAGATCCGCGCGCTGGTCGACGCGGAAGACCCCAAGTCGATCCTGTCCGATGATGCGCTGGTCGATCTGTTGCGCGGCAAGGGCTTCGACCTCGCCCGGCGTACCGTCGCCAAATATCGCGAAGCGATCGGCATCGGCAGTTCGGTGCAGCGGCGAAGGCAAAAGGCGCTGGAAGCAGTGCGTTGAGTGCCGACACAAGCCCGGTGGAATCTGGCATGCGACCAACCGAGTGACGCGCGCTTGTGAGGTGTTTTACGCTTAATTAACCTCTCTTGTTCAGAAGTTGAGTGGTTAATGAAGTTCACCGACCTCCCGAACGGGGCCAGTGAGCGGCAATACGGGGCAACAAGGGGGGTTCCCATGCGCGTTTTGTTGATCGAAGACGAACCGACAACGGCCAAGGCGATTGAGCTGATGCTCACCACCGAAGGCTTCAACGTCTATTCGACCGATCTTGGCGAAGAAGGCCTGGATCTGGGCAAGCTGTATGATTACGATATCATCCTGCTCGACCTGAACCTGCCTGACATGCACGGCTATGATGTGCTCATGAAGCTGCGCGTGGCCAAGGTGCAGACGCCCGTGCTCATTCTGTCCGGCATATCGGAAATGGACTCGAAAATCCGCAGCTTCGGCTTCGGCGCGGACGATTACGTCACCAAGCCGTTCCATCGCGAAGAACTGGTGGCGCGCATTCACGCCGTGGTGCGCCGTTCGAAAGGCCATTCGCAATCGGTCATCCGCACCGGCAAGCTGGCAGTCAATCTCGATACCAAGACGATGGAAGTCGATGGCGCGCGGGTTCACCTGACCGGCAAGGAATATGCGATGCTGGAACTGCTTTCGCTGCGCAAGGGCACCACGCTGACCAAGAAAATGTTCCTCAACCACCTTTATCGCGGGATGGACGAACCCGAACTCAAGATCATTGACGTCTTCATCTGCAACCTGCGCAAGAAGCTGGCGCTGGCCTGTGACGGCGAAAACTATATCGAGACGCTATGGGGCCGCGGCTATGTGCTGCGCGATCCTGACGAAAAGGCCGAAGCGGCCTGATTTCAGGCTCCTGCGAATGAAATTGGCAAGACGCCCGGAGGCCAAGGCTTCCGGGCGTTTTTCTTCGTGGCCTAACAATTTTTCCACTTCGCCAGGATCGTTGCCGCCCCATTTGGCGCGCTGGCAGCCAGGCATTTCAGCCCCAAGGTGATGCTCATTCTGGTAGGCTTCGCGCTTTCGCTGACCAGCGCTTACGGTATCTGGACGGCTTGGGGGTATGATCGCGCTACGCCAGGGACGATCCTGCGCCCTCATCGCGACCGGCATCATAGGCAATATAGCCCAGCATCATGGTCGAGAGCTGATCGAGGAAGGTTTCCTCGCCGAACGGCGGATCATCGTCTGAAAGATACTGCTTGATCGCGGCGGAATAGACCAGATTCATGATCCCATGCACCGTGCGCAGATCCTTGCCGGCGAAGGCATCTTCGTAAATCTGGAGGTAGATCAGGCTCGCCCGGTAGATCAGCCGGTCGACGGAATAATTTTCCGCCGTTGCGCGCAGTTCGGGCACCTCGTTGACCAGATTGATGAGGATGTTCTTGTGACGCTTGTAGCGGTGAAAGATTCGCCGCACGACCTTGGGCAGGCTCTGCTGGATCGACTCCCGCCCGAAATCGATAAAATACTTGCGCGCATCGCCCGCAATCTCGGTCGAGACACTTTCCAGCAGCGCGAGGGCAACGGCAGTCTTGTTCGGGAAGTAATCGTAGAAGGAACCCGTCCCGATCCCCGCCCGGCGCAGGATATCTTCCACCGTCGTCTTCGCAAAACCGTCCTTGAGGAACAATTGCTCAGCCGCCTGCAGGATCGCCTCGACCGTGCTGATCGAACGTTCCTGCTTGGGCACCCGCCGTTGCCGGTTCGGGGAATCGCTCTGCGCTGGCGGCATGAGTTCTCGTGGCCTCGCTTGCATCCTCTGAAGCGATCAAACTAGCGCGAGGGTTCAGTTCGCACCAGTGCCCGTCAATCGACCAGCGGCAATTCGATATCAGTCACCTGCAGCGATGCGGGAATGCGCTCCTTGCCGATCACGCGGTCCACCTCGCGGTGGAAATTGTAGATGAAGCGTTCTCCGGCTCCCAGCGTGACCTTGTCAATCCCGCCCCCCGCCAGCGACTGGTGAATCCCCGTCAGCGCATAGATGTCCTCTGACAGCACCGCCCCGAACCCTTCCACCGTGGCACGATCGGCTTCCGTATCCATTGCTCCCGCCGGATCGACCTTGATGTAGCGCAGGCGGAAAATGGTGTGGTCCGCGCTCACCGGAATCGCCTGCAGGATCGTCATCAGATTCTCGCCCACCGGCAACGTCAGATTCGGGAAGATGTTGTAACTGCGCTGGGCGGCGCGGGTCAGCTCATTAAGCTCGATACCCGAACCCGCCGCTGCGGCAGGCCCCGCATCGAGAACATTCTGCGGCCCGGCGCCAGCTTCCGCCGCGCGGTTCCGCACGATCATGGCATTGTGGCCGTGGCGTAGCATCTGGCGGGCCGTGAAGGTGCGGTTGAGTGCCTGATGCACCGTGTTGTTATGCGCGAACTGGACATGATAGGTTTCGGAAAAGGCGTCGTGGACACATTTCCAGTTGCAATCGATCGGGAAATCCACCTCCTTGTACAGGCGCACCCCGTCCCACGGCACGTCAGCCAGCATGTCGACCAGTCCGCCCAGATAGTGATCAAGCGATTCGACCTCGTCATTGAATGACACGAACACCAGCGCGCCATGGCTTTCGCAGCGCAGTTCGCGCAGATGCATCTTGCCCCGCTCGAAGCCCGGAAAATCGAATTCGTCGGGCAGGAAGTTCAGCGCCCCGTCCAGGCCGAAGTTCCAGGCATGATAAGGACAGGTGAATGACGTGCCCCGCCCCGTCTTCTCGCGTACCAGACAGGCGCCGCGATGCGTGCAGGCGTTATGAAATGCACGAACTCGGCCGTCGCCATCGCGCAGCAGGATTACCGGATGCCCGTTGATCGTATCCGTCTTGTAGGAACCCTTGTCCGGGATTTCGTTGCCAATCGCCGCCAGCAGCCAGACGCGATCGAACAGATGTTCGCGTTCCAGTTCAAAAAAGGCGGGATCGTTATACCGGCCGGC
>JAURML010000156.1 GCA_030830695.1 Caenibius sp. | reverse complement strand
TCAGCCCGCGCGCGATCAGCATCGCATCAGGGCTTGGATCGCGGCCCGCATAGGCGCGATAGAGCGTGGCGTAATCCATCGTATTGCCCCGGCTCAGCACCATCTTGCGGAACAGGTCGCCGCCCCGGCGCGATACGCCATCGCCAGCCTTCAGGAAGGCGAAGGCATCATGGGCGATCATTTCCGTCCACAGATAGGAATAATAGCCAGCGGCGTAGCCATGATCCCAGATATGGCGGAAATAAGGGCTGAGATAGCGCGGCGGAACAAGATCCGTGCGCAGGCCAAGACTGTCCAGCGCTGCCATTTCGAAGGCGTCCGCATCGGTTGGTGCAGCATCAGGCCCGAAGGCATGCCACTTCATATCCAGCAGCGCGGCGGCCAGCACTTCGCCCAGCGCATAGCCCTGGTTGAATTTCCTGGCCCGGTCGATCTTGTCCAGCAGCGCCTGGGGGATTGGTTCGCCCGTCTGGTAATGTTTTGCGAAATTGGCCAGCACTTCGGGTTCGGTCGCGAAGTTTTCGTTGAACTGGCTGGGAAACTCCACGAAATCGCGTGCCGTGTTCGTGCCCGAAATGGTGGGATAGGTCTGGTCCGCGAACAGCCCGTGCAGCGCATGGCCCATTTCGTGGAACATGGTGATCATTTCATCGAAGGTCACCAGCACCGGTTCGCCCGCTGCCGGCTTGGGGATGTTGAGCACATTGTAGACCACAGGCTTCGTGCCCATCAGGCGCGATTGTTCCACGAAATTGCCCATCCAGGCGCCGCCCTGCTTGTTGGGGCGGGCGAAGGGATCGAAATAGAGCAGGCCCAGTTCCGAGCCATCCGCATCGAACACGGTGTAAACGGTCACATCTTCCTGATAGACGGGCAGATCGTTACGCTGTTCGAAACGCAGACCATAGACCAGATTGGCGGCATAGAAGACGCCATCTTCCAGCACGCGCTTCATTTCGAAATAGGGGCGGGCCTCGGCCTCGTCGAAATCATATTTCGCGCGCCGCACCTTTTCGGAATAATAATCCCAGTCCCATGGCTGGACCGTGAAGAACTCGCCTTGCGCGCGGATGGCGACGTTCAGTTCCTCCGCCTCGGCCGCCTGCTTGGCAGACAGGTCGGGCACCATCCGGTTCATGAAATCCAGTGCTTCCGATGGCTGGCGCAGCATCCGGTCATACATGGTGTAGCTGGCAAAATCGGGATAGCCGATGGCCTGCGCCTTTTCCGCGCGCAGCTTCGCCATTTTCACGATGATCGCGCGCGTATCGTTTTCATCGCCCAGCGAGGTGCGGGTCACGCTCGCCTCATACAACCGCTTGCGCAGGTCGCGATTGTCCAGCTTGGCCAGCAGCGGCTGCTGCGTGGTGTTGATGAGGGGGAGAACATATTTGCCCTTCAGCCCGCGTTCGGCGGCTTCCCTGGCGGCGGCTTCGATTTCGGCATCGGAAAGCCCGGCCAGTTCCTTGCGCCGGTCCACCACCAGCGCGGCGCGTTTGGTCGCCTCTGTCAGCTTCTGGGAAAAATCGGTGCCCAGCGTGGATAGTTCGGTGTTGATCTGCTTGACCCGTTCCTTGGCCGCAGGGTCCAGCTTGGCCCCGGCATTGACGAAGTTCTGATAAGTCACTTCCAGCAGCCGCGCTTCCTCGCTGCCTGCGGGCAATTGCGCGCGGGCATCGTACAGCGCCTGAATGCGCGCAAACAGTGCGGGGTTGAGCAGGATCGCATCGCTTTGCGCGGCGAGCTTGGGCGAAATCGCCTGTTCCACTGCGTCCAGCGTGTCATTGGTGTTCGCGCTCACCACCGCGCCGAAGGCAGCATAGGCGCGGGTCAGCAACTGTCCGGACCGTTCCATCGCCACCAGTGTGTTTTCGATGGTTGGCGGGGCGGGATTGGTGGCAATCGCCTCTATCTCCGCCAGATGCGCGGCCATGCCCGCCTCGATCGCGGGCTGGTAATCGCCATCGCTGATCTTCGAAAAATCGGGCACGCCGAACGGCAGGGTGGATGCGTGCGCGAAGGGATTGGCATCGGTAAAGGGCGCTGCCGCCGCGTCGGACGCGGTTTCGGCGGCGGGGGCGGCGGTATCCTGGGCGAGGGTCATGGCGGGGGAACCTGCAACCAGCGCCGCAAGCGACGCGCTGGCATAGAGATTGAGGGATTTCACGGCGGGAAGCTCTCCTGTTCGTGGGCTTATTCCGGGGTTGCGGGGGGTTTGCCCTAAGCAGGCCCGGTTGAACAGAGGCTGAGTGAACCGCGGGGGAAGGAAATTCATATAAAAATCATCGTTGTTTTGGCTGAGCGATTGCATAGAGGTGAAAATCCGCGCGTTGTCTGGAGGATGAAAAGTGCCGCGTCACATTATTTGCGCGGCAATTGTCCTGTCGCTCACCTGGACCGGCGCGCCTGCCCAGGAGACGGACACTAGGCCCGAGGCGCCGGACAAGATCGAAATGAGCGCAGCGGAACTGTTTGCCTTTGCGGATGCCGCGCGTGATCGCGGTGAGCTGGAGCTTGCGGAAAAGGCCTATCGCGCGCTCGCCCGTGATCCAGAGCTGGAACTGCGCGTCGAAGCCCGCTTCCGGCTGGGGATGATGCTGGCGGACAGGATGGGCAAATACCGCGAGGCGGCGGTCGAGTTCCGCGCGATTCTCGACGAAAAGCCGGATGCCGCGGGTGTGCGGCTGCAACTGGCGCGCATGCATGCGCCTCTGGACTCTGTTCAACCAAGGCCCCACATCGCCCACCATGGCACTCACCACCATTTCCGTGCGCGGCGCGCGCGAACACAATCTCAAAGGCATCGATATCGATCTGCCGCGTGATGCGCTGATCGTGATCACCGGTCTATCGGGCAGCGGCAAGTCGAGCCTGGCGTTCGATACGATCTATGCCGAAGGGCAGCGGCGCTATGTCGAAAGCCTGTCTGCCTATGCGCGCCAGTTTCTGGAGATGATGCAGAAGCCCGATGTCGAACATATCGACGGCCTTTCGCCCGCCATTTCGATCGAACAGAAAACGACCAGCCGCAACCCGCGAAGCACCGTGGCGACGGTGACGGAAATCTACGATTACATGCGCCTGCTGTGGGCGCGGGTGGGGGTGCCTTACAGCCCCGCCACCGGCCTGCCGATCGAAGCGCAGACGGTTTCCAACATGGTTGACCGGGTTATGGCCCTGCCTGAAGGCACGCGCGCCTATCTGCTGGCCCCGGTGGTGCGCGGGCGCAAGGGCGAGTATCGCAAGGAGCTGGCCGAATGGCAGAAGGCCGGCTTCACCCGCGTGCGGATTGACGGGGAGATCCACCCGATCGAGGAAGCCCCCGCGCTTGACAAGAAGTACAAGCACGACATTGAAGTGGTGGTGGATCGCCTGGCCGTGCGGGAAAGCATCGAAACCCGGCTGGCGGACAGTTTCGAAACCGCGCTGAAGCTGGCCGACGGGCTGGCCTATGTCGATCTGGCGGATGGGGTGGTGCCGGGGCGTGAGGAAGAAGGTGCGGGCGGTGGAGCGATGAAGGGCGCCGGCATCCCCGCCAACCGCATCGTCTTTTCCGAGAAATTCGCCTGCCCCGTCAGCGGCTTCACGATCGAGGAGGTGGAACCGCGCCTGTTCAGCTTCAACGCGCCGCAGGGGGCCTGCGCCACCTGTGACGGTCTGGGCGAAAAGTTGCTGTTCGACCCGCAGCTGGTGGTCCCGAACGAGGCGCTGAGCCTCAAGCAGGGGGCGGTGGTGCCCTGGGCCAAGTCCAACCCGCCGTCGCCCTATTACATGCAGGTGCTGGAAAGCCTGGCGCGCGCCTATGGCTTTGACCTGACGACGCCGTGGAACGGGCTGGAGCCGGACCAGCGGGCGATCATCCTGCACGGCACCGGGGGCCTGCCGGTAGAACTCACCTTCAAGGACGGGCGCAAGAGCTACACGGTGCAAAAGCCGTTCGAGGGTGTGATCGGCAATCTCAACCGCCGCCTGCTGCAGACCGACAGCGCCTGGATGCGCGAAGAACTGTCGAAGTTCCAGACCGCGCAGCCGTGCGAGGCTTGCGGCGGCAAACGCCTGAACGAGAAGGCGCTGGCGGTGAAAGTCGCGGGGCAGGATATCGCCAGCCCCACCCGGCTGAGCGTGGCCGATGCGCTAGCCTTCTTCGCCACGCTGGATGGCAAGCTGACTGACACGCAGAACCAGATCGCCCGCGCCATCCTGAAGGAAATTAACGAGCGGCTGGGCTTCCTCAATAATGTCGGGCTGGATTACCTCAACCTCGATCGCACCAGCGGCACGCTCAGCGGCGGGGAAAGCCAGCGCATCCGCCTCGCCAGCCAGATCGGCAGCGGGCTGTCCGGCGTGCTCTACGTGCTGGACGAACCCAGCATCGGTCTGCACCAGCGCGACAATGACCGGCTGCTGGAAACGCTCAAGCGGTTGCGCGATCTGGGCAACACGGTGATCGTTGTGGAGCATGACGAGGATGCGATCCGCGCCGCCGATCATGTGGTCGATCTCGGCCCCGGCGCGGGGGTGCATGGGGGCGAGGTGGTGGCGCAGGGCACGCTGGCGGAAGTGCTGGCGAGCGAGCGGAGCCTGACCGCCGCCTATCTCAACGGAACCCGCAAAATCGAAGTCCCGGCTCAGCGGCGCAAGGGCAACGGGCACAAGCTGACGGTGCATGGCGCGCGGGCGAACAACCTGCGCAATGTCACCGCCGCCATCCCGCTCGGCACCTTCACCTGCATCACCGGCGTTTCGGGCAGCGGCAAGTCCAGCTTCACGGTGGACACGCTGCATGCCGGGGCCGCCCGGGCGCTGAATGGCGCGCGGGTGATCGCGGGCGCGCATGACCGGATCACCGGCCTCGAATATTGCGACAAGGTGATCGAGATCGATCAGTCGCCCATCGGCCGCACCCCGCGCAGCAACCCCGCCACCTACACCGGCGCCTTCACCAATATCCGCGATTGGTTCGCCGGCCTGCCCGAGGCGCAGGCGCGCGGCTACAAGCCCGGGCGCTTCAGCTTCAACGTCAAGGGCGGCCGCTGCGAGGCGTGCCAGGGCGACGGCCTCATCAAGATCGAGATGCACTTCCTGCCCGACGTCTATGTGACGTGCGAGGAATGCGGCGGCAAGCGCTACAACCGCGAGACGCTGGAGGTGAAGTTCAAGGGCCGCTCCATCGCCGACGTGCTGGACATGACGATCGAGGATGCCGAGGAATTCTTCTCCGCCGTGCCCCCGATCCGCGACCGCATGCACATGCTGAACGAGGTGGGGCTGGGCTATGTGAAGGTTGGCCAGCAGGCGACCACCCTGTCAGGGGGCGAGGCGCAGCGCGTCAAGCTCGCCAAGGAACTCGCGCGCCGCTCCACCGGACAGACGCTCTACATCCTCGACGAGCCGACCACCGGCCTCCATTTCGAGGATGTGCGCAAGCTCCTCG
>JAURML010000155.1 GCA_030830695.1 Caenibius sp. | reverse complement strand
CCTGCCCCCGCGCGCGCGCGTTGGCACCAGCGCACCGCGCCGCGCGGCGCAGTTGCTCCATGCGCGGCCTGATTGCACCATCGTGCCGTTTCGCGGCAATGTGGCGACCCGTCTGGCCTGGCTGGATCAGGGGGAAGCGGAGGCAACGCTGCTGGCTGCAGCGGGGCTTTCACGGCTGGGCCGGGACAATGTCGGCACATTGCTTGATCCGCAGCAATGGCTGCCTGCGCCCGCGCAAGGGGCGATCGGGCTGGAATGCCGCTCGGCAGATGCAGAAACACAGGGCCTGCTCGCCGCGATCGATCATTTGCCCAGCCGGGCAACGGTGATGGCGGAGCGTGCGCTGCTCGCGGCGCTGGGCGGAAACTGCCACAGCGCCGTCGCGGTGCAGTGCCTTGCCGACGGCAGGATGCTGACGATGCGCGCGGCCATCTTCAGCGCCGATGGCGCGGAACGGGTTGGGGGGCAGGCGGTATTCCCTGCCGGAGATTGCGATGGACCGGCCACCCTCGCGCATGATCTTCTGGGCCGGGCCAGCCCTGCGGTTACCGCCCTGTTCGGCGCAGGCTGAGATGACCTTGCCGGTCCTGGTCCTGCGGCCCGAGCCAGGTTTTTCAGCCACGCTTGGCGCGGCGCGGCAGGCCGGGCTTGATGCGCATGGCGCACCGCTGTCCGAATTTCGCGCACTGGACTGGGACGCGCCCGAAGTTGGGGAAATCGATGGCCTGCTGCTGGGCAGCGCCAACGCGCTGCGTCATGGCGGGGCGCAGCTTGCGCGTTTTTGCGGCAAACCCGCGCATGTCGTGGGCGAAGCAACGGCGGCGGTCGCCCGCGAAGCGGGCTTTACGGTGTCGAGCATCGGGCATGGCGGCTTGCAGGGCGTGCTTGACGGGTTGGCCGAGCAAAGGCTCACCCTGTTGCGGGTGGCCGGGGCGGATCATGTCGCGCTGCACCCGCCAGCGGCCATTCGCCTGGTCACTCGCATCGCTTATGAAAGCGTGGCTGTGCCATTGCCTGCCGACATGGCAGAGGTGCTGCGCCGCGGCGCGGTCGTGCTGCTTCATTCGGCGGCGGCGGCGCGGCATTTCGGCGCGGAATGCGACAGGCTGGGCCTTGCCCGCAGCCGCGTGAAAATCGCTGCGCTGGGCCCGCGCATTGCAGAGGCAGCAGGGTCGGGCTGGCGCGAAGTGCACAGCGCGCGATCGCCCGATGATCGCGCGTTGCTGGCATTGGCGGCAGAGCTGTGCCATTGAACCGGCAAGGATCGCAAACCATCTCCGGCGCCCAGGCACGCAGTGGCGCAAACCGGAAAGGACGGAGCGGAAGCCATGGCGGAAGAAGACTTCGCTGAACAAAATCAGGACAATGGGAAGCCCCGCCTGCGGTTGCGCCACGCGATACTGATGCTCGCCGCCGCCTTTCTGCTGGGCGCGGCGGCAGTAGGCTGGTTTGTCTCACGCGGCGGCAGTTTCGGTGCGTTGCGCGGGGGTGCGGAAGACGGCCCGATCATGCCTGCCCTTTCCGGGGATGAGGCGACGGGTGATACCGCCGTTGACAGCGAGGCGATGAAACTGGCCGAAGTTTCGGAGGATGCAGTCGAAGAAGCGGTCGAGGTGGTTGAAAAGATCGCGCAGGCACAGGGCGGTTTCGACCAGCGGCTTGCGGGGCTCGAACAACGGCTGGCCCGGCTCGATCTCCAGGCCGAGGCGGCGGCGGGTAACGCTGCGCGCGCCGAAGGCCTGCTGATCGCCTTTGCCACGCGCCGGGCGATCGAACGCGGCGCGCCGCTGGGCTATCTGGCCGATCAGCTGCGGCTGCGTTTTGGCGATGCGCGGCCCAATGCTGTGCGCACGGTGATCGAATTCTCGCGCGAACCGGTTACGCTGGACCAGCTGCTGGCCCGGCTCGAAGGGCTCGGCCCGCAACTGACCAAGGCGCCGGAAGATGAAGGCGCCTGGTCGCGCATCAAGCGCGAGGTCAACGGATTGTTCGTGATTCGCCGCGAGAGCGCGCCATCGCCCGCGCCGTTGCGGCGGCTTGAACGTGCGCGCCTGTTTCTTGAAAGCGGGCGGATCGAGGCCGCGATGGCTGAAGTGCGCAACATGCCGGGCGCCCCGGAGGCAAAGGACTGGCTGGTTTCGGCCGAGCGCTTCGCTGCGGCTCAGGCTGCGCTTGACCTGATCGAGACCACGGCGGTGCTGGAACCGCGCGATCTGCGTGACGGGCGCGGCAACAAGGTGGAGCAGCTCAGCCCGGCGAGCGGTGCGTAAGGGCTAGCAAACCTCCTGTCTGGCCGGCAGGAACAGGGCCGCGACGATCTGGCGGATTGTGTCCTCCAGAGCTTCGTCGAAATCCTCGCTCGCGCGGCCTGATTCCAGTTCGCGCGTATAGACCGCCAGCAGGTTGAGGAACATGAAGCAGACGGTAATCAGCCGCCGCTGAGCGGCGCTGTCGCTCAGAAAATCGAGCCGCTGGCGCAGCATGCTCAGCGCCCGCTTAAGGCCCGGCGGCAGGTTGCCGCCGAACCGGCCGAATTCCGCATCGGAATTGCGCAGCAGATACTGGCACAGGAAATTGGCGTAGCTGTGATCGCCGAAGCGGTCGATTAGCGCAATCTGCGGCAGGAAGATCACCTCAACGATGATGCGCGGGTCGTCGATCCGTCCATCACTCTCGGCCTCGGCGAACATGGTGAGCCGCCGCTCGTCCATCTGTTCCATGCGATAGTCGAAAATGGTCTGGACCAGCCCGTCGCGCGTGCCGAAGTGATATTGAACGGCGTGATGGTTTTTCTGCCCGGCGGCCGCGGCGATCCGGCGCAGGGAAACGCCGTCGATTCCCTCGCGCGCAAACAGGATTTCGGCGGCAAGGATAATTCTGGTCCGGCTGTCATTCTGGTCTTCCGGCCTTGCCTTGCGCTCAGACAATATGTCCCCCTCTTGTCATTTCCGTCAGATAGTGGCTGCAACATCGGACCAAGGGAAGCCCCCGCGACCGCGAAACTCATTTTATCAACGCGGGCGTAGACTCTGCTTGACTCTCTGTCGCGTCTTCGCATATCTAAGCCAAGTGGCTTAAAGTTGAAAATTGGGAGAATTTGCCATGGCAATGGGCACAGGTATCATTTTTCACCCCTATATGCGGCCCGATCGTACGGCTCGGCAGACGTTTGAATGGGGCGTGCAGAGCGCGGTGCAGGCCGATCAGGCGGGCATCACCACCATGATGATTTCGGAACACGCATCCCAGATCTGGGAAAACATTCCGAATCCCGAACTGATCATGGCGGGCGCGGCCTTGCAGACGAAGAACATCAGCTTCGCACCGATGGCTCACATCCTGCCGCACCAGCACCCCACCAAGCTGGCGATGACGGTTGGCTGGCTCTCCCAGATTCTGGAAGGCCGCTATTTCATGGGT
>JAURML010000154.1 GCA_030830695.1 Caenibius sp. | reverse complement strand
TGCAGGACGACCTTGCCGCCCGCGGCATTGCGGCGCTTCGCGTACCATGATCCTGCGCTGGCTGCTGGGGCTGTGCGCGGCGGCCTGCCTGGCCGCCTGCAAGCCCGCGCCTTCGGAACTCTCCGGCATTTCGGCGCAACCCGCGCTGTGGGAAGTCAGCGGGAAGGGCGGTGCATCGGCCTGGCTGTTCGGGACGGTCCATTCGCTGCCGGACGGTGTGGAATGGCGCACGCCCGCCGTCGATCAGGCTCTGCAACGGTCCGGGCTGCTGGTGCTGGAAGTCGCGGATCTGGCGGATCGGGCAGCATTGGCGCAGGAATTCGCAAGATTGGGCCGTAGCCCCGGCCAGCCACCGCTGCTCCAGCGCGTCACGCCTGAAAGCCGCCCCGCGCTCGCCCGCCTGCTCGATCAGGCAGGGATGAGCGAAGGGGATTTTGCGGATGTCGAAAGCTGGGCTGCCGCGCTGACGCTGGCGCAGGCGATCAGGCACGGCGAGTCCGGCAATGGCGTGGACCGGGCCTTGTCGGCCATGGCGCCTGCCAAACCCGTGGCGGAGCTGGAAGGAGCCGCCGGGCAGCTGGGCATTTTCGATAGGCTGCCCGAAGCAGACCAGCGCGATCTGCTTGCCGCCATCGCACAGGGCGCCGCTACCGCATCAGCGGAGCAAATTACCCTTGCCCGCCACTGGCTGACCGGAAACGTCGCTGCGATCGCGGCCGAAACGCATTGCGGCATGCTGGCGGATGCCGAACTGCGCGATGCGCTGCTGGTCCAGCGCAACCGGGTCTGGGCGCTACGGATCGCCGGGATGATCGAACGGGGCAAGCACCCCTTCGTGGCCGTGGGCGCTGCGCATATGGCAGGCAAGGACGGCTTGCCCGCCCTGCTCGCCGAGCGGGGGTGGATTGTGAAGCGGGTGCAATAGGCGGCGCTTGCAATTCTGCGGCTTTGTCCCTAATGGCCCGCCCTTCCCGTCATGGTCATCCCTGGAGGCGTGACGGGCAAGACTGGTTTCAAACGATTTCGAAAGGCACGAACATGAGCGACGCTCTTACTCTGCCCGCCGAAGCGCGCGAACGGGCTGGCAAGGGAGCCTCCCGTGCATTGCGACGCGAAGGTCGGGTCCCCGCCGTTGTTTACGGCGGCAATGAAGAACCCCTGACGATCCATGTCGAAGCAAAGGAACTGGTGCGCCAACTGGGCACCGGCCACTTCATGAACTCGATCGTGATGATCGAGATCGGCGGAAAGACGCTTCGCACCCTGCCCAAGGACGTTGCCTTTCATCCGGTTTCGGATCGCCCCCTGCATGCCGACTTCCTGCGCCTGGCCAAGGACGCCACGGTTGAAGTCGCCGTGCCGGTCGTGTTCATCAATGAAGAAGCATCGCCGGGCCTCAAGAAGGGCGGCGTGCTGAACATCGTGCGCCACGAACTGGAACTGGTGTGCGATGCGGCCCGCATCCCGAGCGAGATCAACATCGATGTCACGGGCCTCGAGGTTGGCGATTCGATTCACATCAGCCATGTGACGCTGCCCGATGGGTCGCAGAGCGCGATCACCGATCGTGACTTCACGATCGCCACCATCGTCGCCCCGTCTGCGCTCAAGCGTGCGGAAGGCGCTGCAGCAGCCAGCGGCGAAGGCGAGAGCGAAGAGGAAGAACAGTCGGAAGACTGATCCTCTTCTGCATGAAACAGACAAGCGCCGGTCGCCGCATGGCCTCCGGCGCTTTTCTTTTGCGCTTCATCACCCTAGGTGAGCGCCATGCAGCTATGGGTTGGCCTTGGTAATCCCGGACCTCAATATGCGATGCAACGCCACAATGTGGGGTTCATGGCAGTCGATGTGATTGCAGAAATGCATGAATTCGGCCCGGTCCAGAAGAAATTTTCAGGCTGGGTGCAGGACGGGCGGATCGCGGGCGAGCGGATCATCCTGCTCAAACCCGCGACCTTCATGAACGAAATTGGCCGTTCGGTTGGCGAAGCGCTGCGCTTCTACAAGCTGGGAACCGATGCCCTGACCGTATTTCATGACGAGCTGGACCTCGCCCCGTTCAAGGTCAAGGTCAAGACGGGCGGTGGCACCGCCGGGCACAATGGCCTGCGTTCGATCGATCAGCACCTTGGGCCCGATTTCAGGCGCGTGCGTATCGGCATCGGCCATCCCGGCCACAAGGACCGGGTCACCACCTATGTGCTCGGCAATTACGCCAAGGCCGAACAGGATATGCTGATCGGGATGCTAGGCGCCATCGCATCGCAGGCCGACTGGCTGGCGAAGGGCGACGACGCCCGCTTCATGAGCGAGATGGCCCTCAGGCCTTAGCGGGTTCAGCCTTCTTCGCCGCGGCCTTGCGTTTGGGTGCCGCCACAGCCTTGGGCGCCGCAGCGGCGGGGGCCTCCGGATCCGGCAGGGTACGGTTCGATTCATGCGCGGCCTGCTGCTGCGCCTGACGCATCTTCGCCGGATCGACCGCAATTTTCGCATTGATGGCGATCGTCACCCGCTCTTCTTCCGCGGTGTTCGGATGGACCCAATGTTTGAGCGTGCTGGGAAATACCACCAGCGTGCCAGGCGCGGGCTTCATCGTATGCAGTGAACGCATATAGGGCGATGCAACCAGCCCCTGCCCCGGCAGGGCGGAACGGTGATCGATGAATTCGATAGAACCGGCCACGCCACCATCGGGCGCGGGCGGCACACTCACATAATAGGCGGCTGACCAGAAGGCGCCCGGGTGATCGTGCGGCACGTTATAGCCGCCGGTAGGGTTCACGTTGACCCAGCCATCGCACTCAAGCCGCAGGTTTTCAAGCTTCTTCGCGTTTGCCACGCGCCGCGTCGCATCGGCGAGACACTGCATGATCTTCTGCGCGAGTTCCTTGTGAGCCGGTTCCGGCCGCTTGATGAAATCGAGATCGCTGTGCCAGCCACTGCGGTTGGAATGAACCATTCCTTCTTCGGCCTTGCGGCGTTCGGCGATTTCCTTGAGGATTTCGGCATTGATCCGCTCATGATCCGCGATGGTGTAAACCGGGATCGGGCTGGCGAAAACCATGTTCATCTTGTGAAAAGTGTTCTGCATTGTCCTGCCTGGGCTGAGTTTTGCGTCCTATCGGCCCTTCCGGGGCCGAGAGGCAAGTGCAAACAGGGCTTTTTCCCCTCGATTGCCTTGATCGAGAGCAAAACCGGTCGGAGTTCGGCGCAAATTTTTGACGCACCAGGCGTTTCCCGGGGTGTCGGGTCAACTTACAGACTCCCCTCCCCAGCCCATCCGTTAACCACCGTAACCGGTATGATCCATCGATTGGCAAGGCGTTTGCCTTGTTCCCCGTCAACCATTCAGACGCTGAACAGACTGACAAGGGGACTGAGATCATGATGAAGAAGACGCTTATCGCCGCCGCCGCCATCGGCAGCATCGCCATTGCTTCACCCGCACTGGCATGGGGCAGCTGGGGCGGTTCCTCGGGCAGCTGGGGCTGGAGCTCTTCAGGCGGCCACACATCGCACTATTGCGGTTGCGGCGACACCACCGGCGACGGCATGTGTGGCACCTCAAGCGGCAACACCTCGAGCGGCAACACCTCGGGCGGCAATGAAGTGCCTGAACCGGGCATGCTGGGCATTGCCGGTGCCGCCTGATCGGGCTTGGCCTGATCCGTCGCCGCAAGGCGATGGAGAAGAGCTGAGTTTGCCAACACTCCTGGTTGCCCGCGGTTAAGCTCCCGCGCGCGCAAGAACGCCCTTCTCGTCCGAGGAGGGCGTTTTTTTGCGTCCACCTCCTGCTATCGAACCGCCGCAGCGGTCGCCTGGCGCATCGCGGTCTCATACAGTTTCAGGACCTCGGGGTCGGGCTGGCCAGATTGCGCGGCGGGCTTCAGCGTTTCTGCCGCCGCATAGGGATCGTCCCCGGCAAGTTGCGAGCGGGCCAGCAATATCCGCACAAAATCATTGTCCGGTGCGCGCAGCAGCAGCGGTGATAGATAAGCGCGCGCCTGTTCAACCTGGCCGATTTCGAGCAGGGCCTGGGCATAGAGCAATTGCAGTTCGGGCATCTCGCTCAGGAAGGTTTCCTTGGGCTGCAGCAATTCGCGCACCTTGCTCCATTCATGCCGCTCGGCCGCAAGCCGCGCCTTGTAATAAAGCAGCTTGGGATGATCGGGGGCCAGCTGTTCCGCCCCCTTCAGCACCGGTTCGATTTCGTCGAAGCGCCGCATTGCGCCAAGCGTGTCAATCAGGCCGAAGGTGATATCGATCCGTCCAGGGTTCGTTTTGGCCAGTTGACGATAGATCGCCAGCGCTCTGGCGGGTTGCTTTTCCAGCCCGGCGATGCGGGCCTGCACCAGCAAGGCGACCAGATTGCCAGGTTGCTGCGCCAGCGCGCTTGCGGCCAGCTGGCGGGCCTGGTCGACGTTTCCGGTATCCAGCACGAAGCGGGCATGAGTTGCCTGCAGTGCGGCCTTCGGACCGGAAGCAGTTTCCCCCTGCGTAAACGCCGTCTGCGCCGTGTCCGGCTGGTTCAGCCCCACCCGGGCCAGCGCCCGAATGCGCCATGCTTCCGCAGTCTGCTAGCCCTCCACCGCCGCAATCGCCTGGTCAAAGCGGCCTCCGAAGATATTGGCGTCTCCGCGCAGAATGCGATGATCTGCGGGCGGGCGCCCAAGCCGTTCGAGCCGGTCCAGCATGGCGATTGCGCCGACCCCGTCATCAAGCCCGATCATGGTGCGCGCCATCATCTCCAGCGCCTGCGCATTGTCAGGTTCGGTCTTCAGGACCGCGTTGAGATCGGCCCGCGCAGCGATGTAATCGCGCGCTGCGAACGCCTGTTTTGCCTTGGCGTAGTCCGCCGCGCTGTCACCGCCGCATGCGGCCAGCAAGGCAACGAGCAACAGGGGGCAGGCAAGGAAACCACGATATTTCATCCTGCCCGCCATAGCGCCAAGGGCTGAAATTTCCGTTTAGCTGGCCTTCGCTCAATTCCCCGGCTAAGGGGCGCGTCTTGTCCAATATCCGGAGTTTTCGATGGGTTTCCGTTGCGGAATCGTGGGCCTGCCCAATGTCGGTAAATCGACCCTGTTCAACGCGCTGACAGAAACGCAGGCCGCGCAGGCGGCCAATTATCCGTTCTGCACGATCGAACCGAATGTCGGCCAGGTGGCCGTGCCTGACGCGCGGCTGGATGAAGTCGCGCGGATCGCGGGTTCCGCCAAGATCATTCCCACCCAGCTCGCCTTTGTCGACATCGCCGGACTGGTAAAGGGCGCAAGCAAGGGCGAAGGCCTGGGCAACCAGTTCCTTGGCAATATCCGCGAAGTGGACGCCATCGTCCATGTGCTGCGCTGCTTCGAGGATGACGATATCCAGCATGTCGCCAACAAGGTCGATCCCATCGCCGATGCCGAAGTGGTGGAAACCGAACTGATGCTGGCCGATCTCGACAGTCTGGAAAAGCGGGTTCCCGCCGCGCAAAAGAAGGCGGCGCAGGGCGACAAGGAAGCGAAACAGATTGCCACCGTCCTGCTGCCCGCGCTGGAACTGTTGCGCGATGGCAAGCCCGCCCGCCTCGCCATGCCGACGGATGAGGAAGACCGGCGCGTGTTCAACCAGGCGCAACTGCTCACCGCCAAGCCGGTACTCTATGTCTGCAATGTGGAAGAAGAATCAGCCGCCAATGGCAACGCCTTCTCCGCCCGCGTATTCGAAAAGGCGAAGTCCGAAGGGGCCAACGCAGTGATCGTTTCCGCCGCGATCGAGAGCGAACTGGTGGACATGGAACCTGAGGACCGCATGGTCTTCCTGGAAGAAATGGGCCTCCACGAAACCGGTCTCGCCCGCATCATCCGCGCAGGGTATGATCTCCTCCACCTCATCACCTTCTTCACGGTCGGCCCCAAGGAGGCCCGCGCATGGACCGTACACCGGGGCGCCAAGGCACCGCAGGCGGCGGGGGAAATCCACTCGGACTTCGAGAAGGGCTTCATCCGCGCGGAAACTATCGCCTACGACGATTACGTCGCGCTGGGCGGTGAAACGGCGGCCAAGGATGCCGGAAAACTGCGGCAGGAAGGCAAGGAATATGTCGTGCAGGACGGTGACGTGCTGCACTTCAGGTTCAATGTTTGACAGGGTGATGCAGTCATCGCAGACCCAATTTCGTCATGCTGAACTTGTTTCAGCATCCATCGCGCCGCATCAACCGTTCGTGCGAAAGGCGAAATGGACCCTGAAACGAGTTCAGGGTGACGGTTTAGTGAGCCTTGTCGCGTCGTCCCTCTTCCTCCTCGCCACGCCCGTGCTGGCGCAGGAACACGATCATTCGGGACATAGAACCATGCTGGAAATGGACGAAAGCCCGGACACATTTGAGGAAATCGGAACCGATTGCATTACAATCTCAAACGTCAATTGCCCCATAACCATTCGTGGTTCGGCAGGTTCGGGCACCTCTCTATTGCCGAAAAGTGAAGGCCCGATGCGTGGCCTCCACATCATGGCAGGCAAATGGATGCTGATGGCGCACGGCACCATATCGACCCAATATACGGACCATTCCGGGCCGCGAGGGGATGAGAAGTTCTACTCCACTTCGATGGCGATGCTCACCGCGGAACGCGAAACAGACTGGGGCCGCATCCAGTTCAAATCGATGATGAGCCTCGAACCGGCGATGAAAGCCAGAGGGTATCCGAACCTGTTCGCGACGGGCGAGACAGCTGGGGGCGAGCCGCTGGTGGACCGGCAGCATCCACATGACCTGTTCATGGAACTGGCCGCGCGCGTTGACGTCAACATCGCCGACAGCGCCAGCCTGTTTCTCTATGGCGGGCCGGTGGGCGAACCCGCGCTCGGCCCCAGTGCCTTCATGCACCGTGCGTCCGCGCAGTATAATCCGGAACCGCCGATCGCCCACCACTGGTTCGATTCCACGCACATCACCTATGGCGTGGTGACGGCGGGGATCTCGTCTCCGCTCTGGCAGATCGAAGGGTCGGCGTTTCGCGGGGCGGAACCGGACGAGGATCGCTGGGACATCGAAAAGCCGAAGCTGGACAGCTGGTCCGTCCGCGCGACGCTCACCCCTTCACCAAACTGGGCGGTGCAGGCCAGCTATGGCCAGATCAACGAGCCGGAGGCAACTCATCCGGGAGAGGATGAGCGGCGCTTCACCACCTCGGCTCATTACAACAGTGGCGGAGGGCTGGCCGCCATGGCCGCTTTCAGCGCCAAGGACCGCGTGCCGGGCAGGACGCTGACCGCCTGGCTGGGCGAAGTGAGCTGGGATCTGGACGAGCGCAATACGCTGTTCGGCAGGGTCGAGAACGTCGCCAATGACGAACTGTTTCCCGATCACGACGACCCGCTGCACGACCGGACCTTCCGCGTGACGAAGTTTCAGGCGGGTTATGCCCGGCGCATTCCGCTGGGGCCGTTCGAGCTTGCACTGGGGGGCAGCGCGGCCGCATATGCGGCCCCATCGGCGCTCAATCCCTATTATGGCGACAGCCCGGTTGGATATACGCTGTTCGGACGACTCACGCTGGGGCAGTGATTGGAAGGGGGCCGAGCTTGCAGTATTTCGAAGATGTCATCATCGGTGAAGTTCGCCTGCTCGGCGCCCACACGCTCACCCGCGAGGAAACAACCGATTTTGCGGCCAAATACGATCCGCAGGATTTCCACCTGTCAGACGAAGCGGCCGCGAAATCATTTTTCGGCCGGGTTTCGGCCAGCGGGTGGAACACCGCCGCCGTGATGATGAAGCTGCTGGTCAACGGCACGGTCGGTGATCCGGACGCAGGCGTCGGGGGCATCGGGGCGGATGCGTTGCGCTGGCTGCGGCCGGTCTACCCCGGTGACACGCTGAGCCTGCAGGTCGAAAACCTGGCCAAGCGCCGCAGTCGTTCCAAGCCTGGACAGGGCACGATCTGGCAGAAGATGACGCTGTTCAATCAGGACGAACAGGCGGTGCTGACCGCCACCCTGATCGGCCTGATCAAGCTGCGCGATCCCGCTGGCGATCCGGCCGATGGCGGAACCCCGCCTGCCTGAACCAGCATATCGTCTGCAATGGCCCGCTATGGCCTGAATGGGCAGCCCCCCGGCGCAAGCGCGCGTGAAATGCGCGGTCAATGCCTGCCGAACAGCTTTTCGACGTCCGCCATGGACAGTTTAATCCAGGTCGGCCGGCCATGATTGCACTGGCCGGATCGGGGCGTACGCTCCATCTCGCGCAGCAGGGCGTTCATTTCAGCGACTGACAGGGAGCGCCCGGCGCGCACCGAGCCATGGCAGGCCATGGTCGCCAGCACATGATCGATCTTTTGGCCCAGCAGCAACGCTTCACCATGCCCGGCCAGATCATCGGCAAGGTCGCGAATCAGCGCCTGCGGATCGCCTCTGGCCAGCACGGTGGGCAATGCGCGCACCAGCATGGCGGTTGGCCCGAACCGTTCCAGCACCAGGCCGAAAGCGGCGAACCGTTCTGTATTTTCTTCCAGCCGGTCGCAGGCCGGTTCGTCCAGTTCGACCACTTCGGGGATCAGCAGCGCCTGACTGGCGGCCACGGCCTCCCCCGCCCCGGCGGCGCGCAGGCGTTCCAGCACCAGCCGTTCATGCGCGGCATGCTGATCGACCAGCACCAGCCCGTCTTCCGCCTCGGCAACGATATAAGTATTGGCCACTTGCCCGCGCGCCACGCCGAGCGGAAATTCCGCCAGATCCTGTGGCAGCGCGGTGGCTGCTTCGGCCTTGCCCATCGGCGCATCGCCAGGCTGGGTCATCACCGCCTGCTCATAACCGCGCCAGGCGGCTCCGGCTTCGCTCACCCGCGGCGACGGCGCTGACCAGTCCCGCCCGGCAAACAGCGAACGCAGCCCGGGCGCTGCTGCGGGCGCGGCCACCGTTTCGGTGTTCCAGCGCGCCATGGCCTCTGCCGCCGGGGCCTGGGCGCTGCGCCGGTCACCGGTCGAAAGCGCTTCTCGCAAGGCCGAAACGATGAAGCCGCGCACCCCGGCAACATCGCGAAAACGCACCTCCGTCTTGGCGGGGTGGACATTCACATCCACATCCTCGGGCGGAAGATCCAGAAACAGGGCCAGCACTGCGTGGCGATCACGCGCCAGCATGTCGGCATAGGCCCCGCGCACCGCGCCGGTCAGTAGCCGGTCCTTCACCGGGCGGCCATTGACGAACAGATATTGATGATCGGCGACACCGCGATTGTAAGTTGGGAGGCCAGCAATGCCGCCGAGCCGCATCGCGTTCCGTTCCATTTCCAGCGCAACCCCGTTTTCGCCCAGTTCGCGCGCCACGATCCGGGCCACGCGTTGTTCCAGCCCTTCCCCGCTCTCAACCGCGAGGATGCGGCGCCCGTCATGCTCCAGAGTGAAGCCGATATCAGGCCGCGCCATGGCGAGGCGGCGCACGACATCAAGGCAGGCGGCATATTCACTGCGGGCGGTGCGCAGGAACTTGCGGCGCGCGGGCACCCTGGCGAACAAGCGTTCCACCCGCACCCGCGTGCCCGGCGGCAGGGCAGCAGGCGCACTGTCCACCAGGCCGCCATGATCGATCACCCGCCGCCAACCTTCGGAAGCGTCCCGCGTCCTGCTTTCCAGCGTCAGCAGCGCAACACTGGCAATGGAAGGCAGCGCTTCACCCCGGAAGCCCAGCGTCGCCACCCGTTCGATCGCGCCGTCCGCACCGATCAGGCTTTCCGGCAATTTCGAGGTGGCGTGGCGTTCCAGCGCCAGTTCCATCTGGGCCGGGTCCATGCCGCAGCCATCGTCCGTCACCTCGATTCGCGCCAGTCCGCCTTCGCCAAGGGCGATGGCAATCCGCGTCGCCCCGGCATCAATCGCGTTTTCCACCAGTTCCTTGAGCGCGGCGGCGGGGCGCTCCACCACTTCGCCGGCGGCGATGCGGTTGACGAGATGTTCGGGCAGACGCCTGATTTCGGCCATTGGTCGGGTCTAGCCGCAAAATGACTGGAATTCGAGACGAGCGGTGCCTTATCCGGGCACTATCGACACAAAATTTTTGGCCTTTGCCGCATCACTGCGGTAAGGGTCCGGCCACACCACACATCCCGGCGGGTGCGAAACGCGATTCCGGCCTGTTTTTCATACGGATTTCCCAATGAGTTCCTTCCTTTCGCAATTCTTCAAATTCGGGTCGCAGAATATGGCGATCGACCTTGGCACCGCGAACACGCTGGTCTATGTCCAAGATCGCGGTATCGTGCTGAATGAACCTTCGGTCGTGGCGATCGAAACGATCAACGGCGTCAAGCGCGTCAAGGCCGTGGGCGATGACGCCAAGATGATGATGGGCAAGACGCCCGACAATATCGAAGCGATCCGCCCGCTGCGCGACGGGGTGATCGCCGACATCGAAATCGCGGAAGAGATGATCAAGCATTTCATCCGCAAGGTACACGGAAAGAAGAGCCTGTTCCGCTATCCCGAAATCGTGATCTGCGTTCCGTCGGGTTCTACTTCGGTCGAACGGCGCGCCATTCGTGACGCGGCCTCCAACGCGGGCGCAAGCCAGGTCTATCTGATCCTCGAACCCATGGCTGCGGCGATTGGCGCCGACATGCCGGTGACGGAACCGGTGGGATCGATGGTGGTCGACATCGGCGGCGGCACGACCGAAGTCGCGGTGCTGTCGCTGCGCGGCCTTGCCTATACCACCAGCGTGCGCACCGGGGGCGACAAGATGGATGAAGCCATCGTCTCCTATGTGCGCCGCCATCACAATTTGCTGATCGGCGATGCAACGGCTGAACGCATCAAGAAGGATTATGGCTGCGCCATCGTTCCCGAAGACGGGATCGGCGAGGCGATCA
Source organism: Caenibius sp. (assembly GCA_030830695.1). Classification (GTDB taxonomy): domain Bacteria; phylum Pseudomonadota; class Alphaproteobacteria; order Sphingomonadales; family Sphingomonadaceae; genus JACKKV01. The sequence continues at coordinate 17,380 of JAURML010000154.1, read as the reverse complement.
CGCTGAAGGGTCGTGACCTGGTGAACGGGGTCCCCAAGGAAATCACCATCAATCAGGCGCATATCGTCGATGCCCTGTCCGAACCCATCGGCGCCATCGTGGAAGGTGTGCGGATCGCTCTGGAAAATACCGCGCCGGAACTCGCAGCCGATATCGTCGATCAGGGCATCGTACTGACCGGCGGCGGCGCGCTGATCCGCGGGCTGGACGATCATCTGCGCGAGGAAACCGGCCTGCCGGTGAGCGTGGCGGAAGACCCGCTGTCTTGCGTTGCATTGGGCACCGGCCGGGCGATGGAAGACCCGATTTTCCGCGGCGTGTTGATGACCGCCTGAGGCTTGACCGCCGGGGCCGGAATTCCGGGTCCGGCCAGAAAGGGAGCAGGCGCTGATGGCGCCGCCAAACGCAAAGCGCTCCGGCTTTTCGCGGAGGGCGCAATACAGCATTTTCACCGGCTATGTGCTGGCTGGTATTGGTGCGCTCATCGGCGGGGTACTGCTGATCGTGTCACTGCGCGATCCGCACTTTTTTTCCGGCCCGCGCATGGATGCGATGGATGCGGTTGCTCCGGTCGGCAAGGCCGGCGCGGTGGTGCGAACCGAGTCAAAAGGGCTGCTGGGAACCGTTCAGGGCTACCTCAGCGCGGGCAGCCGCAATGCCCGCCTGCGAGAAGAAGTGGAACTGGCGCGCATCCGCCTGGCCGAAGCCGATGCGGTAAGGAACGAGAACCAGCGACTGAAGGCCTTGCTCAAACTGACCGAGGAAGAGATCAAACCGGTGGCGATGGCACGGCTGATCGGCGGAACTTCCTCCAGCACGCGCCGCTTTGCTTTTCTCTCGGCCGGGAAAAAGGACGGGGTTGCCCCCGGCATGCCGGTGCGCAGTGCGCGCGGCCTGGTCGGGCGGGTACTGGAAGTGGGCGACAGCAGCGCGCGCGTCCTGCTGCTGACGGATAGCGAGAGCATGGTGCCGGTACGCCGAGCGAGGGATAACGTTATCGCCTTTGCCGAAGGGCGCGCCGATGGCAGCCTGCGGTTGCGGCTGGTCAATCTGGGTATCAATCCGATCCGCGCGGGCGATATTTTCGTCACTTCCGGTGCAGGCGGCCTTTATCGCCCAGGTATTGCGGTGGCCATGGCAACCCGGCTGAACAAGGATGGGGCCATTGCCCGGCTGCTCAGCGATCCGGCGGCCACGGATTTCGTCGTGGTTGACGCGATCTGGAAAAGCGTGGCGGTGAAGGCGGTTACCGCCCCGCCCGGCACACCCCTGCCATGAACGATCCACTGCGCCCACCGATGCGCCAGGCCAATTATCGCGGCCAGATCAATCGTGCGCATTCCCCGGTCCTGGCAGGCGGAACCCCCTGGGCGACGATCATGCTCGGTTCGCTGGCACCCGTCCTGCCCGTCATCCCGGCCGTTCCCGTCCTGCCCCCGCTTGGCTTTCTGCTGCTGCTCGGCTGGCGGCTGGTCCGCCCCGGTCTGCTGCCTTTGTGGGCGGGCGTGCCGCTGGGCCTGTTTGACGACCTGTTCAGCGGTCAGCCGTTCGGTTCGGCAATCCTGCTGTGGTCGCTAGCGCTGATTGCGGTCGAACTGGTGGAAGCGCGCTTCCCCTGGCGCGGTTTTCTGCATGACTGGCAGGCGGCGGCGGCACTCATAATCCTTTATATCGTCGCCAGCGCGGTCTTTTCCGGCGGAAAGCTGTCCGTTGCACCACTGGTGCTGGGCCCGCAAATCTTGCTGTCAATCCTCTCCTACCCCATTGTCGCGCAGATGATTGCCCTGTTCGATCGCATGCGCCTGGCGCGGATCAGGAAAATCGGCTGATGGGCCGGCGTTTCACGCAGCATGTCACCATGGCACGGCTGCAGGACACATTTGACCGCCGGGCGGTAGTCATCGGCAGCGCGCAGGCCGGGCTGGGCGTCCTGCTGGCGGTGCGGATGGGGTATATTTCCGTCGCCGAGAACAGCAAATACCAGATGGAGGCGGAAAGCAACCGGGTGAACCTCACCCTCATCCCGCCCCGGCGCGGCTGGATCCTGGATCGCAACGGCGCGCCGCTGGCCTCCAACAAGGCCGATTTCCGGGTGGATATCATTCCTGACCGGATGAAGGATCCGCAGGCGACGGTGGACCGGCTGGGTGAACTGCTGGCGCTCCCCGAAGTCGCCATTCGCGACCTTAAGGACAGGCTTGAACAGTCCCATGGTTTCCAGCCGATTGAAGTTGCCAGCGGACTGGACTGGGACCGGTTCGCCGCGGTGAGCGTCCGCCTGCCGGACATGCCGGGCGTCATCCCTCAACGCGGCTTTACCCGTTTTTACCCGACCGGGCAGTCAGTTGGCCATCTTATCGGCTATGTCGGTGCGGCATCGGCGGAAGAATATGAAAAGGACCCCAGCCCGATCCTGATCACCCCCGGTTACAAGGTGGGCAAGGACGGGATCGAAAAGACCTTCGAACAGACGCTGCGCGGAATACCCGGCGCGCGGCGAGTGGAAGTGACCGCGTCGGGCAGGATCGTGCGCGATCTCGAAACGCGCGAGGATACGCAGGGTCAGGCCTTGCAGCTGACCATTGACGGACCGCTGCAGGATTATGCCGCGCGTCGGCTGGGCCTGGAATCTGGCTCTGTCGTCGTGATAGACTGCGCTACCGGCGATCTGCTGTGCATGGCATCGATGCCCAGCTTCGATCCCAACAGCTTTTCCGACGGGATCGGCCGGGTCGAATGGAAAATGCTGTCCAGCGACGATCATGTACCATTGCGCAACAAGGTGTTGAAAGGGCTTTATCCGCCGGGCTCCACCGTCAAGCCGATGGTGGCGATGGCTTTCCTCGAAGCAGGGCTGGACCCGGAAGAAAGCACGGTTTGCACAGGGGGCCTGCGCGTGGGCAATCGCGTGTTCCATTGCTGGAACCGGCGTGGACATGGCCAGGTCAACATGGCCAAGGGCATTTACCAGAGCTGCGACGTCTATTTCTATCACTTCGCCCAGAAGCTGGGCATGGATGTGATCGCGCCGATGGCCCACCGGCTTGGCATGGGACAGGAATTCGACCTGCCCGTGCTCAGCCAGTTTTACGGGACCGTGCCCGATCCGGCCTGGAAGCTGAAGAAATACGGGCGCGAATGGCAGTCCTACGACACCGTCAACGCCACTATCGGCCAAGGCTTCATGCTGGCCAACCCGCTGCAGCTGGCGGTGATGGCCTCGCGCCTTGCCACCGGCAAGAAGCTGATGCCGCGCCTGGTGCTGGACAAGACCCCGCCAACCCCTGAATCGATGAACTTCCACGGCGATCACGTGCAGTTCATCCAGAACGCCATGAATGAAGTGGTGAACGGCGCCGGCACCGCCGGACGGGGACGCCTGCCATTCGAAGATATCAAGATGGCAGGCAAGACCGGCACGGCACAGGTCGTTTCGCTCAACGTATCGCACGGCAAGGGCGGCCCCTGGAAATACCGCGATCACGGGCTGTTCATCTTCTTCGCGCCCTTCGACAAGCCGCGCTATGCAGGCGCTGTGGTCATCGAACATGGCGGCGGGTCGGGGGCGGCCTATCCCATCGCGCGCGACGTGATGACCTTCATGTTCGACCCGAAGCTGGGGCTGGAAAAACTGCACGCGCTGGAACAGGAATGGGGCGGCACCGCTCAGCAAAGACTGGCCCGCAAATATGCATCCTTCGCCGAGGAAGCGGGGCTTGAAACCCCGAAGCCAGCCCCGACTGAGGCCGTGATTGCCGAACGGGTCGAGGAAGCAGACGTTGCCGCCGCGCGCGCACGCCCCGATACCGATGCGGCGGTTGCTCCGCCCCCGGAAACCGATTCGCCACCAGCAAATGCTTCACCCGCGTCCGGCGTCGTGACCCCGGCACCGGCAGACGCAGGCGCGCAATGAGCCGGTCGGTCATTCCCGCTGCGGTCGCGCGGCAGCCCTGGCGGGTGATCCTGCCCCTGGTTGTGCTGGTCTGCTTCGGTACAACGGTGCTGTATTCCGCAGCCGGTGGCAGCATGACGCCGTTTGCGCAGTCTCATCTGCTGCGGTTCGCCATTTTCCTGGTCATGGCATTCGGCATATCCCGCGCGCCAAGTGATTTTGTGCGCCTTGTCGCATATCCGGCCTATGCCGTCGTCCTGCTGCTGCTGGTGCTGGTCGAAGCGCTGGGCGCGATTGGCGGGGGCAGCCAGCGCTGGCTCAATCTAGGGCCGATCGTGCTCCAGCCCTCCGAACTGATGAAGCCGGTGATCGTGCTGGTGCTGGCGCAATTTTACTCCACCTTGCCCACCGGGATGATCGGCAGCTGGCGCGCCGTGGTGCCCGCGGGGGTGCTGATCGCCCTGCCGATGGGGCTAGTGCTGTTGCAACCCGACCTCGGCACCGCCCTTGCCATCGCCTTTGGCGGGGTGGTGATCATGTTCCTGGCGGGATTGCCGCTGCGCTGGTTTCTGGCTGGCGGCGCGGCGGCGGCAGTGGCCGCGCCGCTCGCCTTCTTCTTCGCGCTGAAGGATTATCAACGCCAGCGTGTGTTTACGTTTCTCGACCCGGAAAGCGATCCGCTCGGCACTGGCTATCACATCACCCAATCGAAGATCGCCATCGGCTCGGGCGGGTTTGCGGGCAAGGGATTCGGCAATGGCTCGCAGAGCCATCTCAACTATCTGCCCGAACCGCACACTGACTTCGTCTTTGCCACCATGGCGGAAGAATGGGGCATGCTGGGCGGCCTGCTGGTGCTCGCGATCTTCGGGCTGGTGCTGCATTGGGGGTGGAACGTGGCGCGCACGTCGAGAGACCGTTTCGCCCAACTGCTGGCAGCGGGAATGACGGCCACGATCTTCTTCTACGCCGCGATCAACCTGATGATGGTGATGGGGCTGGCCCCGGTCGTGGGGATCCCCCTGCCATTCATGAGCCATGGAGGATCCTCGATGCTGACCAACATGATCTGCATCGGCACACTGATGATGGTAGACCGGTGGAACCGGACACCCGGCGCACGGCGACTGGGCTAGGCGCTGCAGCCCCTTCCGATCAAGCTTTCACGTTTCCCCTTCACTCTCGCGCCGCAGCCGCTATAGGGATGCCTCCCGCGATTCGCGGGTGTCCGGCATGCCGGAATGGACGCATAGCTCAGTTGGTAGAGCAGCTGACTCTTAATCAGCGGGTCCTAGGTTCGAGCCCTAGTGCGTCCACCACCTTCAAAGCCGAAAAGCGCCGCTTCAGCCCTTGCCCTGGCTGGCCAGCATGTCGAGCGCGACGTCCACGATCATGTCTTCCTGCCCGCCCACCATGCGGCGGCGGCCCAGTTCCACCAGGATCGCGCGCGTATCCACGCCGTAATCCGCGCTGGCCTTTTCTGCATGACGCAGGAAGCTGGAATAAACCCCGGCATAGCCAAGGCTAAGCGTTTCGCGGTCCACCCGCACCGGGCGGTCCTGCAGCGGGCGGACGAGATCCTCCGCCGCGTCCATCAGCCTGAACAGATCGCAGCCGTGATTCCAGCCCTTGCGATCCGCCGCGGCGATGAAGACTTCCAGCGGGGCATTGCCCGCCCCTGCCCCCATGCCCGCCAGCGACGCATCGACCCGGATTGCACCGCTCTGCACCGCCACCATGCTGTTGGCGACGCCGAGCGAAAGATTGTGATGCGCATGAACGCCGCGCTGGGTTTCGGGCTTCAGCACCCGGTCATAGGCTTCCAGACGAGCACGGTAATCGTCCATGTCCAACGCTCCGCCGCTGTCCGTCACATAGACACAGGTCGCGCCATAGCTTTCCATCAGCTTCGCCTGCTGCGCCAGTGCTTCGGGTTCGATCATGTGGCTCATCATCACGAAGCCGATGGTGTCCATGCCCAGGTTGCGGGCGGCTTCGATATGTTGTTTCGACACGTCCGCTTCGGTGCAATGAGTGGCGACGCGCACCGAACGCACGCCCAGATCATAGGCCTGCTTCAGGTCGTGAACCGTGCCGATACCTGGCAGCAGCAGCGTGGTGACCACCGCATTCCTGACGGTACCTGCCACCGCTTCGATCCAGGCCCAGTCAGTCTGCCCGCCAAAGCCATAGTTAAAGGACGAGCCGTTAAGCCCGTCACCATGGGCGATCTCGATCGCGTCCACACCCGCTTCATCAAGCGCGCGTGCGATCTTCACCACATGATCGATGCCATACTGGTGACGGATGGCGTGCATCCCGTCACGCAGGGTCACGTCCTGAATATAGAGCTTGTTCTCGGTCGGGTCGAACGCCATCACGCTGCCTCCTTCGCCATGCGCCGCCGCGCGATCTTTTCCGCCGTGGCCAGCCCGGCGGAGGTCATGATATCGAGGTTGCCGGCATAGGCCGGCAGGTAATGCGCGGCACCTTCCACTTCCAGAAAGACGCTGGTCTTGATCCCTTCGAACGTGCCGAGGCCAGGAATCGTCACGGGATTGTTGGAACCGAAACGTTCGAACTGCACTTTCTGCTTGAGCCGGTAGCCTGGCACATAGGCGTTCACTTTTTCGACCATCGCCAGAATGGCCTTTTCAATTGTCGCTTCGTCTGCGCCGCTGGACAGGGTGAACACGGTGTCACGCATGATCATTGGCGGTTCGGCAGGGTTGAGGATGATGATTGCCTTGCCCTTCTTCGCGCCGCCGACCTGTTCGATACCTGCACTGGTGGTTTCGGTGAATTCATCGATATTGGCGCGCGTGCCCGGCCCGGCGGATTTGGAGGAGATCGAGGCGACGATTTCCGCGTAATGCACTTCCGCCACGGAGGAGACCGCCGCAACGATCGGGATCGTCGCCTGACCGCCGCAAGTCACCATGTTGACGTTCGATTTGTCGAGATGATCGTCACCGTTTACCACCGGAATCACATAGGGTCCAATAGCGGCGGGGGTGAGGTCCACCATCACCTTTCCGGCATCAGTGACAACCTGGCTGTGGCGAGTATGCGCACCGGCAGAGGTTGCATCGAAGACGATGCCGATCTCGTTCCAGCAGGGCAACTTCTGCAACCCGTCTATTCCTTCGTGCGTAATCGCCACACCCAGCCGTTCAGCACGCTTCAGCCCGTCCGATTCCGGATCGATGCCGACCATCGCCGCCATCTCCAGCACATCGGAATTGCGCATGATCTTGATCATCAGATCGGTCCCGATATTGCCGGAACCGATGATCGCTGCCTTGACCTTGCTCATCGTTCATTTCCCCAGGGTAAAAGAGACGGAACCGAGCCCGCCGATTTTCGCTTCCAAATGATCGCCAGGCTGGATCGCAACCATCGGACCGAGCGCCCCGGTCATCACGATATCGCCCGCGCCAAGCGGCGTGCCATTGCCCACCATGACCCGCGCCAGCCATGCCGCTGCTTCCAGCGGATGGCCCAGGCAGGCCGCACCGGCACCGAGCGAGGCCACCGCGCCGTTAATTTCCATCGCCATGCCGCAGGTATAAAGATCCAGCCCGTCCAGCGGGCAGCGGTCCTTGCCGAGCACTAAAAAGGCGGATGAACCATTGTCCGCAACCGTATCGGCAAAGGTGATTTTCCACTCAGCGATGCGGCTGTCGACCACTTCGATCGCGGCAATCGCGCATTCGGTTGCAGCGGCAACATCCGCGCGGGTAGGATTGGGCATGGTGATCGCATCGCGCAGCACCAGCGCCACTTCCGCTTCGGCCTTCGGCTGTATCAGCCGACTGGCCGCCAGTGTGCCGCCATCTTCCACCAGCATGTCGTCAAACAGTACGCCGTAGTCGGGCTGGTCAACGCCAAGCTGGGTCTGCACCGCCTTGGCTGTCAGTCCGATCTTGCGCCCGATGATCCGCCGCCCCTTACCCTGCCAGAAACGGGTGTTCACGTCCTGAATGGCATAGGCCGTGGTGCCATCGCCCGGCTCCAGCGTCTCACGCATCGGAGCGATTGTTGCCCCGGCATAGGCCGCACGCAGGCGCTGTGCCGCCAATTCGATCTCTTCGCTGCTCGCCATCGGCAATCCACTCCATCACTGTCGGGCTTGTAAATAATCCATCTTGCGCCAAGACAGAAGCTTGCCAAGCTCAACTCCACTCATATTATGAGCAAATGGAAAAGGCGGGCTCTCAGTCCATATCCCGCGCGATCGAGCTGCTGGCCGCTCTGGTGACGGATGACGGCGGCAACCCGGTCACGGACATTGCCGCGCGTCTGGGCCTTGCCGCCTCCACCGCGCGGCGCATGATGGCGACGCTGGAAGATGAAGGCCTGCTGTGGCGGATAGCACGCGGACGTTACGCAGCCGGCCCGCGCCTTGCCGCGCTTGGCGCGCTCTATCGACCGGAGCGGCGATTGATCGAAATCGCCCGGCCCAGGCTTGCCCGCCTTGCCGGCGAGGCAGGCTGCGCGGCTCACCTGGGCGTGCTGGATCAGGATATGGTGACCTATCTGGTAAAGGTCGGTGACGAGACCATATTTTCGCGCGAGGCAGGCCAGCTCGAAGCCTACTGCACCGGCATCGGCAAAGCCTTGCTGGCGCAGCTCGGCGCTGAGCGTCTGAATGCCTATCTGCGGGGAAGCTTCGTCGCGCTGACCGGGCGGACGATCACTGATCCCGACCTGCTGCGCGAGGATCTTGCCAGATCGCGCGAACGCGGCTTCGCCATTGATGATCAGGAACTTGCCGACAATCTCTCCTGCGTCGCGGTGCCCTTGCCGATCAATGGCGGGCCATATGCGATTTCGATCGCCGGTCCCACGAAGTTGACCATGGGGACGCACTGCGCACGATGGGCAGACCGCCTTCGCCAGCTGGCCGACGAGATAAGCGACATCGCCGGATGAAATTATCGTGCCTGACAAGCTTTACTCCTCCTGCTAGAACTTGAACAAACGCGGAAAAGACAAGGCACCGCGGGGGAGGTCAAACTGCATCACACAGATAATCGTGTGCCAGATGCGTCCGGAATGGATGGCAGATGGCTCGCCGCTGTTGTCCCGGAATTTGCCGGTGCGAAGGTCGCTGTCTCGCCAGTTGGCGCCGGACAGCTGGCCGATACGTTCCGACTCTCGCTGGACTGGGGTATCATGCAGGACGGACGCCCCTCGTCGCTGGTCTGCAAGCTGGCGTCGAGTGACGCGAGCAGCCGCGAAATTTCCGCTCACTGGCGGCTCTACGAACGCGAGGTGCGCTTTTACCGGGAACTGGCGCCGGCAGCCCGGATCGATACGCCGCATGTCCATGCCTCGGGCCTGACCGAGGACGGCAGCTTCTTCCTGTTGATGGAAGATCTTAGAGACGCGACCCCAGGCAACCAGCTATCCGGGTTGCAAGCCGGGCAGGCCCCCGCCGCAATGCGCGAAGCCGCGCGCCTGCACGCGGCGTTCTGGGCCAGGGGAGATGATCCGGCCCTTGGCTGGCTAGAAACCGGCCGGATCGCACAGGCGTTCTATTCACCCGAGGTCTTCCGTTCGGCATGGCGTGATTTCAGGGACCGTTATCGTGGCATGGTGCCGGACAGCCAGCTTCGGCTGTGCGACGCCTTTGCCGACCTCTACGAAGCCTATGCCCGCCCGCTTTCGACACCGCGCTGCGTCGTTCATAACGACTTTCGCCCCGACAACATGATGTTCGCAGCAAACCGGCTGACGGTACTGGACTGGCAATCGGTCGCGCTCGGTTTCAATGCGCTGGATGTCACCTATGCGATTGGCGGCGGCTTCGAACCGGACGAACGCCGTTCTGAGGAACAGGCGCTGCTCGACCTCTATCATGCCACACTGATCGCAGAAGGCGTGGAGGATTACAGCCGCGACCAACTGGACGAGGATTACCGCCATTTCTGCTTTGCCGGAATTGTCGTCTCGGTCTGTGCCGCAATGCTCGTCAAACGGACCGAGCGCGGAGACCGCATGTTCCTGACCATGCTGGATCGCCACGCGCAGCACGCAGCGGATTGCGACGGGATCGGACTCCTCCGTGCGCGCTGACCTGTCACCCGCGAACGAGCTGAACTGGAAACCATCATGACCGCCCCGGTCGAAACTCCGACAGCGTCGTTCAATGAGCTGGGCTACTATGCGCTTGGCGGACATGTTGAATCGCCGCGCGATCTGATCGCCGAATGCCACGAAGCCGAGACAATGGGACTGGGCGCGACTTTTCTTTCCGAACGCTTCAACGTGAAGGAAGGCCCGACGACTTGCGGAGCCATCGGCGCTGTTACTGAGAAACTCGGCATCGCGCTGGCGGCAACCAATTACAACACGCGCCATCCCATGGCATTCGCCGCGCATTCCACTACGATGCACCGCCTGACCGGTGGCCGCTACATGCCCTGTCTGGCGCGCGGGATCGGACCGCAAATGAAGGCGTTTGGCATCGAGTCTGCGAAAAACGCGGATCTTGCCGAATTCGTGGCCCTGATGCGGCGCCTGTGGCGCGGAGAACGGGTGGAAGGTCATTCAGGGCGCATCGGAACCTATCCGGTGCTGCAACTGGATCCGAAGTTTGACGAAGACATCCCGATTGGTCTTGTCGGATTTGGCGAGAAGACGGTGGAGTTTGCCGGGTCCGTCTTTGATTCGGTCATCCTTCATACCTACATCGGCGATGAAGCCACTGCGCGACTGGTGCAAACCATCCGGCGTGCAGCTGCACGGGCGGGCCGCGATCCGGCAAAGGTGCGCATCTGGTCCGTGTTCGCCACGCTTGGCGATCATCTCGAACCGCAGTTGCGTATGAAGAAAAGCGTTGCACGCCTTGCCACCTATCTGCAGGTTTATGGCGATCTTCTCGCCGATGTGAATCACTGGGACAAGGCGATCCTGCAGCGCTTCCGGCAATCCGCTGTCATGCAGGAAATCAAGGGGTGGGTCGATGCGGTGGCCAGCCCTGAACAGATTGAACGCATCGCCGAATTACTCCCGCCCGAATGGCTGGACGCTTCGGCGAGTGGATCGCCGGAGCGTTGCGCACGCAAGATTCTGGGGCAGTTCGATCTGGGCGTCGACAGCGTAATCCTGCATGGCGCGACCCCGGCGGAACTCGCACCGATCATGCCGGCCTATGCCCGGCTCCGCCCCGCCGGGCGCTTTGACTATTTGCCGGCCAATCCGGGAAAGACAGAATAGACAGGATAGTCCGATGACCATCGACCTCAAGGATGCGCGCATTTACGAGCGGGGGGTGCCATGGGCGGCATTCGCCGAACTGCGCCGCGAATGTCCGGTCTACTGGAACCCGGAAAGCGATGGCGCGGGCTTCTGGGCACTCACCCGTCATGCCGACATCGTCGAAGTTTCACGCAATCCGGCCCTGTATTCATCAGCGCATGAAAACGGTGGCCATCGTATTTTCAATGAAAACGAGGTAGGCCTCACCAATGCGGGCGAACAGGCGATTGGAATTCCGTTCATTTCCCGCGATCCGCCGATCCATACCCAGTATCGCAAGCATATCATGCCTGCCGTCTCGCCCGCCCGCCTGATGGGCATAGAAAGCCGCATCCGCGAACGTGCGCAGGCGCTGATTGATGCCATCCCTTTAGGCGATCGCTTCGATCACGTCCCTGCCCTGTCTGCCCCATTGCCGCTGATGACCTTGTGCGAGCTGCTTGACCTGCCACCCGAGATGTGGAGCGAGCTTTACGACTGGACCAATGCCTTCGTCGGTGAAGACGATCCCGATTTCCGGCAAAGCCCGGAAGCAATGGCGAAGACGCTGGAATCATTCATCGGTTTTGCCGCAAGTCTGTTTGAAGAACGTCGCAGCAAGCCGTCGGACGACATCGCCACACTGCTCGCCAATATGCAGATTAATGGGCAACCGGCACCCTTTTCGGAGTTCCTCGGCAATCTGATTCTCGCCCTGGTGGGGGCCAATGAAACAACGCGCAATTCCATGTCGCACACCATCCGCGTCTTTGCGGACAATCCCGGACAATGGGAACTGATCCGCCGCGATCCCGGCCTGCTCAAAAAAGCGACCGCAGAAATGGTGCGCTATGCCTCGCCCGTTTTGCACATGCGCCGCACTGCCATGGCTGACACGGAAATCCGGGGCCAAAAGATCGCCCGGGGCGACAAGGTGGTGATGTGGTACGCATCCGGAAACCGGGACGAAGAGGTCTTCGAAAATCCTGACAGCTTCGATGTGCTGCGATCCAGAAATCCACACGTCGGCTTCGGATCTGGCCAGCACGTCTGCGTTGGTTCGCGTCTGGCCGAAATGCAACTGCGCGTAGTGTTCGAACTGCTGGCTGAACGGGTCGCTCGCTTCGAAGTTATCGGCGAACCCCAGCGTTTCCGTTCGAATTTCCTGAACGGCCTCAAGAATCTTGATACAGTCTATCACCCGGCTTGACGGAGCCGGATCAGGCGGAAGCCCTGGCCCGATATTCGTCCGCCAGCAGCCGTTTCATCAGCTTGCCAGTCGGCTCACGCGGCAGCTCGGCACGGAAATCGAACTGGCGGGGAGCCTTCACGCCGCCCAGCCGTTTCCGTGCAAAATCACGCAATTCGTCAGCCAATGCCTCATTTCCAGTAACACCGGCGGCGGGTTGCACGACCGCCATGACGCTTTCACCCATTTCCGGATCGGGAATCCCGAACACCGCGACATCCAGCACTTTGGGATGCGTGACGAGCGCGTTTTCGATTTCCTGGGGGTAGATGTTCACCCCACCTGAAATGATCATGAAGTTCTTGCGATCCGTGAGGAACAAATAGCCGTCTTCATCGACATGGCCGATATCGCCCAGCGTGGCCCAGCCCCGGTCATTATAGGCGCTGGCGGTTTTTTCGGGATCGTTGAGATATTCAAAGCGCGGGCCGTCGGAAAAATAAACCACGCCGGTTTCGCCGGGCGGCAATTCGTCACCGTCGTCGCCAACGATCCGGGTCTGGCCGAGAACTGCCCTGCCCACCGTTCCAGGCTTGCGCAGCCATTCCTGGCTATCGACATGCGTTATGCCGCAGGTTTCAGTCCCCGCGTAATATTCGAAAATGATCGGCCCGAACCAGTCGATCATCGCCTGCTTGACGTCCACCGGGCATGGTGCGGCGGCGTGGACCACGCAGGCAAGGCTGCTGACATCAGGGCGCAACCGTTCTTCCTCCGGCAGTTTCAGCAGGCGCACGAAATGGGTGGGCACCATGGTGGCGTGAGTGACGCGATATTGCTCTAACAGGCGCAGCGTTTCGAGCGCGTCGAATTTCTCCATCACCACGACCGTTCCGCCCAGCCGATGCGCCACCAGTGCCCAGCGCAGGGGGGCGGCGTGATAAAGCGGCGAGGTGGAGAGGTAGATGGAGTTCTGGTCCATGCCCCACAGGCCCGACGCCATGCCCGTCAGCGGAGTTGGGGCATCGACCGCCCCTTCGGGCAACTGCGGTCTCACCCCCTTGGGCCGCCCGGTGGTGCCCGAGGAATAAAGCATATCCGTGCCCGGGCTTTCATCTTCGACCCGCTCTGCCGGTTGTGTTCTGACCAGTGCGGACCAGTTTCCCAACCGATCCGTCTCACATGACCAGCACCAGGCGCTGAGACCGGGCAGCTCTGCCAGAGCCTCTTCTGCGAGCGCCGCATATTCGTCCGAGACCAGGAGCAGCCCGGCCCTCGAATCGCGTAGGATGTAGGCGACATCAGGTGCACTCAGGCGATTGGAGACGGAGGTTGCAAACAGGCCGGTGCGCTGCGCCGCCCAATTGGCGAAAAAGACTTCGGGACCATTGCCGAACAGGAATGCCACCACATCGCCCCGCTTCAGCCCGGCAGCGCGCATTTGCTGCGCACAGCGATTGGACTGCGTTTCAAGCTCGGCATAAGTGATGGTCAGGCCCCGCGCGGGATAGATCAGGGCTGCCTTGTCCGGCGCGCTGGCTGCGTGGTGAAACGGATGCATTGCCTTCTCCCTCCCCCGGCCTTCGCGGCGCACTGGGTTTGAAAGAAATCCTAGCCGGTCCGCGACAGGGGGACAGCCCCTTTTTCGTCGACGACGATTTTGGTGTCGAGGTCCAGCGCCTGGCCAAGCCGGTCAAGATCCTTCTCGACCCCCTTGTTGCGCAGCACCGCCGCCGCGCCTGTCATCACCAGGGTCAGGCAGCCGCCTTCCACCTCAAGCCGGGTCTGCTCGAACGTTACAGGGGCGCAGGCCGCAAGCCTGCGACACAACCGCACGGCAAGCCCCCAGCTGACCGCAGCATCGAGGGCACGCGTATCTGCCAGCGCGCTGAATCCTTCGAGCAGCGGCAGCGCATTGCAACTGGCCAGCAGCGCAGTCGCCAACACTGCGCGGTCGCTGGCGTCAATCGCGATCCAGCGCTTGTGCAATGCCCAGTTCAGCGCCTGCGGCGCGCGCAAATTCGGTTCGACCTGGGTCAGCGCGAGCGCAAGGATGGTTGCACCAAGCCGGACCCGTTCGACCCGCGCGCAATCGGCCCCGATTGCCGGTGCGGCCCATTCCGCCACGCGGGCAGCCAGTTCCCACTGGCCACCACGCGGCGCACAGAAGCTGGCGAGACCGCTCAGAAACGGGTCTTCCCGGCGAACTGCGGGATCAAGACGGCGGTAGAGCAACCCTTCGCGCAGCCCCCAGGATGAAAAAACCAGTCGGTCGGGCTGGAGATCGTCAATCAGCGCCAGCATCATCGCGCCCGCACCGGGCAGAACCGCAGCGCGCATCTGCGAAATGCCCGGCATGCGCGCAAAATCCTCTGGTGCACCGCGTGTCAGCTGCCGCGCCAGCTTTGCCGCACGGGTCGCCGGCAGTTCATAGCCATGCGGATCGTCCAGCAGGGGGTTGCTGGTGCGCAGCGCAAACGTGGCCATGGACCGAAATGTCCCGCCAACCAGATAGAGCGGGCGACCGGTCTGACGCACCCAGCCCGCCTTGCCCAGCACCTTGTCCACCCGCGACCGGATCGCCTCGGGGCCTTCGGCATGCCACTTGGCCAGACGCAGCGAACCGAGCGGAAGGCTGACGCCCCCCTTTATTCCCTCAGGCCCGACCTCTGTCAGCTCGATACTCCCGCCGCCAAGATCAGCCACGACGCCTTCGGCCTGCGGGAAAGCGCCCAGCACGCCCAGCGCGCCGATTTCCGCTTCTTCCACTCCACTCAGCAGGCGGGGTGACAGGCCCAGCCGCGCCACGCTTGCCAGAAATTCGGGCCCGTTGCTGGCATCGCGCACTGCCGCCGTGGCGACGGTTTCGATTTCCTCAACCTCGTTCGCCTGAAGCAGTGTCGCATAACGGGCCAGCCCGGCGAGGGCGAGCTCCATGGAATCGTCGGCCAGCCGGCCCGTGTCAGCAACCTCGCGTCCCAGCCGCGCCGCCACCTTCTCGTTCCAGAGCACCTTGGGTGCCCGCGCCGAACCGCCATAGACGACCAGCCGCACCGTATTGGAACCGATATCGATGACCGCCCTGCGCGGCCCGGTTGCGCCGCCAAAGCTTGCCAGGGTGGATTCGATCACGCCCCGGTTCCGATCTCGCCACCGCCCCGCCGCAAAGACAGGCGCGGCACCTCATCACCTGCGGCCAGCGCCGCCCCCCTCCCCGACAGCGAAGGATTGGTCATGAAATAACGGTGCACATTGAACGGCTTGGCCCCAGGCGGATTGCGCACATAGGTGCCATCTGGCTGGAGCAGCCAGCTCTGTTCCGTGTCCAGCAGGTTGGCGAGCAGCACCTGTTCAAGCACCTGATCATGCACGGTGCGGTTGCGGATCGGCACCAGCGTTTCAACGCGCCGGTCGAGATTGCGCGACATGCCATCGGCAGAGGAAATATACAGCCGCGCTCGCGGACTGGGCATCTTGTACCCGTTGGCGAAGGCCCAGATGCGGCTGTGTTCGAGGAACCGGCCAATGATCGACTTGACTGCGATATTCTCCGAAAGCCCGTCCACCCCCGGTCGCAGGCAGCAGATGCCCCGGATCACGAGGTTGATGGCAACGCCCGCCCTGCTGGCGTCGTAAAGCTTGCCGATCAGCCGCCCGTCTGTGAGCGAGTTGAGCTTGGCCCAGATCGCGGCGGGACGCCCGGCGCGGGCATTGTCGATTTCATGGTCAATGCATTCATACAGCTTGTCGCGCAGGCCCAGCGGTGAAATCGCGATGGCTTCGGTCCGGCGCGGCTCGACATAGCCGGTCACGAAATTGAACAGCTGCCCGGCATCGCGGCAAAGTACCGGATCGGCCGTGAAATAGCTGAGGTCCGTATAGATCCGCGCGGTCACCGGATGGTAATTGCCGGTCCCGAAGTGGCAGTAGGTGCGATAACCGTCTTCCTCGCGCCGGACGATCAGTGACACTTTGGCATGCGTCTTCCAGTCAACGAAGCCATAGATGACCTGCACCCCGGCGCGTTCAAGCTGGGTCGCCCAGAGCAAGTTCTGTTCCTCGTCAAAGCGGGCCTTCAGCTCCACCACCGCAGTGACCGATTTGCCCGCTTCCGCCGCTTCGATCAGCGCCGCGATGATCGCCGATTGCTTGCCCGCGCGATACAGCGTCTGCTTGATCGCGACCACGTCCGGGTCTTGCGCCGCCTGCCGCACGAAATCGACCACCACCTCGAAGCTTTCATAGGGGTGGTGAATGACGATGTCCTTTTCCCGGATCGCGGAAAAACAATCCCCGTCATGTTCGAGAATACGTTCGGGATAGCGCGGGCTGAACGGCTCGAACTTCAGATCGGGCCGATCCTCATCGACGATGCAGGACAGGCCGCTTACACCCAGCAGGCCAAGCCCCTTGATGACCAGCGCATCCTGCAACCGCATCTGGTCGCGCAGCAATTGTTCGGCCACCGGATCGAAGCCTTCATCCATCTCCAGCAGGATCACCCGCCCGCGCCGCCGCCGCTGGATCGCTGTCCGGTAATAACGGACCAGATCCTCGGCATCTTCCTCCACCTCGATATCGCTGTCGCGCAGCACCCTGAACACGCCGTCACCTTCCATCCGGAAACCGGGGAAGATCAGCTGCGCATGACGGATGATGAGATTCTCGATGGAAATATAGCGTGCATCTTCACCGGGCAGACGCACCAGCCGTGCAAGTGCGCTGGGAACCAGCACCATCTCGATCAGATGCGCCTTGTCCGCCAGCCGGGTCAGGTTGAAGAGCAACACGATCCCCTGATTGGCGATGAAGGGAAAGGGATGCGCCGGATCGATCGCCTGCGGCGTGATGATCGGCAGCACATGTTCCAGGAAATATTCCTTGAGCCAGCGCGCGCTGACCGGATCGAGCCCCTTGCCGTCGACAATCGTAATCCCCGCGCCAGCCAGCAGGGTGCGCAGACCGGTCCATGCTTCTTGCTGCGCATATTCCAGCCGTTCGACCGCGGCACGCACTTCCGCCATTTGCTGGGCCGGGGTCTTGCCGTCCAGCGC
>JAURML010000153.1 GCA_030830695.1 Caenibius sp. | reverse complement strand
TGTCCTGATCCTTCATGCGAACAGCGCTCCCCGACGGATGCCCGACGCGCCTAGCTCCCCGGCGCCGATGGATCGAGTCTCCGCCGGTGATGACAACGATGTCAACAGGTGTCGCAATATTTTTTTAACTCTGTGGTATTGCGGCAGCGCAGCACGATCGTCAGCGGTCGATACCAAAACGGGCGCAGCGATTGCGTCGGAGCCCTTGGACTTGGAGCGCGGCGACCCGCATGCGATGGCGCTGCCATCTTCCGGCGCTTGCAGTCGTCAGAAAAATTGGTTTTAAATTGGACCCAATGAATTTGAGCCCACTCACGCCCGGCGCGCGGTCATGACCCGTCGCACGTCCGTCTTGGAACCGCGGCTGTCGGCGATCGTGCTCAATGCCGACGCGCCCACGCCGCTGTATCTGCAGTTGACGACGCAGCTGGGTGAGACGATTCGCGATGGGGCCTGGAAGGTTGGCGAAGCGTTGCCGGCCGAGCGCGTGCTGTGCGAACAGTTGCGGGTTTCGCGGGTGACCTTGCGCCAGGCGATGGATGCCCTGGTCGAACAGGGCCTGGTGACCCGTCGGCAAGGTGCGGGCACCTTCGTCACCTCGCAGATCACCCATCCGCTGACGGGCCTGGCCAGCTTCAGCGAGACCCTGCGCATGAAGGGCTACCAGCCCAGTAGCCAGTGGCTGGAGCGGCGTGTGCGTCCGGCCCATGGCGAGGAGATCCTGCGCCTGGGCCTGTCCCCGGAGACGCCGGTGTCCTCGATCACGCGCCTGCGCCGCGCCGATGAGCGGGTGATGGCTTACGAACATTCGGTGATCCCGCAGCGCGTCCTGCCCGATCCCGACGATGTCGGTGATTCACTCTACGCCTGGCTCGACGCGCACGGCACGCCGGTGGTGCGCGCGCTGCAGTATTTCCGCGCGGTCAATCTCAGTGCGCGCATGGCCGGACACCTGGGCATGGGCACCGGCGATGCGATCCTGCACGTGGTGCGCGTGGGGTATGCGCGCGACGGCGCGGCGATTGAGCTCAGCAATACCTATTGTCACAACGATTTCTACGATTTCGTCGCCGAGTTGCGGCGCTAGCCAGACCGATGTCCGCGCATCGGCATCAAGCCGGTCAGCGGGTGTTCCTTCCACCGACGCTTCCGCCCGGAGTTGCACGTCCCATGTCGCCCGACCAGCCCAAAAGCTTCGCCAGCTCGCTCGCCGTCACCGGTCTGCTGTTTTTCATCATGGGGTTCTTCACCTGGATCAATGGCCCTTTGATCCTGTTCGCGAAGGTGGCCTTTGATGTCAGCGATACCCTGGCTTTCCTGATTCCGAGCGCGTTCTACATTTCTTATTTCTGCCTGGCCCTCCCTTCTTCGGTCATCCTCAAGCTGACCGGCATGAAGAAGGGCCTGGCCCTCAGCCTGCTCCTGATGGCAGTGGGGGCGGCGATCTTCGGCCAGTTCGCGACGGCCCGTTCCTATGCGGGGGCGGTAAGCGGCATCTTCATCATCGGCGGCGGCCTGGCCTTGCTGCAGACCGCGATCAATCCCTACATCAGCATCCTTGGGCCGATTGAGGGCGCGGCCAGGCGCATCGCGATCATGGGCGTGTGCAACAAGGTGGCGGGTGCCGTGGCGACCTATGGGCTTGCAAAGCTGGTCCTGCACGGAATGGAGGACTTCGCTAGCCAGGTCCAGCGCGCGACTCCCGCACAGAAGGACGCGTTGCTGCAGGAATTTTCCGGCCGCATCTATGGCCCGTACATGATCATCGCAGTCGTGTTGGCTGTCGTGGCAGTTGCCATCCTCTACTCACCCTTGCCGGATATCAGGGCCGAAGAGGCCAATTCGACGCCGGGATCGACGGGCGTTGAGCGCAAGAGCATTTTCTCGTTCCCGCATGTCTGGCTCGGTGCGCTCTGCATCTTCGTGTACGTCGGCGCCGAGGTGATGGCTGGCGACGCGATCGGCATTTACGGGGTCAGCCTGCAGCTGTCGCTCGACAATGCGAAGTACTTCACCATCGGAACGCTGGCTTGCATGCTCGCCGGCTACCTGCTCGGCTTCTTCCTGATCCCAAGATACATCTCGCAGGAAAAGTACCTTTCCCTTTCCGCCGTGCTGGGAATCGTCTTCTCGATCTGCGCCATGCTCACCGATGGCTACGTCTCCATCGCCTTCGTCGCGCTGCTGGGATTTGCCAATGCCATCATGTGGCCTGCCATTTTCCCACTGGCGATCAAGGGGCTGGGCCGGTTCACCGAGAAGGGGGCCGCCCTCCTCGTGATGGGCATCGTCGGCGGTGCCGCGATCCCGCAGCTGTTTGCGCACTTCAAGGCGATCTTCAATTTCCAGGTGGTGTTCGCGGTGCTCATGATCGCCTGCTACCTGTACATCCTGTTCTTTGCCGTGCGCGGTCATCGCGTCGGCCAGGGGCCGGCCGCGCGCTGAGGCGCATCTGGCACACAAGGCAGAACCGACCATGCGCAGACCCACCATCAAGGACGTTGCAGAGCGGGCCAAGGTGTCGCTCAAGACCGTTTCGCGCGTCATCAACAACGAACCTTCGGTCATGC
>JAURML010000018.1 GCA_030830695.1 Caenibius sp. | reverse complement strand
CCCGGCGTTTGTCGCAGGCGGGTCCATCCATCTGTCCCGGGATGAGACGCAAGCCAACGACTCGTCGTGCGACTCCACCGCCCTGCCCCTTTAACCATGCGCGACGGTTTCAACCGTTATCCTCCCCATGCTAGCCACGTTCCCGTTCACATCCGAGCGGGTTGAGGGGTCGTCGTTGAAAAAACAGGCTGCAGGTGGGCTGAGCGCCCGCCTTGCGGATTGGTTCCCGGATCGCGAATTTTTCATGCGGTCGCAGGGTCAGGTCCGTTTTATCAAAATCACCTCCAGGGTGCAGATCGGACTGGCCGCAATCGTTACCGGGGCATTGCTGTTCTGGGCGATCAGCATGGCGGCCATGGCGATCAGCCAGTATTCCGCGCGCGCTGACCGGCTCGCCCTGCTCGAACGCGAAGCCAAGGTGGAAACCGCCGAAAGCCGCGTTTCGGCCTATCGTGACGATCTCGATGCCGTGGCCAGCGACCTTGAAAAGCGCCAGTCCTTTATCGAGGAAATGGTCGACAGCCTGCCCGATGACGCCAAGGCGCATGAAACCGTCTCGAACAGCAGCAATGAAACCGCCCGGACGGTCGAAAAGGTCAGCGCATCCATTCCCGAAGCGTCAGCGCTCGCGCAGATCGAAGCCCGCCAGATCGCATTCGTCGAAAAGCTGACGCTTTTTGCAGACCGCCGCGCCGCCCGTGCCGCCGCCGCGATCCGCAAGCTCGGTCTTGACCCGGCCAGCATGGTCCGCTTTTCCCGCGAAGCACAGGGCGGTCCGCTGGAACTGCTCAGCACCGATCGTGATGGCTCTACTGACCCGCGCTTCGAACGGCTTGGCCTCAGCCTTGCCCGCATGGAAGCGCTGGAACGCGGACTTCAGGGAATTCCCCAGGTGCTGCCCGCCAGCCTCAGCATGATTTCCTCCGGCTTCGGCTATCGCCGCGATCCCTTCACCGGTCACGGTGCGATGCATGCCGGGCTCGATTTCCGCGGTCCTGTAGGCTCACCCATCTATGCGGCAGCCAACGGGCGGATCAGCTTTGCCGGGCGCAAGGCCGGTTACGGCAATTGCATCGAAATCAGCCATGGCAACGGGCTCGTCACCCGTTACGCTCATATGTCCAAGTTCCGCGCCACTGTGGGGCAGCAGGTCGCCGCTGGCGACGTGATTGGCGCGATTGGCAACACCGGTCGTTCGACCGGGCCGCACCTTCACTTTGAAGTGCGGATCAATGACCGCGCGGTTAATCCGCGCCCGTTTCTGGAGGCAGCCCCCCATGTTCTCGAAGAAGCCCGCGCCGCAAACGCGGATCAGCGCTCCTAAGCCCGTGGCAGGCGGCTCAACCTTCTCCGTCATTGGTGCCGATGTCGTCATCAAGGGCGATATTCATGCCTCGGCCGACCTGCATGTCGACGGGCGCGTGGAAGGCGACATCGCCTGCGCCGCGCTGGTCCAGGGCGAATCCAGTTCAGTAATGGGCGCGATCGAGGCGGAATCCGCCCGTCTGGCGGGGCACGTCATCGGTTCGATTCATGCGCGCGACCTCGTCGTGCTCAAGACCGCGCGGATTGAAGGTGACGTTCATTACGATGCGCTGACGATCGAGCAGGGGGCAGAGGTCGAAGGCCGCTTCTCTCACCGCATGACCAGCAAGGCGAAGGATAAGAAGCCCGTTACCGCCCCGAGTGATGACGGTGGGGCCGAACCCAAGCTGACCCTGGCCAACTAGGTTCAGCCCGACTCGCCGAGCACTTCTGCCTTCAGGGCCTTGCGATCAAGCTTGCCAATCTGCGTCTTGGGCAGGCTGGCGAGGATCACCACAGCATTGGGCCGTTCATGCTTGCCGATATGGGGCATCAGCCACTCCAGCAGATCTTCCCTGCTAACGGGCGATGCATCGCTTTCCAGCGCCACATAGGCCATCGGGCTTTCCCAGCGGTAATCATCGGGGACGCCGATCACCAGCGCTTCCTTGACTGCCGGATGTTCCAGCAGCACTTTTTCTACCCGGCTCGGGAAGACCTTGAAGCCGCCGACATTGATCATGTCCTTGCTGCGATCGACGATGTGAATGAAACCGTGATCATCAATCGTCGCAATATCACCGGTCCGCAGCCAGTTTTCCCCATCCCGCCTGGCAAAGGCATTGGCCGCCGCGTCGGGCCGGTTCCAGTATCCCTGCATCACCTGCGGGCCGCACACGGCCAGTTCGCCCGGTTCACCTGCCGCGGCATCCAGCGCCGCGTCTTCCTTGTCGAGCAGGCGAATCCGGGTCAGCGGCAACGGCTGGCCGATTGTTCCGGCGCGATTTTCGCCCTGCAACGGATTGGTCGACACCACGCCGCTGCTTTCAGTCAGGCCATAGCCTTCGATCACCTTGACCCCGGTCGCCTGTTCGAACCGTTCCTTCAGCGAAAGCGGCAATGGCGCCCCGCCCGAAATACATTCCCTCAGTGATGAAAAATCGGTGCGGACACAGCGGGGGTGATCGATCATTGCCTGGTACATGGTCGGCACCCCGAAAATCGAGGTGGGCCGCGTGCGCTCTATCGTTTGCAGCGCCTGCCCCGCATCGAAGCGCGGCAGCATGGCGATGCAGCCGCGATTGACGATGGTGCGGTTAAGGACGCAGGTGTTGGCGAACACATGAAACAGTGGGAGCACGCCCAGCACCACGTCGCGCCGTCCCTTGTCCGGATCGATTGCCCGCACCTGCCGGGCGTTGGCGGTGAGGTTCTGATGAGTCAGCATCGCCCCCTTGGGCGTGCCAGTGGTACCGCCGGTATATTGCAGCAGGGCCAGCGCATCGGGATCGAGGCTGCACGCCTGCTGCGCCGCCGCAGAACTGAGACAGTCAGTCCAGCGCACAATGTCGTGACGGGCGGGGATACGCGCCAGACCCTTGCGGGTGAGGCGCAGCAACCATGATTTGACCGGCGGCAGCATGGCCGCCAGCCGCCCGACGATCAGCGTTTCGAGTGGCGAATTGTCCAGCACCTCCACCGCGACCGGCAACAGTGCTGCCGCATCGATCGTGACCAGGATCTTCGTGCCCGAATCGGCAACCTGCGCTTCCAGTTCTTCGGCCGAATAGAGCGGCGAGAAATTGACCAGCGTCGCCCCGGCCATCAGCGCCCCGTAATAGGCGGCAGGATAAAGCGGCACGTTGGGCAGGAACAGGCCGATCCGGTCTCCGCTGGCGACGCCCATGCGCCGCAGGCCCGCAGCAAAGGCGCGGGCCTCGGCCAGAATCTGCCGATAAGTGAAGCTGCGTCCGAGGAAATCGGCCAGCGGCTGATCCGGGCAATCTGCCGCTGCCGCTTCCAGCATGGCCGGCAAGCTCATCGGCGCCAGATCGATCGTCCAGCCGCACGGATGCGCGTAATGTTCGGGCACGATCCCGTGCCCGCGATTCAGATCTTCTCCATGTTCCACATCAGCGAAGGTGCCGCGCGCGCGCGCGCGCGGCAAGCCCCAACTTCACCGGGAAGCACCCAGCGGCCAAAATCAGGTCTGATCAGCCCCTTCGGCTTCAGCGGCACGTTTTGCCTCCAGCCAGGCCTCCGCCTCGGCTTCCTGCGCGGCTTCGGCAGCGGCGCGAACCGCTTCCTCACGCTCGGCGCGCAGTTCCTCGATCAGGGCTTCCTTGTCATCGCCCAGTTCGACATCCACTTCAACCGCATCGGCAACGCCCGCCTTCTTGGCGGCCTTGGCGACGATCGCATCAAGTTCGCGCTGCGAGCACAGGCCGAGCGTAACCGGATCCTTGGGCTGGATGTTCTGGATATTCCAGTGCGTGCGATCCCGCACCGCAGCGATGGTGTTGCGGGTTGTGCCGATCAGCTTGCCGATCTGCGCATCGGAGATTTCAGGGTGATTGCGCAGCAGCCAGGCGATGCCATCGGGCTTGTCCTGCCGCTTGGAGACCGGCGTGTAACGCGGCCCCTTGGTACGGCTGACCGAGGTTGGCGCCTTCTGCATCTGCAGCACGTAATCGGGATCGGCCTGACCGCGTTCGATTTCATCATGCGTCAGTTCACCCGAATGAATCGGATCGCGCCCGGTGTATTTGGAGCTGGCCAGATCGTCAGCCATCGCCTGCACTTCAAGGATGTGCAGGCCGCAGAATTCAGCGATCTGCGAGAAGCTGAGCGCGGTATTGTCGACCAGCCAGGATGCCGTGGCATGAGGCATCAGCGGTGTAACTTGGAACACGGGGTTTCTCCGGCAAAAAATATAAGGGCCGCCCCTTACGGAGCGGCCTTGCTGCACTTTATCTAGGCCATGGCTGCCGGTTCGGCAAGTTTGTTGAATCAGGCCGCAATTGCCCCGGCAGTTTCGCAGGCCAGCGCCGACAGGAACTGGCGCGCGCTCGCCTCCCAGGTGAAGCGCGCGCCATGCGCCGCGCAATCGTCACGGTTGAGCCGGAGGGCCGCAGCAATGGCGTCATTCAGACTGTTGGCCATGGCGCCGGTTTGCGGCGTCAGAATATCCAGCGGACCCTGGACCGGATATGCCGCAACCGGCATGCCGCAGGCCAGCGCCTCGATCATCACCAGGCCGAAAGTGTCGGTTTTGCTGGGAAAGACGAAGACATCTGCACCGGCATAGCAGGCGGCCAGATCCCGGCCCGTCTTGCTGCCCAGGAAATGCGCCTCGGGATAGGCCTTTTCGAGGCGGTCAAGCGCCGGGCCATCGCCCACAACCACCTTGGAGCCTGGATGACGCGATTCGAGAAACGCCTCAACATTCTTTTCCACCGCGACCCGCCCGACATAGAGCTGAATCGGGCGCGGCAGGTTGAGGAACAGTTCGGGCGGTTCGGTCAGCGGCGAGAAAGCGGACAGGTCGACGCCCCGGCTCCAGTGTCGCAGATTGACCAGCCCCTGCGCGCGCAATTGCGCCCGGACCGTGTCTGTCGCCACCATGATGCCGCGCGCCGGCCGGTGGAACCAGCGGATATAGGGCCAGAAGGTTGCTGCTGGCAGGCCAGTGCGGCGAGCCAGATAATCGGGGAACTGCGTATGATAGGCAGTGGTGAAGGCAAGCCCGCGCGCGAGGCAGTAACGGCGCGCGGCAAGGCCGAGCGGCCCCTCCGTGGCAATGTGAATCGCATCGGGGGAAAGCGCGTCGAGCCTGCGCCCCACCGTATTGCGTCCGGTCAGCGCGAGGCGGATTTCCGGGTAGCTCGGGCAAGGGAGCGAGCGATACTGATCAGGCGAAATGATCGTGACCCGATGCCCCCATGCTTTAAGGATGGAAGTGACCGCGGTCAGCGTGCGTACCACCCCGTTGACCTGCGGGCTACAGGCATCCGTCACCAGTGCGATGGCCAGCCCGCTCACGCCGGGCCGGCCATCACGGGTGGGGGTTCCGCTGCGGCCCGCGCGGCTTGCGCTTCGTCACGGCGCCGCATTTCATCGGCCCAGTGCAGCACCTCCATGCGTCCGTCGAAATGTTCGACCAGTGCGGTGCAGCCTTCCACCCAGTCACCGTCATTGTAATATTCAATGCCGTCAAACTCACGGATTTCGGCGGTATGGATATGGCCGCAGACCACCCCGTCGACCCCGCGTTCAGCTGCGGCGCGGGAAACGACCTCCTCATAGCGGGAGATGAATTCGACCGCGTTCTTGACCTTGTGCTTGGCCATCTTGCTGAGCGACCAATAGGGCAGATCGAACCGGTTGCGGATCACATTGACCCAGCGATTGAGCCCCATCAGCAGGTGATAGGCGGCATCGCCCACGAAGGCGAGCCAACGGTGCGCCAGCATGACCGTGTCGAATTCATCGCCATGCAGCACCATCAGGCGGCGCCCGTCAGCCGTGGTGTGGAACGCGGCCCGGCGGATTTCGACCCCGCCGAAATTCAGGCCCGTGAACTGGCGGAACATTTCGTCGTGATTGCCGGGAATATAGACAATCCGCGTGCCACGCTTGGCCCGCTTCAAAATGCGCCAGACGATGTCATTATGCGCGGCAGGCCAGTAGAATTTCTTCTTCAGGCGCCAGCCATCGATAATGTCACCCACCAGATACATCACCTCGCTGTCCACGCTGTCGAGAAAATCGATCAGCATGTCGGCATTGCAGCCGCGCGTGCCCAGATGAACATCTGAGATCCAGATGGTGCGGAAGCGGCGGCGATGATCCGGCCCCGGCTCTGCGCGCGTGGGCGGCCTGGACAGGTCGGGAACGAGGCCGGAAAAGACCGACCGTTCATTCCGCTTGCGCTCGATAATCGGTTCAACCCCCATGACAGGGCGTCAATGACAGTTCAATGTTACGTGCGCTTCACAGATTTGTGACCCTTTTGTGAAGGCTCAGACACGCAGCACAATCTTGCCGACATGGCTCCCCGCCTCCATCCTGGCATGCGCGGCCGCAGCCTCCGCCAGCGGAAAGGCGCGGTCCATGACCGGGCGCAATTCGCCCGACTCCACCAATGGCCAGACCTCGCGCGCGATTTCCTGCGCGAGCAGTGCCTTGAACGTGTCGGAGCGCGGGCGCAGCGTCGATCCGGTCAGCGTCAGGCGGCGCATCATCACCTGCGCCATGTTGATTTCCGCCCTTGTCCCGCCCTGCACGGCGATGGTGACATGGCGGCCATCGTCCGCCAGGCATTTGAGATTGCGCGCGACATAATCGCCCGACACCATGTCCAGCACGATCTGCACCCCGGCACCGGCAGTGATCCGGGCAACTTCGGAAACGAAATCGCCGGTCCGGTAATTGATCGCATGTGCCGCGCCGATCGCCAGCGCTGCAGCGCATTTTTCATCCGACCCGCAAGTGACGATAACCTTCAGCCCGAACAGGTGGCCGAGCATGATCGCCATGGTCCCGATACCGCTGGTGCCGCCATGAACCAGCAGCGTCTCGCCCTCGCATGCCCAGCCGCGTTCGAACACATTGTGCCACACGGTAAAAAGGGTTTCGGGCAGGGCTGCTGCCTCGTCCATGGCCAGCCCGCGGGGAACGGGCAGACAGTGACCGGCCCGGGCGAGGCAATATTCAGCATAGCCACCGCCTGAAACCAGCGCGCAGACCCGCTGGCCAAGCAGCACAGGATCAACCCCTTCGCCCAGCATCACCACTTCGCCTGATATTTCCAGGCCCGGCACCGGCGAAGCGCCCGGCGGCGGCGGATAATGGCCCTGCCGCTGGACCGCGTCGGGCCGGTTGACCCCGGCGCAGGCGACCTTGACAAGCAGTTCGCCAGGGCCGGGCCGGGGCACCGCAAGGCGCACCGGATGCAGCACTTCGGGCCCGCCCGGCGCGTCGAAATTGACCGCCGTCATCATGTCCGGAAGCGCCATCGCCATCACCGCCTTGCCCTGAGCCCGGTGGGGATATAGCGGCCCGGCCATTGACAGCAAGGCGCAGAAACGGAATGCTGCGTCGCAATGGAAGATGATGATCGCCCCCGGCAGCGTGGCGATGCCGCCGAAAAACTCTCTGCCGAGAGTCTGGACAGCTATTCGCTGGACGAACTGGATGTGCGGATTTCCTTGCTCGAAGCCGAAATCGCCCGGGTCGAATCGCACCGGCTTAAGGCCGCCGCCCATCGCCACGCGGCCGACGCGCTGTTCAGGCCCCGAACGGACAGCTGATGCATACGCCCCCTCCCTTTTTTGCCGCACGGGGCCATATAGGGTTGGTTAATTTTATCATTCCATATTGCATTGGCAGTGCCGACCATGCCCTGCCCAACAAGGACAAGTGAATGCCAAGCTTTGCCGCGAATCTTGAAAAGACGCTTCACTCGGCGCTCGCCAATGCTTCGGACCGGCGGCACGAATATGCGACGCTGGAACATCTGCTGCTGGCGCTGATCGAAGACCCTGACGCGGCCGAGGTGATGAGCGCCTGTGGCGTCGATCTGGGCGATCTGAGCGAGGTGGTGAAGCAATATCTCGATCAGGAATATCAGTCACTCAAGACCGAGGACAAGGCCGATCCGCAGCCGACCGCGGGGTTCCAGCGCGTGATCCAGCGTGCCATCCTGCATGTCCAGTCATCGGGCAAGGACACGGTGACCGGCGCCAATGTGCTGGTCGCCCTGTTTTCGGAGCGCGACAGCTATGCCGTCTATTTCCTGCAGCAGCAGGATATGAGCAGGCTCGATGCGGTCAGCTACATCAGCCATGGCATCGGCAAGGGCGGGCGCCAGATCGAAAGCCACACGCCGAGCGGCGCGGAAGAAAGCGCGCAGCCGGAGGAAAAGGGCGAAAGCAAGCCTTCGGGCAAGGAAACCGCACTTGACCAGTTCTGCGTCAACCTCAACGAAAAGGCGCTGGCCGGAAAGGTCGATCCGCTGATCGGGCGCGGGCCCGAGGTGGACCGGACCATCCAGATTCTGTGCCGCCGTTCCAAGAACAACCCGCTCTATGTGGGCGATCCGGGCGTGGGCAAGACGGCAATCGCGGAGGGGCTGGCGCGCAAGATCGTGGAAGGCGATGTTCCCGAAGTGCTCGAGGATGCGGTGATCTATTCGCTCGACATGGGCAGCCTGCTGGCCGGTACACGCTATCGCGGCGACTTCGAGGAACGGCTCAAGCAGGTCGTGTCCGAGCTTGAGAAGATGCCGGAAGCCATTTTGTTCATTGACGAAATTCACACGGTGATCGGCGCCGGGGCGACCAGTGGCGGGGCGATGGACGCCTCCAACCTGCTCAAGCCCGCGCTTTCCAGCGGCGCGATCCGGTGCATCGGCTCCACGACTTACAAGGAGTTCCGCAATCACTTCGAAAAGGACCGCGCCCTGTTGCGCCGCTTCCAGAAGATCGACGTGAACGAGCCGACGATCGAGGATACGGTCAAGATTCTCAAGGGGCTGCGCTCGGCTTTTGAAGAACACCACAAGGTCAAGTACACCCCCGATGCGATCAAGACGGCGGTTGAGCTGTCCGCGCGCTACATCAATGACCGCAAATTGCCCGACAAGGCGATTGACGTGATTGACGAAGTGGGCGCAATGCAGATGCTGGTCCCGCCCAGCAAGCGCCGCAAGACGATCACCGCGCGCGAGATCGAGGCGGTGATCGCCACCATGGCCCGCATCCCGCCCAAATCGGTCAGTTCGGACGACAAGAAGGCACTCGAAAATCTCGACCGCGATCTCAAGCGGGTGGTCTTCGGACAGGACAAGGCGATCGAGGTGCTGTCAAGCGCGATGAAGCTGAGCCGCGCTGGGCTGCGCGATCCGGACAAGCCGATCGGCAATTTCCTGTTTTCCGGCCCGACCGGCGTCGGCAAGACCGAAGTCGCGCGTCAGCTGGCCAGCATCATGGGCATTCCGTTGCAGCGCTTCGACATGTCCGAATATATGGAACGGCACAGCGTCTCGCGGTTGATCGGCGCGCCTCCCGGCTATGTCGGCTACGATCAGGGCGGGTTGCTGACTGACGCGGTGGACCAGCAGCCGCATTGCGTGCTGCTGCTGGACGAAATCGAGAAGGCGCATCCCGACCTGTTCAACATCCTGTTGCAGGTGATGGATAACGGGCGGCTGACCGATCATCACGGCAAGACCGTGGACTTCCGCAATGTCGTGCTGATCATGACCACCAATGCCGGGGCCAGCGACATGGCACGCCAGGGTATCGGCTTTGGCGATGTGTCCAAGGAAGACGCGGGCGAAGAAGCGGTCAAGCGCATGTTCACCCCCGAATTCCGCAACCGGCTGGATGCGATTGTGCCCTTTTCCTATCTCGGCACGGAAGTGGTCAGCCGCGTGGTCGACAAGTTCATCCTCGAACTCGAACTGCAGCTGGCCGAACAGAACGTGCATATCCAGTTCGATGGCGACGCGCGCGGCTGGCTGGCCAAACGCGGCTATGACAAGCTCTACGGCGCCCGGCCGATGGGCCGCCTGATCCAGGAAAAGGTCAAGCAGCCGCTGGCGGAGGAGCTGCTGTTCGGCAAGCTTGCCAATGGCGGCGAGGTTCATGTCAGCCTGAAGGACGAAAAGCTGGCCTTCGAACTGACACCGGCCGCGCCCAAGGTGGCAAGGGCCAAGGCACGCAAGAAACCCGCCAGCGGGAAGGCAGCATCCAGAAAGCCTCAGGCCCCCGCCGGAGAAAGCAGGGACAGTGACGGCGACGGTGAGGGCTGAATGAGCCTGAACCAGATCTAAACTATTGATTTACAACATTATTTTGGTTTCATATCAAGGGCAGGAAGCTTGCGCTGGATCAAGGTGCTGGCCTCGCATTGGGGCCATATGCAGGTCTGGATGAAACCGCGCGGGAGTTGTGCAGGCGATGGCCAGTCAGGCAAATGAAACGAAAACCGCTTTCGAAGCGATGGGCGGCCACGACACGATCCGGCGCGTGGTCAATCGTTTCTATGACCTGATGGACAGCGAGCCCGCCTATGCCGAATTGCGGGCCATGCATGCGCCCGATCTGGCGCCAATGCGCGAATCGCTGGCCAGTTTCCTGGCGGGCTGGTCTGGTGGCCCGCGCGACTGGTTCGAGCAAAATCCCGGGAAATGCATGATGAGCGCGCACGGCGGCTTTGCGATTTCGCAGAAGGCCGCGGCGCAATGGGCCGAAGCCATGCAGCGCGCCATTGCGGATTGCGGGCCGGAAAGCCGCGAACTGGGCGATGCCTTGGCCAAAATCCTGTCGCAGCTGGCAATGGGCATGGCCCGCGACTGATTGCTCCGTTCCCAAAAGCGCCAACCGGGGCTAGGCTCGGCGTTCGATGGAACAGCTTGACCGTTCGCGCCAGACGATTGCGCTGCTCGCTGCGGCGCTGGCCGGATTTGTCGATGCGGTCGGATTCCTCTCGGCGGATGGCTATTTCGTCTCCTTCATGTCCGGCAACACCACCCGGCTGGCGGTTGACCTGGCGATTGACCCGCATGGCGCACTGATCCCCGCGCTCATCATCATCGGCTTTGTTGCGGGGGTGGCGGGCGGCGCACTGCTGGCCGAAGCCAGTGGGGGCTGGAGGAAACCGGCGGTTCTGGGCAGCAGCGGCGCCCTGTTGCTGGTTGCTGCGCAGCTGCGCTGGGAAGGGCTGACGACAGCATCCCTTCTCCCGATGGTGCTGGCGATGGGCGTGCTCAACAATACATTCCGGCGCGATGGCGAGGTTGCGGTCGGGCTTACCTACATGACCGGCGCGCTGGTCCGCCTGGGACAGGCGCTTGGCGCCAGGCTGGCGGGGAAACGTCTGGCCGCAGGCTGGGGCGCGTCACTCGCCCTGTGGAGCAGTCTGGCCCTGGGCGGAGTGGCGGGGGCGATCCTCAGCGTCAGCTATCTTGAAAATCCGCTCTGGCTCGCGGCAGCACTCACCTTGGCCCTTGCCGCATTCGCTGCGCATATTGTCCGGCAGGGACGGGTTAGCGATCGATCCTGACCAGCTTGTCGCGGCCAGTCGCGCCGCGCAACATGTGCAGTCGTGACGTCGCGAGCCCCAGCGCGGTAATCAGGATTTCGAGCACCGCCGCGTTAGCCTCCCCGTCCTTGGGCTTCGCCCGGACCTTTACGACGAGCCGGTCACCGTCAATCGCGATCCCTTCCACCCGTGCGCCGGGGGTGACGCGCAGCGCCAGCCGCCCGTCAGCATCGGCCAGCGCGAGTATTGCCCGGGCGGGCGGAAATTCAGCCCTGGGCCGCGCCATCCACCGCCGCGCGATGAATCCGGCCGTTTTCGACATAGCCTGCAACGCCGGCCTGCATGTCAGCCAGGGCCGTATCAGTCAGATCGCGCGCATATTTGGCCGGGCGGCCCATCCACAGTTGGCGCGATGCGATGCGCTTGCCGGGCGAGAGCATGGCCCCGGCTGCCAGCATCCCGTCGCTTTCCACCACGCATCCGTCCATGATGATGGAGCCGAGGCCAATGAAGGCGCGATCGTGCAGCGTGCAGCCATGCACCATCGCCATATGGCCAATCAGCACATCTTCGCCGATGATCGTGGGATGGCCCTCGGGCCGGTTCGGTTTCGGCTTGTCGCAATGCACGACTGTACCGTCCTGGATATTGCTGCGCGCGCCGACCACGATCCGGTTGATGTCGCCCCTGATTACGCAATTGTACCAGATGCTCACGTCTGGGCCGATTTCGACATCGCCCATGATCCTGCATCCCGGGGCGATAAAGGCGCTGTCGTGAATGCGCGGGGTCTTGCCATAGACGGGCAAGATCGTGGTTCCGGGGGGAGAGGCAGACATGATTCAGGCTCCGAGCAGTTTTGCGGCCAGAGGCGCGTGATAGGTCAGCACACCCGAGCAGCCAGCGCGCTTGAACGAGGTAAGCGTTTCGAGCACCAGCGCCTCGCGATCCCCCGCGCCGGCAGCCACGGCGGCCTCGATCATCGCGTATTCGCCGCTGACCTGGTAGGCGAAAACCGGCACTTCGAAGCGCTCCTTCACCCGACGCACGATGTCGAGATAGGGCAGGCCGGGTTTGACCATCACACTGTCCGCCCCCTCTGCAATATCCAGCGCAACCTCGCGCAGCGCCTCTTCGCCGTTGGCCGGTTCCATCTGATAGGTCTTCTTGTCGCCTTTGAGCAGACCGCCCGAACCCACGGCATCGCGGAACGGCCCATAGAAGGCGGAAGCATATTTGGCCGCATAGCTCATGATCTGGACACTCGCGTGGCCTTCTTCCTCAAGCGCCTCGCGAATCGCGCCGATCCGGCCATCCATCATGTCCGACGGAGCAATGATGTCAGCGCCAGCCGCCGCCTGGTTAAGGCTTTGCCCGATCAGCATGTCCACCGTGGCATCATTGACGACATAGCCGGTTTCATCCAGCAGCCCGTCCTGGCCATGCGCGGTGTAGGGATCAAGCGCGACATCGGTCAGCACGCCGATCGCATCCCCGCAGGCGTGCTTGATCGCGCGGATCGCGCGGCACATCAGATTGTCGGGATTCAGCGCCTCCATCCCGTCATCGCTGCGGCGATCCGGCTGCGTGTTGGGAAAGAGCGCGAGACAGGGAATACCCAGCGCCAGCGCTTCGCGCGCGCGCTCTGCCACCAGATCGACGGACCAGCGCGACACGCCGGGCAGTGATACGACCGGCTCTTCCACTCCTGCGCCTTCGGTCACGAACAGCGGCCAGATGAGATCGGCCGGGGTCAGCACGGTTTCGCGGTGCAATGCCCGGCTCCAGCCGGAACTGCGGCTGCGGCGCATGCGCAGAGCGGGATAGGAAGCGATCATGTCCGTTCCCTGCCGGAAAATCGGCAGGGCATCAATCCGTCACGCTCAAGGCAGGCGCTGCGGCCGATCAATCCGGTCAATCTCGCGGGCGGGCTCCGCCGCGGCCGCGGCGCCTGGCGCCAGGCTGGCCAGCGCGGCGCCAGGCTCCACCTGCTTCAGCGTTGCCAGCTGCGCCTTGAAACGGGCCAGCTCTTCCCCGCTTAGCTGCGCGCGCGTGGTGAACTGCACCCCGGCGGGGTTGATCGTCGCCCCGTTGCGATACATTTCATAATGCAGATGTGGCCCGGTGGAGAGGCCGGTGGAACCGACATAGCCGATCACCTGCCCGCGCCGCACGCTGGTGCCCGGCGACACCGCGATCCGGCTCATATGTGCGTAGCCCGTGGCCAGACCCCCGCCATGATTGAGCTTCACGAAATTGCCATGCCCGCCATGGCGCCCGGCAAATTCAACCCGGCCATCGCTGACCGCGTAGATCGGCGCGCCATAGGCAGCCTTGAAATCCAGCCCCTTGTGCATGCGATTGTAACCGAGAATCGGATGGCGGCGCATCCCGAAGCCGGAGGTGATCCGGCCATTGACCGGCGAGAACAGCCCGCTGCGGGTTTCGCCCACGCCCGACGCCTCGAAAAAGCGGCCCTCGCGGCCCCAGCGCATCAGCTGCACCTTCGGCTTGCCGCCCCGGTCGACCCCGGCATAGAGCAGATCGCCCAGTTCGGTTTCGCCGGTTTCCGCGCGCTTGTAGGCAACGATAAGGTCAAAAGTGTCGGATGCGCCCAGGGCGCTTTCCAGGTCCAGCTGTTCGCCCAGCGCGCGCAGATATTGCTGCACCGCCTTGGGCGGAGCGCCGGCATTGCGCGCGGCGCGATAAAGGCTCGACCCCACGACACCGCGAATGCGCAGCGGCGTTGCGTCCACCCGGATCGGCTGCGGATCAAGCACCAGCCGCCCGTCACGCCGGTTAAGCGCCAGTTCCAGATCGAAACGCGCGCGGAAGGAAAGCGAATCCAGCGGGCGCGGCTGGCCGCTTGCCTCGCGGCGGCCAAGCACGATGTCGATGCGGGTGCCGGCGGGAATTTCGCTGAGCGGAACGGTGCCCGCCACCATCTCGCTCACTCGCGCGGCATCCCCGGCACCTATCCCAGCGCGCTGCAACATGCGCCCGAAGCTGTCGCCCTGGGCCAGCGTTGCCACCATTTCGATCCGCGGGCGTTCCGGCGCGGATTTCAATGGCACAACCGCAGCGGTGGCGCCCATGTGGCGTCCGCTGTCCGCGCCCAACGCCAGTGGCAGGATCATCTGGCTGCGGAATTCGTCCCGCGCACCCTCGTCGATATGCATGGCGGGCGCGGCCTCGAGCGGAGCAAAATCGGGCCACAGGGCCAAGCTGAAGGCGGTCAGCCCCAGCAATGTGCCCAACCCGCGAAACCACCGCGCGCTACCGATATCCTGGGCAAGGTCGGGTGCGAAATCGATGGCTTCAACCTGACTGTACAAGCGCTCGCGCCATTCCGCGAGGCGTTCGCGCCGGGACCGCTGACGGGTCTGCACGGCGCGCTGCGCCTGATTGAGTATCTGCCCGCGCGAAAGCGCGACAGTTTCCGCGTAGGAACCGCCGCTTTCGCCGAAGAATTGTCCGGCCCCGAAAATCTCGCGCGATCTGAACAAGCGCGCCCCTCCTGAATGGCCGCCCAGCCAGGCGCAGGACCGCGACCCGGTCCCGCTGGCTCTCTGGCGGAAATCCTAAACCAGACAAAGTTAATCTTCAGCTAAGAGCGGTAAAGCGAGTCTGCGGCGCGGCCAGTTGCGACGCCATGGCGGATATCGCGGGAGCATGTGCTTGCACAGTGCCACGGAGCGGGCCAGATTGACGGCGTGAGCCGCCTTCGACCGCCCTCTTTCCCGTCCTCGACCGTCAAGGCCGTGCTCGGCCCCACCAACACCGGCAAGACCCATCTGGCAATCGAACGGCTGTGCGCTCATTCCAGCGGCGCGATCGGTTTTCCACTGCGCCTGCTCGCGCGGGAGGTGTATGACCGGGTGCGCGCGATCAAGGGCGACGGCCAGGTCGCGCTCATCACCGGCGAGGAGCGGATCGAGCCACCCAATGCGCGCTGGTTGCTGTGCACGGTGGAAGCGATGCCAAGGGATGGCGGTGATCGCGCTTTCGTGGCGCTCGACGAAGCGCAGCTGGCCGCTGATCGCGAGCGCGGGCATATCTTCACAGACCGGCTGCTCAATGCACGGGGCCGCGAAGAGACGATGATCCTGGGTTCCGCCACGCTGGAGCCGATGGTCCGGGCGCTGGTGCCGGAAGCGGAAATCGTCAGCCGCCCCCGCTTCTCCACTCTCCGGCATGCGGGCGCCGCCAAGCTCTCCCGTCTGCCGCCGCGCAGCGCCATTGTCGCCTTTTCTGCCGAGCAGGTCTATGCGGTGGCGGAAATGCTGCGCCGTTTCAGGGGCGGGGCGGCAGTGGTAATGGGTGCTCTCAGCCCGCAGACACGCAACGCGCAGGTCGATCTGTTCCAGTCGCGCGAGGTGGATTATATCGTCGCCACCGATGCGATCGGCATGGGCCTCAACCTTGACGTCACTCATGTCGCCTTCGCCGGATTGAGCAAATTCGACGGCGTGCGCCAGCGGCGGCTGACACATGCCGAAATGGCCCAGATCGCCGGTCGTGCAGGACGGCATCAGCAGGACGGCACCTTCGGCACGCTGGCAGGCGGCAAGGGCGCCCCCACCGCCTTCACGGATGAAGAAGTCCATGCGATCGAGAAGCATCGCTTTGCCCCGCTGACACGCCTCTACTGGCGCGACGGCGATCCGCGCTGCGACGATCTGGCGACGCTGATCGCCGATCTTGAAGAAAAGCCGGACGACCCGGCGCTCTCGCCCGCTCCCGAAGCAATCGATCTTGCGGTGCTCAAGCGTCTGGCGGAAGACAGCGACATCGCAGCCAGCGTCAACCGGCCTGAACAGGTTGCGCGCTTCTGGGATGTCTGTTCTCTGCCGGACTTCCGCCAGCACGAGGCGGAAACGCACGCCCGCTTTGTCGCCCGGCTGTGGCAGGACCTGCGCAGCGGCCCGCTCGATGTCGGGTTCGCTTCCGCCCGGATTGCGGAACTCGACAATCCTGCTGGCGATATCGACACGCTGCAGGGGCGGATCGCGGCGATCCGCAGCTGGGCCTATATCGCACAGCGGCCCGACTGGATCATGGCGCGCGAGGAAATGGCGGAGCGCGCGCGCGCGGCAGAGGCGCGCCTGTCCGATGCACTGCACGGCCGGTTGACCGAACGGTTTGTCAACCGCCGCAGTGCGGTGCTGATGAAAAGCATGGGCAAGGATGCGGGCCTGCTGCGCGTCACGCTGGGCGATGACGGCACGGTCAACGTCGAAGGACAGGCAATCGGTCACCTCGAAGGGTTCCGTTTCGTCGTCGATGCGGAGGCCAGACATGCGGACCGCAAGCTGCTGCTGGCGGCAGCCGAAAAACATATGCCCCAGCTCCTGGCGCAGAAGGCCGAAGCCATGATCGCCAGCGAACTGGGCGAACTGGCGATCGAGAAGGGGCAAATCTGCCGCGCCGGACAGGCTGTGGCGATGCTGCGGCCCGGGCGCCTGCGCAGCGCGCCACGGATCGAACTCGCCCCCGAGATGGCACCGCTGGCCGCCGCACACCGGGCCAGCCTGACGCAGGCCATAGAACTCTGGCTGGAGCGCCAGCTGGCGCCCATCGCGGCGCTGCACCGGATCGCGGCCGCCGCGCAGGATCTGGATAGCGGTCCGGACCTGCGCGCCCTGCTGCTGGCGCTGACCGATGCGAATGGGGTGATCGCGCGCGAACGGGTGAGCCTCGATCGCCTTCCGCCTGACCGGCGCAGCTTGCTCAAGCGGCTTGGCGTCATGATTGGCGCGCTGGATATTTTCGTTCCCGCGCTGCTCAAGCCCGCGGCGCGGCGAATAATGTCCGAAATCGGGCTGGATCGCAGACCGCTGCACGATACGATGGAGCCGGTGATCGCCGCGCGCAAGGCACCTCCTGCCGGATACCGCAAACTGGGCAGGCAGGCGATCCGGGTCGACATGGCCGAAAAGCTGCTGCGCGCGGCACATGCCGGGCGCGAGGCCGCGAAAAGCCGCCGCTTCGCGATTGATCCGGCGCTGGCGACTTCAATGGGGCTTGCGCCCGCCTCCTTCGCGCTGCTGCTGCGCGAGGCAGGCTTTCGCCAGCGCCCCGCGCGGGTTCTGGCTGCGGGCGCTTTCGGGCCGCCCGCGCCGGAGCTGTGGGAGTGGCGGCCCCAGCGCAAGGGCCGGACGCCGCCGCCTGCAAGATCAGTCCCCGTGGAAGGCAGCGCCTTTGCCGCGCTCGCCGGGCTGATGCGCTAGGCCGCGCGATGCGGATCGACAAGCTGCTGTGTTTCCTGCGCTTTGCAAAGACGCGCGCCATCGCCCAGCGCTGGATCGGCGAGGGCCACATGCGGCTTAACGGGCAGCGGGTCGACCGAGTGAGCGCAGCGGTAAATGCCGGGGATGTGCTGACCCTGCCGCTGCACGGCGGAGTGCGCGTGATCGAGATCGTGACGCTGCCGGCCCGGCGCGGCCCGGCGACGGAAGCGCAAAGCTGCTATCGGGTGCTTGACGGGCGGGCGAACTTCGCCATAGCACCGGCAGAAGAACCATTGCCTGGAGGGAAACACCACCCATGACCTATGTTGTCACCGACGCATGCATTCGCTGCAAATATATGGATTGCGTCGAGGTCTGCCCGGTCGATTGCTTTTACGAAGGCGAAAACATGCTGGTGATCAATCCCAGCGAATGCATCGACTGCGGTGTGTGCGAACCGGAATGCCCGGCCGAAGCGATCCTGCCCGATACCGAATCGGGGCTGGAGCAATGGCTTGAGCTGAACGCCAAATATTCGGCAGAATGGCCCAACCTGACCACCAAGAAGGATTCGCCGGCCGATGCTGACGAGTACAAGGGCCAGGACGGAAAGTTCGAGAAGTTCTTCTCGCCCGAACCCGGCGAAGGCGACTGATCACGCGCCGGGCGGTGTGGTCGCACCGCCTGCGATCATCGCTATGCCATGCCGTTTCAGACCGGGATTCGCCTGCGAATCGCCGGGGCTGGCTTTTTTCGCGCAATTCCGCTATACAGTCGCTCACTCCCGGGCAGATTCTCTGCCGGGCAGCGTGTGAATAGAGACAGGCAGGGACCCCAGCAGACTGGATAGTAGACTATCGACCGTGTCCGACTGGCACGGTCGCCGCTACGCCTCTCTGCAAAAACGGGTGCTGCCAGAAGGAAAGGTCGTTACATGGCAGACAAGGCACCCGCCTTCGATGTTGGTGATTATGTTGTTTATCCCAAGCATGGCGTTGGCCGCGTGATCGAACTGCAGAGCCAGGAAATTGCGGGCATGCAGCTGGATCTCTATGTACTTCGTTTCGAGAAGGAACGGATGACGCTGCGGGTTCCGGTCAACAAGGTCGAATCGATTGGCATGCGCAAGCTGTCCAGTGACAAGACGCTGAAGGAAGCCATGGAAACGCTCAAGGGCAAGCCCAAGGTCAAGCGCACCATGTGGTCGCGTCGCGCCCAGGAATATGAAGCGAAGATCAATTCCGGCGATCTGGTTTCGATCGCGGAAGTCACGCGCGACCTGTTCCGTCCCGATGACCAGCCCGAGCAGAGCTATTCCGAACGGCAGATCTTCGAAGCCGCATCCAGTAGGCTGGCGCGCGAACTTGCCGCGATGGAAAAGACGGACGAACCGGCCGCGCTCCAGAAGATCCTGGACGTGCTGAACGAACATGCGCCGAAATATTACGAAAGCGCCGAAACGGCCTGATTTGCATCAGACCGACACCCGGCCCGGGCCGCCCTGCGGGGCGGCCCTTTTCGTTTCAGGCGGCAGCGCGCCGCAACCGGTCATTGATCGCCACGCCAAGGCCGGTTTCCGGCACTGCCGCAATTGCGACGCGCGCCTTTGCAGAGGATGCGGCGTCGTGAAGACAGGCGTAAAGCCGCGCCGCTGCCTCAGCCAGATCGCCGCGCGCGGACAGGGTGCAATCCCCGCCGGTCGCGCCAAACCCGATCATGAATTCGTCCGGCGCGGCCTGCAGCGCGTTGAGACGAACCGGCTTGCCCGGCGCGTAATGGCTGGCCAGCTGGCCCGGCGCCTCGATCATGTCATTGCCGCCCGGTGCGGCATCACCCAAAAGGGTGCCGATTTCGGCCGCGCTGACCGGGCCGGGGCGCAGCAGTTCCCATTCGCCATTGGCCCGCAACGCAACGATGGTCGATTCAACGCCGCGCGCGCAGGGCCCGCCGTCAAGGATCAGGGGCACCGCATCGCCGAGCGAGCGCACAACATGTGCGGCAGTGGTCGGGCTGACCGCGCCGCTGCGATTGGCCGAAGGCGCGGCCAGTGGAATGCCCGCTTCGTACAGAAGCGCGCGCATCACCGGATGAGCGGGCATGCGCAGCGCGATTGTCGGCAGGCCTGCGGTCACCGCCGGGGCAAGCCTTGCAGCGGCGCGTAGCGGCAGGACAAGCGTGAGCGGGCCTGGCCAGAAATGGCGCGCGAGCAATTCCGCCCTGTCGTCGAACAGGGCCAGTTCACGCGCCTGCTCCACGTCTGCTACATGGACGATCAGCGGGTTGAAATCGGGGCGCCCCTTGGCGGCATAGATCGCCGCCACCGCATCCGTGCAGTCTGCCCGCGCGGCCAGTCCATAGACCGTTTCCGTCGGCACAGCGACCAGTCCGCCTGTGCGCAGCACTTGCGCGGCGCGCGCAATGGCACCGTCATCGGCACACTGGACCTGTGCGGGCTGCTTGTCGCTCATGCCGCATGCGCTATAGGGTGCAAAGCAAATCGCCAAGGAAAAGCAACATGACCCAGTTCAGACCCGCAGTTGATGACCAGTTGCTTGCCATGCGCGTGGCCGCCGGCATTGACGAGCTGGCCGGATTGGAACGTTTCTCCGCCGCAACCGCGGACATGGTGGAAGCGATTGCAGATGGCGCGGGTGCCTTTGCCACCGGTGAATGGGCTCCACTCAACCGCATTGGCGACCAGCAGGGCGCACAGCTGGCTGACGGGGTGATCCGTCTGCCCCCGGGTTTTGCCGAGGCTTATGCGGCCTATGTCGAACAGGGCTGGAACACGGTGGTGCCGCCTTCGCAGCATGGCGGGCAAGGCCTGCCATTCACGCTGGGCAGTAATGTGCTGGAAAATCTGGGCGCGGCCAATATAGCCTTCACCCTCCTTCCGCTGCTGACGACCGGCGCGATCGAGGCGCTGGAAAAGCATGCCAGCGCGGCGCAAAAGGACATGTATCTGCCCCGGCTGGTGAGCGGCGAATGGTCCGGCACCATGAATCTCACTGAACCGCAGGCAGGCAGCGATCTGGGCGCGCTGCGCACCATGGCCACCCCGATCGGGCAGGGCGAACATGCCGGAAAATTCAACATTTCCGGCCAGAAGATCTTCATCACCTGGGGTGAGCATGATCTGACCGGCAACATCATTCATCTGGTGCTGGCGCGCATTCCCGGTGCGCCTGAGGGCAGCCGCGGCATTTCCCTGTTCATCGTGCCCAAATATCTCGTCGGTCCGGATGGTGAACCGGGCGCGCGCAACGATCTCAAATGCATCGCGATTGAGAAGAAGCTGGGCATTCATGCCTCACCCACCTGCGTGATGAGCTTTGGCGAGAACGGACAATGCATTGGCGAGCTGGTCGGCCGGGAAAATGAAGGGCTGCGCGCCATGTTCACGATGATGAACAATGCGCGGATCAATGTCGGCAATCAGGGCGTCCAGATTGCCGAGCGCGCGCTGCAGCAGGCACTGGCCTTTGCGGCAGAGCGGATCCAGTCACCACGCGCGGGGGCGACCAGCAAGGATCCGGTCGCGATTATCGAACATCCCGATGTGCGCCGCATGCTGGTGCGGATGCGCGCGCTGACCGAAGCGGCGCGGGCGCTGCTCTATTACACCACGGGCCAGGTGGACCGCGCGACGGCGGGGAACGCGGCCGCGGGCGCGCGCGCCGATGTGCTGGTGCCGCTGCTCAAGGCCTGGGCGACCGATGCGGCGATGGAAGTCACCAGCATGGGCATTCAGGTGCATGGCGGCATGGGCTTTGTCGAGGAAACCGGCGCGGCCCAGCATTTCCGCGATTCGCGCATCCCCCCCATTTACGAAGGCACGAACGGCATTCAGGCGGCGGACCTTGTCACCCGTAAGCTGGGCATGGACAATGGCGGCGTGCTGAAAGCCCTGCTGGCTGATGTCGCGGCTGACGCGCGCACGGATGCGCCATCGCTCGCCGCGCTGGCCCGGCGATGCAGCGCCATTGCAGACTGGATGCTGGCCGATGCCAGCCTGGATGACCGCCTGGCCGGAAGCGTGCCCTTCTGCAGCATGTGCGCGGTGGCGGTGGCCGGATGGATGATGCTGCGCGAACGGCGCGCGGTCGATCAGGGTGCGGCCCCTGCGCTGGCACCGGCAAAGCGCGTGACGACCGCCTATTTCCTGGACCAGATCGTGGCCGAAGCTGTGGGACTTGAGGCAGGCGCGCGCGCCGGGGCGCAGATGTTCTATGCGGTGAGCGCGGAGGAACTGACGCGATGAGCGCGAATCAGGGCGATCCGCTGGCCCGCATCGCCGATGCGCTGGAACGAATCAGCCCCCCGCCCGCTCCGGTCGACTGGATGGCGCATCCCGCCTATGTCTGGGACGGACGCGGAGCGCTGGCCATCCCCGCGCTGGCCGCCCCGGCCCTGCCCCTGCTGCGCGGCGTGGACCGGCAGAAGCAGCAGGTGGTCGACAATGTGCAGCGGCTGGCCGCGGGCCATGCCGCGCATGACATGCTGCTGTGGGGCGCGCGCGGCATGGGCAAATCGGCGCTGATCCGCGCCAGCGTGCGCGCCGCGCAACTAGACGCCCCGGTCGGCATCGCGCTGGTGCAGGTCGCCGCCGAAGCGCTGGGCGGGCTGGCCACCTTGTTTGGCGAGCTGGGCCGCCAGCAGCGCAACTTCCTGACTTATATCGACGATCTGGGCTTTGCCGAAGATGACAGCGCCGGGCCGCGCCAGCTGCGCAGCTGGCTGGAAGGTGGGGTGGAAGCGCGCCCCGCCAATGTCCGTCTTGCCGTCACTTCCAACCGCCGGGCGATCGTGCCGCGCCACGGCACGGAACAGGACGATCCGATCAACCCGCGCGACGCCGTGGACGATCGGCTGGCGCTGGCGGACCGGTTCGGCTTGTCCATCGGCTTTCACAATTGCACGCAGGACGATTACCTGGCGATCATTGCGGGCTATGCCGATGAATTCGGGCTGGAGTGGGACGACGGCGAAGCGCTGGAATGGGCCAAGCGGCGCGGCGCCAGATCCGGCCGGACCGCCTGGCAATATATCACCGAACTCGCGGGGCGGGCGGGGCAGACCCTGCCCGCATGATCGTCCGATGTCACCGTCCTGAACTGCATCAGCCAATCCAATCGCATGCGCTGATGGCAGCTGCTCAGGGCCCGGCCCCACGCAACCCTAGAACTTGAAGCCTTGCTTGAAGGCCTCACCAGGGTCGCCCTTCAGTTCCTTCTGCGGGGGGAGCGACTTGTATTTGGGCAGCACCAGTTTCGCCCCCGGTTGCGCCTGCGGGTTGATCACCCGCCAGATGATCCCCGCCGTATCGTCGCTGACCAGAAGCGCCCCGCCCTTGTCCCAGGCCAGCCAGGTCGGACGGCCATGCGTATTGCCGTCGCCGGTGAGGAAGCCGGTCAGCACCGGTACCGGCAAGCCTTTGGGATTGCCGCGTTCATCAAAGCGAATGAACACCACGTCATAGCCTGACATCGGCTTGCGGTTCCACGAGCCATGGCGCGCGACGAAAGCGCCATTGCCGAAGCCGCCGCCCAGACGATGGCCTTCGCCCGCGAAAACCAGGCCCAGCGCCGCGACATGCGGGCCGAGCGCATATTCGGGCTTGCGCGCATATTCGGTGAGGAATTCGGGCATCGTCCACTTCACTCGAGCATCCTCGATCTTGCGCCAGTAGACCCACGGCCAGCCATAATGCGCACCGACCGGCACATTGGTGAGGTAATCAGGCACCAGATCGGAGCCGAGCATGTCCCGCTCGTTCACCGTGGTCCACAATTCCTGCGTCAGGGGATTCCAGGCGAGCCCGTTTGGGTTGCGCAGCCCCAGCGCAAACGGTCGCCGGCTCTTCGCCTTGACATCATATTCCCAGATCATCGCCCGACCCTGCTCGACCTCCAGCCCCTCGTCCGCAATATTGGTGGCCGATCCGACGGCGATATAGATATGCTTGCCATCGGGGCTGAGGATGATGTTGCGCATCCAGTGATCGCCGCCCGCAGGCAGGTCCATCAGCTTGTCGGGTTTACCTTCCAGCCGGGTCGCGCCCGGTTCGAACG
Source organism: Caenibius sp. (assembly GCA_030830695.1). Lineage (GTDB taxonomy): Bacteria > Pseudomonadota > Alphaproteobacteria > Sphingomonadales > Sphingomonadaceae > JACKKV01. The sequence continues at coordinate 3,992 of JAURML010000018.1, read as the reverse complement.
GGAAGGACAGCAGGGCATCATGATTCGCGACATAAAGCCGCCCGTCAGCCCAGGCGAGGCCGGAGGGCGAATGAAGCCCTTCCCTGAGAATGACCGGTTGTTCGGCGCGGCCATCGCCATCCCTGTCGCGCAGCAGCACCAGCCTGTCAGGCGAGGGTTCGCCGGTCCCGGCCTTGGCCAGGAAATAGCCCATGAGCAGGCCGGTGATACCGCCCGGCCCGGTCCGCGGGGGTGAATTGGTCAGTGCCACGATGACATCGCCATTGGGCAGGGTCAGCATGGTGCGCGGGTGATCCAGCCCTTCGGCAAAGCGGGTTACGCGCAACCCCGGCGCAGCTTTGGGGGTCTGGCCCCGGGCCCAGCCGATGGTTTCGGCAATCGCGACGGTGGGGATCGTTTCGGTGTCGAATTCCTCTTCCAGGAACGGGTCCGTGCCGGTGACCTTGTCCATCGGCTGATCTGCCGTGTCGCCCCGCAGCAGCCAGAGCAGGAAGAGGCCTATCGCGGCGAGAACAGCGATGACGATGAGAAGATTCTTGCGCTTGGTGTCCATCGCACCGGAAATAGGCGCAGTCGGCTCTGCGGGCAATGCTGCTGGCCCTTCTTTTGTAGCTCTTTAGCGGCCAGGGTATCATCGCCTGCATCCCGCCAAAGGCCAACCGCAAGGTCCAATATCACTACGACAAGCAGCTCTATCGCCAGCGCCACAAGATCGAGAACCTGTTCGGCAGAATCAAGAACTGGCGCCGCATCGCAACCCGATACGACCGATGCGCACACACCTTCCGCCATCGCCATCGCTGCAACCGTCTGCTACTGGCTGTGATCAATGAGTCCTGAGCCTAGTCTTTCCGGTAGAATTGCAGCCCAGCTTCATTGTCCCTTGACCAAGCTACCCTCCCAGCACGGAAAGTCGCTGCTCGCTTGAAAATGACATCGGTACCAAGCGGTATGGAGCGGGTGGAAACTACGCGAGCGCCTGATCCCGAGAAATCCTTAACTCTTACCTTCTCCCAGCCTTCGGGCGTGCACAACTCTGCAAAGGCCAAGGCGCGCTTTCGATCTGAGGTGCGAACGCGGCCGTTTGACTGACAAGCCTTGGCGCCGGGCGCCGGATCAGAACTCATGCGCTCAATTAGATACTCAAAATCAGCTTTGGCTATAGTCTTTTCGAGAAGAAACCCGGCCTTTTGCCCCCTGATCCAGATGCATAGTGCAGTAATTCTGCCGAAAGCAGGAATCTCCAACAAGATTTGGTCTCCGGGCTCTATTCCACTTCTCGCGCAGATCAAAAAACCGGTTGCAGAGATGTCCGCCATGACCAAGCTTAGCTCACCTAATGTTCGGTGCACGGCCGACACCGTGAGCCTTGCCGGCCTGCGTGCGGCTTGGCGCTTTTCAGTGATACTTGGCTGAGCACCTGCATGCATTTTCCTGAGACCTTTCTTGATTTGAGAGAAACTAGGCGCTGGAAGTTTAAAAATTAGTTTCTCACCGCACGTGATCGTCGCGCTCAACCGACTTTTTCTATCGCTGCGAGCACATCGGCCTTCGGCATGTGGGCATATTCCATCGTCTGTTCGATGATCGGGTGGCCCAAAGCTTCATGTCCGCCATCTCCATCGCCGCAACCGTCTGCTATTGGCGCTGATCAATGGGTCCTGAGCCTAGAGACCGTTCGATGATTGCTCGCAAACATGGTTAATTTTGTAAGAATGATTCCATGCTCCTGCACTCACGCTTTTCGCCTGAATGGCAGAAATATGCGCAGGAATGCCTAGATCGCTCCGCCGGTCAGGCGCTGGCAGATCATGTCGAGCTGGTCGAGCGTGCGATAGCGGATGGTTACCGCGCCCGATCGGGGATCAGCATCGGCATTGATTCGCACCGCCATACCGAGAAATTCCTCGAGATGGTTCTGGACGGCTGCGATATCGGCATCCTGCGCTGCCTCGCCCGGCGCGCGCGCGGTACGTCGCCCTTTGTCCTTGCCCTCCCCGCCCGATTTTCGCGCCCGCCTTTCCATGTCGCGCACCGACCAGCCACGCCTCACGGCCTCGCGGGCCAGCACTTCGGCACCTTCATGGCCAACGAGCGCGCGGGCATGTCCCATTGAGAGCTGGTCTGTCTCGACCAGCTCCAGCACCCCTTCGGGCAGGCTCAACAAACGCTGGAAATTGGCGACATGACTGCGCGACTTGTCAACGATTTCCGCGATTTCCGCCTGAGTCAGTCCCTCGACCTGAGCCAGGCGATGGTAGGCGCGCGCCTCCTCGATTGGGTTGAGATCTTCGCGCTGGATATTCTCGATCAGAGCCAGCGCCAGCACGTCCCGCTCTGCAAGGTCGCGGACAAGGGCCGGGATTTCATGCAGTCGCGCCTTCTGCGCAGCGCGCCAGCGCCGTTCGCCCGCGACGAGCTGATATTGCCCACTCCCCTGACGACGGACGATGACTGGCTGAATGACCCCGCGCGCGGCGATGGAAGCCGCCAGCTCTTCCAGCGCCGCCTCGTCGAAATGGCGCCGGGGCTGATCGGGGTGCGGCACGATTGCCGAAACTGGCAGCATGGCCAGACCGTCAGGCGCGGAGCCAGCGCCACCTGCCAGCGCCGCATCACCTGCAGTCCGTTCCGCTGTCGGCCCCGGATTAAGTCGCACCAGCGGCTCTTCCCGCTTCACCTCGCCCAACAGCGCGCCCAGCCCCCGCCCAAGGCGCTTTGGCGCGGATTTAGCGAGCTGCCCGGCCTTGGCTGGATCAGTCAATTCGCTCATGCGGCTTTCCTTCTTTCAGGCAAACGCCCGATCAATTCGCGGGCGAGCGCCATATAGGCACGGCTGCCGGAACAGGCGTGATCATAAACCAGTGCGGGCAGGCCGTGGCTGGGCGCCTCGGACAGGCGCACATTGCGGGGAATGACCGCTTCGAACACCAGCGGGCCCAAACAGTCGCGTACATCGTCCGCGACCTGGTCTGTCAGCCTGTTGCGCCGGTCAAACATGGTCAAAGCCACGCCGATGATGCCAAGATCGGGGTTGAACCGCTGCTGCACGCGCTCCACCGTCTGCAACAACTGGCTAAGGCCCTCCAGCGCGAAAAACTCGCACTGCAGCGGCACCAGTAACGTGTCGGCAGCGGCCAGCGCGTTAAGCGTAAGCAGGCCCAGAGATGGCGGACAATCAATGAAGCAGATGTCGTAGCCCGCCGATTGACCTGACAATGCACTGCGCAGGCGGCCGCTGCGATCCTCCACGGAAACGAGTTCCACCTCTGCCCCGGTCAGATCCTGGGTCGCGGTGACCACTTCAAGGCCCGGAATCGAAATGGGCATAGCGCATTCGGCGAGCGGCACTTGGTCAACCAGCAGATCGTAGCTGGTTCGATGACGATCGGCCGAGTGAATGCCAATACCGGTTGATGCATTGCCCTGCGGATCGAGGTCGATGAGCAGCGTTTTCCACCCGGTCGCGGCCATCGCCGTTGCGATGTTGATCGCGGTGGTGGTCTTGCCCACACCGCCCTTCTGATTCGCAATCGCTACGCAGATCATGGTGTTACCTCGCCTTGGCGGTTGCAGTTCTGTCCGGATCGCTGACAAGAATTCCGGATTCCGGATCAGTCAGCGATTGTTTCACGTGAAACATCTTCCGGCGACTCACCGGAAGCTCTTCCAATTCTTGCTTGGCCGAACGCCCTTTGGGCAACAGCCAGATCGTGTCGCTTGTGGAAAAGCGTGCGGACATGCTGAGAAGCCGTGGCAAGGGCGCAAACGCGCGTCCCGAAATGACACTGGCAGAAAAGGAAGGAATCTGTTCCAATCGCGCGCCCAGCACAGTGCATCGGCGCAGATCGAGCGCTTCAATCACGCCCTGCAGCCATTCAACCCGCCGTTTGCGGGATTCGACCAGCCGCACATCACGATCGGGCTGCATCATGGCGATCACGAGGCCGGGGAAACCCGCACCGGTGCCAAGATCGAGCCATGGGTCTGTT
>JAURML010000152.1 GCA_030830695.1 Caenibius sp. | reverse complement strand
TGTTCACCGCGATGGCCGCACGGTGCCGGTCCGCACCATTCGCCAGACCGCGAAATACGACCCGGACATGAGCCAGCGCCGGCTTGATGCTGTTCTGGTGGATGTCGAGGGACGCGAAACCACCGTGGTGCTGGATCGGTTCGGACTGGTGAAGCTGCCCACCGGAGACAAGATCGGAACGATAATTCAGGAAGCGGCGTGCAGCGCGCAGATCGATGGCATGGCCGGTGTCGGGCAGTTCGAAACGCACTGGCATCAGGCCTATCTGGACCATCTGATTGAAACGAATTCCACGCAATGAGCAGTTGGGACTGGTCGGATGCCTTGTTGAAGGGGCTGGCGGGTTTCCTTGCTGACAGGGGGGTGATGGTTGCGGGCGATTTGCGCCCGGTGCCGATCGGCGATGGCCATTCCAACCTGACTTATCGCATTGACGGCGCGGCGCGCCCGCTGGTGCTGCGCCGACCGCCGCCTCCGCCGTTCCCGCCCGGATCGAACGATGTGCTGCGCGAAGCACGGATTCTGTCCGCCCTTGCCGGAACCGGTGTGCCCGTACCCGAAATCATCGCCACGGCAGAAGCCGGTGACGTGCTGGACGTGCCTTTCTACATCATGGGGCTGATCGACGGCGAGGTGGTGACCACCCGGATGCCCTCGCGTTTCTCCAGCCCGGACCAGGCGCAGGCGGTGGGCTTTGAATTGATCGAGGTAATCGCTCGCCTCAACCGGGTTGATTGGCGCGGCGTGGGGCTGGAGACCCTTGGTCGGCCGGAAGGTTTCAATGCGCGCCATCTGTCGCGCATTTCAGGCATCGTGCGGGACCGCGCGGGGACGCTGGATCCGGCATTTGCGGAAATCTTCCCCTGGCTGGAGGCGCATTGCCCACCGGAGAGCGGAGCCGCGCTGATTCACAATGACTGCCGCATCGGCAATGTCATGTGGGCACACGGCGAAACGCCGCGGATCGCCGCCGTGCTGGACTGGGAACTGGCGACGATCGGGGATCCGCTGTTCGACCTGGGCTATGTCGTCGCCTCACTGCCACGCGAAGGCGAATGCAGAACCCCGGTGCAGGATCTCGCAACGGCCTGCCTGGTTCGCGGCTTTCCGTCCAGCGAGGAACTCGCGGCCCATTACAGTGCGCAGACCGGCATCGCTGTTCACTCGCTCGACTGGTATCTGGCGATGATCAACTGGAAGCTCGCCGCGCTTTACGCCTATTCGCGGCGCAAGGGCAGCGATCCCTATTTTCAGGACGAAACCATGGTACCCCGCTTCCTTGCGGAAGCGGCCTGGCATGCCGCGCGGGCGGGTTGACCGGGCTCAGCCTTGCGTCAGCGCGTCAGCCTGCCGCCGCATTATTTTCGCCAGGGCGCCATTGTCCTGACCAGCTCGTCGACGATCTGATCGCCGCGCTGTTCGAAATCCTCCTTAAGGCCACCTGCCGCAACAGACAGTGGCGGCAAATCGGCGATCGGGTGAATCGCCAGCGCCGCAATCATCGCGTTGGGCCAGGAAAACCCGGCGTCCAGCGCATAGCCGCGGTCGCGGATCGCAGTGACCTGCTGGAACAGCTGCGCTTCCGGGACGATTGGCAGGCTTTCGTTGCGCGCGGCATTGTTGTGGCGGATGACAAGACGGACCTCGTCGTCCCCGCACTGGGCTAGCAGAACCTTGCCCAGCGGATTGTAGGACAGGGGGCGCTGCTTGCCCACCGGCAGGCGGCGCAGGAGGCTCTGCGAGCCTGAGAGCACATGCACATATTGCACATAAGCGCCGTTGCGCACCCCTACCACGATCGTCATGCCGGTGTTTTTATGCAACTCGTTCAGCGCGTCGCTCAGCGCATGATTGTCCAGCACGGCCCGGCTGGAAATGCCTTCGCCCAGCAACGCCACCCGATAGGTCGGGCGGTAGAGATGGGCGCGCGGATCAAGCGCCAGATAGCCCTTGCTGACCAGCGAGTGCAGCAGCATCGAGGTCGATGATTTGGGCAGGTCCAGGGCGGCGGAAATCTGGCTGAAGGTAGACGGCCCCGACTGCCGGAGGAATTCCAGTATTTCCAGCACCCGTTCTGCGGATTTCACCATGGGGCCAGATCCACCGCAGCGGGCCTATTCGAAGACGCCATCCGCATCATTGCCATTGTTCCAGACGAAATCGAGATAGGCATTAGCGATCAGCCAGCCCTTGTCGGTCTTGCTAAAGTCCCAGCGGTATATCCCGCCTGCCTGATAGAAATTATCGCGCTTTTCTGTGTCAAATACGGCGGTAAATATCAGATTGGCCCGGCCGGTCGCGGTGGCGGGGCCAGTGATTTCGAAGTCCAGATTGACCATGATGTGCTGCATCAGATCGTAGAAAGGGTCCATGCTGGACTTGCAGATTTCCTTTATTCCTTCGCGGCCCGTCATTTCGCCGAAGCCGTGTTCGAAGTAGAAAGTCGCGTCATCAGTGAAATGTTCAGCCCAGCCATCCCAGTCGAACCGGTCGGCGGTCTGGTGGTAGCTGTTGATGAGCCGGGTCAGCGCATGGATATTCTCCAGTCGCTCCAGCTGCGCTGCGATATCGCTCATTGTCCTTCTCCCTTGTTGAATGCCCAAAGTGCCTGAGTATCCATGACGATCAGCGCCAGATGAATGTCGCCATGCATCCGGTCGATATGCCCTTCGCCCTTGCGATCTTCCGCGAGCAATATGTCGCCCGTGCGGAAATATTCGATCGGATTGCTGCCGCGTGCCTCGATCTCCATTTCGCCTGACAGGAAGATGGCGAAATTGTTGACCACTTCGGGGTGCCAGTCGATGAAGGCCCCGTCAGGAAAGCGCAGGAAACGGAACCCCAGGACCGGGCGTGGCTCGCTCCAGACATCGTCCGAGGCAGGCAGAAGCTCGGGAAATCCGGCCAGATAGGATCTGTGATCGGCACCTTCATAGATGCGCATGATCTTGGGCGCGGCCTGATCGCGCGGCGTTGGCGTGCCTTCATCCTGCAGCACTGCATCGACGCCGGGCCACTGCGCCTCGACATCGAGGCGAACCATGATCGTGCCGGGGATGGCCGACCAGCCGGGACGCGCCCCGCATTCAGCCAGCAGGACATCGCCGGGTGCCAATACGTCTTCGCGGTTCGTGCGCAGCGCCAGTTCGCCCGCGATCACGAAAAGCAGGCCGGGCGCGGCATCGTTGAACAGTTCGACATCGCCGCTTCCCGACAGGCGGATCGCGCACAGGCCGCTGGCCTGATCCAGATTCTGTTCGGGCATCGGCAGCTTTCCCGCCGCCTGCAGGCGATAAGGTTCGGCATCGGTGTGTTGGCCGCGGTGCAGGGATGGCAGTGGCAGCGCCTCGATCCGGCACGCGCCGCCGTCATTCTTCAGCCTGTAAGCCTTCATGTTCCGGTCCGTTTCCTCAATAGGTTGCACGCCCGCCGGACAGATCGAACGCGAAGCCGGAGGTGAAGCTGCAATCGGGTGAACAGATCCAGGCGACCATGGCAGCCGCCTCTGCCGGATCACCGAAGCGGCCCATGGGGATCTTGGCGCGGATCGCGGCGAAAACCTCGGGTGCTTCGCCAATTGCGCCCATGGCCATCGGGGTTTCGAACAGGGTGGGCACGATCGCGTTTACCGTTACCTGGCTGGTCGCCAGTTCCTTGGCCAGCGATTTGGTGAGTCCGATAATCGCTGCCTTCGCGGCTGAGTAGGCGGACTGGCACGCATTGCCTTCCTTGCCAGCCATTGATGCAGTGTTGACGATCCGCCCGAAGCCATTGGCGATCATCGCCGGGATCGCCGCGCGGCAGCAAAAGAACGTGCTCTCGACATTTCCGGAAAACTGGGCACGCCATTCATCATCGTCCATTTCGATCATGGGCACGGTGCGCTGCGTCATTCCCGCATTGTTGAACAATATATCGATGCCGCCATGCGCTGTGATGAAATCGGCCATCGCGGCGTCAACCTGGTTGCTGTCCGAAACGTCGACCGATCGCCCCGATACCGGACCCAGGGTGGCTAGCGAGGTGAGTGCTTCATCCAGCCGCGCTTGATTGCGGCCCCAGATTTCCAATGTCGCGCCCGATCGCAGGAAGCGCTCAGCCGTGGCCAGTCCGATACCGCTGCTGCCGCCGGTGATCACAGCCCGGCGGCCGGAAAGGTCGATCCGGTTTGCCATCACGCCTCTCCATC
>JAURML010000151.1 GCA_030830695.1 Caenibius sp. | reverse complement strand
TCCAGCGACAGCGGAACGTGCACGGCCATCTGGTCACCGTCGAAGTCGGCGTTGAAGGCGGAACAGACCAGCGGGTGCAGCTGGATCGCCTTGCCTTCGATCAGCACGGGTTCGAACGCCTGAATGCCGAGGCGGTGCAGCGTCGGCGCGCGGTTCAGCAGCACCGGGTGTTCGCGGATCACCTCGTCCAGAATGTCCCAGACTTCCTTGCGTTCCTTTTCGACCCATTTCTTGGCCTGCTTGAGGGTCATCGACAGACCCTTGGCATCGAGGCGGGCGTAAATGAACGGCTTGAACAGTTCGAGCGCCATCTTCTTGGGCAGGCCGCACTGATGCAGCTTCAGTTCCGGCCCGGTCACGATGACCGAACGGCCCGAATAGTCGACGCGCTTACCCAGCAGGTTCTGACGGAAGCGGCCCTGCTTGCCCTTGAGCATGTCGGACAGCGACTTCAGCGGGCGCTTGTTGGCGCCGGTGATGACGCGGCCACGGCGGCCATTGTCGAACAGCGCATCGACCGCTTCCTGCAGCATGCGCTTTTCATTGCGCACGATGATGTCGGGCGCGCGCAGTTCGATCAGCCGCTTGAGGCGGTTGTTCCGGTTGATGACCCGGCGATAGAGATCGTTGAGATCCGAGGTCGCGAAACGGCCACCGTCCAGCGGCACCAGCGGGCGTAGTTCGGGCGGGATGACCGGAACGACTTCCAGAATCATCCATTCGGGGCGGTTGCCCGAATCAATGAAGCTTTCGACGACTTTCAGCCGCTTGATGATCTTCTTGGGCTTGAGCGTGGACTTGGTGGTCGCCAGCTCTTCCATCAGATCCTCGCGCTCCTGCTCGAGGTCGAGGTCCATCAGCATCTGCTTGACCGCTTCGGCGCCGATGCTGGCGGAGAAGCTGTCTTCGCCATATTCATCCTGCGCGTCGAGCAGTTCGTCTTCGGTCAGCAGCTGGAATTTCTCCAGCGGCGTGAGGCCGGGTTCGGTGACGATGTAGCTTTCGAAATAGAGCACGCGCTCCAGCTGCTTGAGCTGCATGTCGAGCAGCAGGCCGATACGGCTGGGGAGCGACTTCAGGAACCAGATATGCGCGACGGGGGCCGCCAGTTCGATGTGGCCCATGCGCTCGCGCCGGACCTTGGTCACGGTCACTTCGACGCCGCATTTTTCGCAGACGACGCCCTTGTACTTCATGCGCTTGTACTTGCCGCACAGGCACTCGTAATCCTTCACCGGGCCGAAGATGCGCGCGCAGAACAGCCCGTCACGTTCCGGCTTGAAGGTGCGGTAATTGATCGTCTCCGGCTTCTTGATTTCGCCGAAGGACCACGAACGGATGCGTTCGGGGCTGGCGATGCCGATCTGGATCTGGTCGAAGGTTTCGGGCTTCGCGATCTGGTTCGTGAATTTGGTCAGGTCGTTCATATTTCAAATCCCTTGAAAGGGTGAATTGTGCGGGGGCTGGCAGCGGGCGGGCGACCGTTTGCACGGCCGCCCCGGCCCGGACTACTCAGCCGCAATCTGGCCGAAGTCCTCCTCGTCCTCGTCACCGTCAGTGAGCGAGGAGAGTTCGACATTGAGGCCGAGGCTGCGCATTTCCTTGACGAGCACGTTGAAGCTTTCGGGAATGCCGGCTTCGAAGGTGTCGTCGCCCTTGACGATCGCCTCGTAAACCTTGGTGCGGCCGACCACGTCATCGGACTTCACCGTCAGCATTTCCTGCAGCGTATAGGCAGCACCATAGGCCTGCAGCGCCCAGACTTCCATTTCGCCGAAACGCTGGCCGCCGAACTGCGCCTTGCCGCCCAGCGGCTGCTGAGTGACGAGGCTGTAGGGGCCGATCGAACGGGCGTGAATCTTGTCATCGACCAGGTGGTGCAGCTTGAGCATGTAGATAATGCCCACGGTCACCTTGCGGTCGAACGCCTCGCCGGTGCGCCCGTCATAAAGCGTCGACTGGCCCGACGTGTGCAGGCCCGACTTCACCAGCATGGCTGACACATCCGCCTCGCGCGCACCATCGAACACCGGGGTGCCCATCGGCACGCCGTTCTTCAGATTGCCGGCCAGTTCGACCAGTTCCTCGGTCGAGCGGTTGTCGATCTCTTCGTGATACTGCTCGCCGTAAATGTCCTTGAGCTTCTCGCGGACGGCTTCGGGCGGAGCGGCAGCTTCGGGGTTGGGGTTCGCCTCGCGCCAGTCTTCCAGCGCCTGCGCCACCTGATGGCCGAAGTTGCGTGCCGCCATGCCGAGGTGCGTTTCGAAGATCTGCCCCACGTTCATGCGGCTGGGCACGCCCAGCGGGTTGAGCACGATGTCAACCGGCGTGCCGTCTTCCAGGAAGGGCATGTCTTCAATCGGAAGAATCCGGCTGATGACACCCTTGTTGCCGTGGCGGCCGGCCATCTTGTCGCCCGGCTGCAGCTTGCGCTTCACCGCAACGAAGACCTTGACCATCTTGAGCACGCCGGGGGCGAGTTCATCACCGCGTTCGAGCTTCTCCTTGCGGTCCTCGAACTTGTCCTTGATGGCCTTTACGCTCTGGTCGTATTGTTCCTTGACTGCTTCGATCTGGGTCTGGCGGCTGTCATCGGCCACCGCGAACTTGAACCATTCGTGGCGCTCGATGCTTTCCAGCAGCTCATCCGTGATGTCGGCACCCTTCTTCACGCCCTTGGGCGCGGCGGAGGCCACCTGACCCAGCAGCATGTCGCGCAGCCGGTTATAGGTCGCACGGTTGAGGATGGCGCGTTCGTCTTCGCTGTCCTTCTTGAGGCGTTCGATTTCCTCGTTCTGGATCGCGCGCGTACGATCGTCCACCTCGATACCGTGGCGGTTGAACACGCGCACTTCCACCACCGTTCCGGCCACGCCCGGCGGCAGGCGGAGCGACGTGTCACGCACGTCACTGGCCTTTTCGCCGAAGATGGCACGCAGCAGCTTTTCTTCCGGGGTCATCGGGCTTTCGCCCTTGGGCGTGATCTTGCCGACCAGAATGTCACCGGGGTGAACTTCGGCGCCGATATAGACGATGCCCGCCTCGTCGAGGTTGCGCAGCGCTTCTTCGCCGACATTGGGGATGTCGCGGGTGATGTCTTCCGGCCCCAGCTTGGTGTCGCGGGCCATCACCTCGAACTCCTCGATGTGAATCGAGGTGAACACGTCATCCTTCACGATGCGTTCGGAGATGAGGATCGAGTCCTCGTAATTGTAGCCGTTCCAGGGCATGAAGGCGACCAGGCTGTTCTTGCCCAGCGCCAGTTCGCCCAGTTCGGTCGACGGGCCGTCAGCGATGATTTCACCCGCTTCGATCACTTCGCCCACCTTCACCAGCGGACGCTGGTTGATGCAGGTGTTCTGGTTGGAACGCTGGAACTTCTGCAGCGTGTAGATATCAACTCCGGACTGTCCCGGTTCGATATCGCCCGCAGCACGGATGACGATCCGGGTCGCATCGACCTGATCGACGATCCCGCCGCGCAGCGCGGCGATTGCCGCGCCCGAATCGCGGGCCACGGTTTCTTCCATGCCGGTGCCGACCCAGGGTGCCTCGGCCTTCACCAGCGGCACCGCCTGGCGCTGCATGTTGGAGCCCATCAGCGCGCGGTTGGCGTCATCGTTTTCGAGGAAGGGAATCAGCGACGCGGCGACAGAGACCAGCTGCTTGGGGCTGACGTCCATCAACGTCACCTTCTCGCGCGGGACCATCACGAATTCGCCCGCTTCACGTGCGGAAACGAGTTCCTCGACAAAGCTGCCATCGGCGTTGGTTTCAGCCGAGGCCTGGGCAACCGTGTGCTTCTGTTCTTCCATGGCGGACAGATAGACAACGTCACCCGTCACCTTCCCGTCGATCACCTTGCGATAGGGCGTTTCGATAAAGCCATATTTGTTGACGCGGCTGAACGAGGCCAGCGAGTTGATGAGGCCGATGTTCGGCCCTTCCGGCGTTTCGATCGGGCAGATGCGGCCATAATGCGTGGGATGCACGTCGCGCACTTCGAAGCCTGCGCGTTCGCGCGTCAGACCACCCGGCCCGAGCGCCGACACCCGTCGCTTGTGCGTAACTTCGGACAGCGGGTTGGTCTGGTCCATGAACTGCGAAAGCTGCGAAGAACCGAAGAATTCGCGGACCGCAGCCACCGCCGGCTTCGCATTGATGAGGTCGTTAGGCATGACGGTCGAGACATCGACGCTGCTCATGCGTTCCTTCACTGCACGTTCCATGCGCAGCAGACCGACGCGATACTGGTTTTCCAACAGTTCACCGACCGAACGGACGCGGCGATTGCCGAGGTTGTCGATATCGTCAACCTCGCCCTTGCCGTCCTTCAGGTTCACCAGTTCCTTGACCACGGCAAGGATGTCTTCCTTGCGCAGGGTCGTCACCGTGTCTTCGGCGTCAAGGCCAAGGCGCATGTTGAGCTTCACGCGGCCCACGGCCGACAGGTCATAACGTTCGCCATCGAAGAACAGGCCTTCGAACAGGGCTTCGGCGGTTTCCTTCGTCGGCGGCTCGCCCGGGCGCATAAGCTTGTAGATGGCCTCCAGCCCTTCTTCACGATTTTCGGCCTTGTCGACCTCCAGCGTGTTGCGGATCCAGGGGCCGGTGTTGACGTGATCGATATCGAGCAGCAGCAGCCGGTCGATCCCTGCCTTGTCCAGTGCTTCCAGGTTTTCCGGCGCGACCTCGTCGCCCGCCTCGATATAGATGCGGCCGGTCGCCTCATCGATCAGGTCATTGGCGGAATAGCGACCGAAGATTTCCTCGGTGGGAATCAGCAGGTCGGTAAGCCCGTCCTTGGCCGCCTTGGCGGCGGCACGCGGGGAAATCTTCTGCCCGGCGGGGAAGATCACCTCGCCCGATTTGGCATCGACGATATCGAACGCCGGTTTCTGGCCGCGCCATTGTTCAGGATTGAACGGCAGCTTCCAGCCATCGCCGGCCTTGCCCGAAACACGCTTCCACAGCACGGTGTCGTAGAAGTGGTGAAGGATTTCCTCGCTGTCGAGGCCCAGCGCATAAAGCAGCGCGGTGACGGGCAGCTTGCGCTTGCGGTCGACGCGGACATTGACGATGTCCTTGGCATCGAATTCGAAATCGAGCCACGAACCGCGATAGGGGATGACACGCGCGGCAAACAGGAACTTGCCCGATGAGTGCGTCTTGCCACGGTCATGGTCGAACAGCACACCCGGCGAACGGTGCATCTGCGACACGATAACGCGTTCGGTGCCATTGATGATGAAAGTGCCGTTCTCGGTCATGAGCGGCATATCGCCCATGTAAACGTCCTGCTCCTTGATATCGAGGACAGAACGGGTTTCGGTTTCCTGGTCAACCTCGAACACGATCAGGCGCAGCGTGACCTTCATCGGCGCGGCATAGGTAATGCCCCGCTGACGGCACTCGGTGGTGTCGTATTTCGGATCTTCGAGTTCGTAATGCACGAAATCGAGTTCGGCGGTGCCGGCAAAATCGCGGATCGGGAAGACCGAGCGCAGCGTCTTTTCGAGGCCCGAGACATAATCGATCGACGGGTCGGAGCGCAGGAACTGCTCATAGCTTTCGCGCTGAACCTCGATCAGGTTCGGCATCTGCACCACTTCGTGGATGTCGCCGAAAATCTTGCGGATGCGCTTCTTCGCGCTGCCGCGCGGAGCCTTCGCCTTGGTCGCCATGGAACTGTGTCGCCTCTTTCAATCGATTCGCCAGCGCATCATGCGCCGGAAAAATCATGCCACTCACGCGGAGTGTGGCCCATCGGCAGCGCAACAGCTGCATGGCCGCAAGCCCTTGCGGGCCGCGCCTTCAGCTCGTCACGTCGCGTCGATGGAGCATCCGCCGCTTCCATTCCCAGGCTGCCCCCGCGCAAAGGCCGCCTTGCTCGAAACGAACGGATGAAGGAACGGTCACATAGGCAGGCTGGCAAGTGCTGTCAAACCGCGATCGGCGCTTCGTGCTTGACTTTTGCGGCCCGGCTGGCCATTGGCCCGCCCGATTGCGCCCCGGCGCGATCATCCGTCCGAGACAGTCGGTGAGAACAATCGGGTTCTCTTAATTTCCGGCCTAGACGGGGAAAAGAGATTTCTGCGCAGCCGCCCCGTGCGGTTTCGCCGCTCGCGTCACTGGCGCACCTCCTTCCCCCATCGGTGGACCTGTCCGTGTCGATTCCCGGCATGGACGCAATGTGAGCCGGTCGCATGGCGCAAACCATGCGATCATTTGTGAAGGAGTAAGGCATGGATCGTTCGCAAAAAGCCGATACGGTCGCATCGCTGAACGCAACTTTCAACGAGGCGGGCGTGGTGGTCGTCACCCGCAACCTCGGCCTGTCTGTGGCCCAGTCCACTGACCTGCGCGCAAAGATGCGGGATGCCGGCGCGTCCTACAAGGTTGCGAAGAACCGTCTCGCCAAGATCGCCCTCAAGGACACCCAGTATCAAGGCCTGGAAGATCTTCTTTCGGGCCCGACGGCGCTGGCCACTTCGGTGGACCCGGTTGCCGCCGCGAAGGCTGCGTTGGATTTTGCCAAGTCGAATGACCGGATTGAAATCGTCGGTGGTTCGATGGGCGGTCAGCTGCTCGATGAAGCCGGGATCAAGGCGCTCGCCTCGATGCCCTCGCTTGACGAGCTGCGTGGCAAGCTCGTGGGCCTGATCAACGCCCCGGCGACGAAGGTTGCCCAGGTGGTCACCGCCCCGGCAGCGAAACTTGCCCGCGTCTTCGGTGCCTATGGCGCCAAGGAAGCGGCATAACCGGTTTTTCCAAACGCGAATTACCCGGACGCCAATTGTCCGGGCCATCATTTTTCAAAGGAATGTGAACAATGGCCGATATCGCCAAGATCGTAGAAGACCTGTCGCAGCTGACCGTTCTGGAAGCTGCCGAACTCGCCAAGGCCCTGGAAGAAGCATGGGGCGTTTCCGCCGCTGCTGCCGTGGCCGTGGCCGCCCCCGCAGCCGGTGGTGGCGCCGGTGGCGCAGCCGCCGAAGAACAGACCGAATTCGACGTCATCCTGACCGGCGACGGCGGCAAGAAGATTCAGGTCATCAAGGAAGTCCGCGCCATCACCGGCTTGGGCCTGACCGAAGCCAAGGCGCTCGTCGAAGGCGCGCCCAAGCCGATCAAGGAAGGCGTGAACAAGGCGGAAGCCGAAGAAGTGAAGAAGAAGATCGAAGAAGCCGGCGGCACCGTCGAACTCAAGTAAGCTTCGCGATTCTCTCTCGAATAGCAAGCAGGGGCGGTGCCGTAATGGCGCCGCCCTCTCTGTTTGCATCTTCGCCTGGCCTGGCGCATGACCGCGCCCGGCACCACCGGCTGGAGACAAGCGATCTCGATTGACGATCATGGCGGCGAACATGCCCGCGCACAGCGGCTGGGCGCGCTCGGCATGCTGTTTCTGGCCATGCTGTTCTGGTCGGGCAACCAGATCGTCGGACGCGCGGTAAATCAGGATATTCCGCCACTCACCCTCTCATTGCTGCGCTGGATTGTCGCGCTCGCGGTGCTGCTCCCGTTTGCCGCTGGCCACCTCAAGCGTGACAGGGCGGCGCTGATCGCTGCATGGAAGCCGGTGCTGCTGCTCGGCATTACCGGGGTTGGCCTTTACAACACGCTGGTCTATCGCGGCCTGCACAACACGACAGCGGCCAATGCCCTGCTGCTGCAGGCGGCGATCCCGGCGCTGGTGCTGCTGCTTGACCGGCTTGTCTTCAAACTGCGCGCGCCGCGGGCACAGCTGTTGGGCGTGCTGATCTCGACATTGGGCGTACTCGCCATCGTGGCGCACGGATCGCCAGCGCGCCTTCTGGCGCTGCATCTTGGCGAAGGCGATGCACTGGTCCTGCTGGCCGTCTGCGTCTGGGCCATCTATACGAGTTTCCTCAAGCTGCGGCCCGCGATCCATCCGTTGAGCTTTCTCGCGGCGAGCTTCGTGGTTGGCGCGGTCTTTCTGCTCCCGGCCCCGCTGATCGAGGCGGATGCGCTGGCCGGGGTACGCTGGACCCCGCGCCTGATCGGCGCGATTGCCTATGTCGGCATTTTCCCGTCCATCATCGCCTATCTGTTGTTCAATCTCGCAGTTGCGCGGATCGGGGCGGCACCCGCGGGGCAGACGCTCAGCCTGATGCCGCTGTTCGGCGCACTGTCAGCCGCCGCGATCCTGTCCGAACCCCTGTTTGCCTATCATTTCGCGGGCATGGGGCTGATCCTGGGCGGGATCGCGCTCACTTACGTCGCCGGTGCCGCGCCAGGGCGCCCACGTACAAAATAAAAAAAACTTCAGCGGCGGCGGTTGACGGGTCTGCGCGCGGCCACCATATGCCCGCCGCTGGCACTCTGCTTGTGAGAGTGCCAACAGTCACAAACCACTCATTTTGGAAGAGGTCATTACTATGGCATTCCGTCCACTGCACGATCGCGTGCTGGTCCGTCGCCTTGAAGCCGAAGAAAAGACGGCTGGCGGCATCATTATCCCTGACAGCGCGAAGGAAAAGCCCAGCGAAGGCGAAATCGTCGCCGTTGGCACCGGCGCGCGTTCCGAAGATGGCAAGATCACCCCGCTTGACGTGAAGGCCGGTGATCGCGTGCTGTTCGGCAAATGGTCCGGCACCGAAGTCAAGATCGACGGTGAAGACCTGCTGATCATGAAGGAAAGCGACATCATGGGCGTGATCGGCTGATCCGCTGACGCTTCGCTTTTTCCCGTCTCACACATTCTAGAGAGGAAGTTACAATGGCTGCCAAGGACGTGAAGTTTTCGCGTGACGCACGCGAACGCATCCTGAAGGGCGTTGATACGCTCGCCAATGCCGTCAAGGTTACCCTGGGGCCCAAGGGCCGCAATGTCGTCATCGACAAGAGCTTCGGCGCTCCGCGCATCACCAAGGACGGCGTCACCGTCGCCAAGGAAATCGAACTGAAGGACAAGTTCGAGAACATGGGCGCGCAGATGATCCGCGAAGTCGCTTCGAAAACGAACGACCTTGCCGGTGACGGCACCACCACTGCCACCGTGCTGGCCCAGGCCATCGTGCGCGAAGGCATGAAATCGGTTGCCGCCGGCATGAATCCGATGGATCTCAAGCGCGGTATCGATCTCGCTGTGACCAAGGTCACCAAAGATCTGCAGAAGCGTTCGAAGGCCGTTTCCGGTTCTTCCGAAATTTCGCAGGTCGGCGTGATTAGCGCCAATGGCGACACTGAAGTCGGCGAAAAGATCGCCGAAGCGATGGAAAAGGTCGGCAAGGAAGGCGTGATCACCGTCGAGGAAGCCAAGGGCCTCGAATTCGAGCTGGACGTTGTCGAAGGCATGCAGTTCGACCGCGGTTACCTCTCGCCCTACTTCATCACCAACCCCGACAAGATGACCGTGGAACTGGATAATCCCTATATCCTGATTCACGAGAAGAAGCTGTCGAACCTCCAGTCCATGCTGCCGATCCTGGAAGCCGTGGTGCAGAGCGGGCGTCCGCTGCTGATCATCGCGGAAGACATCGAAGGCGAAGCGCTGGCCACGCTGGTGGTCAACAAGCTGCGCGGCGGGCTCAAGGTCGCAGCCGTCAAGGCGCCGGGCTTCGGTGATCGCCGCAAGGCCATGCTGGGCGATATCGCCACGTTGACCGCGGGCGAAATGGTGTCCGAAGAACTCGGCATCAAGCTGGAGAGCGTGACGCTGACCATGCTGGGCGAAGCCAAGCGCATCACCATCGACAAGGACAACACCACCATCGTCGACGGCGCCGGCAATGCGGATGACATCAAGGCCCGGGTCGAACAGATCCGTGCCCAGATCGAAACCACCACCAGCGATTACGACCGTGAAAAGCTGCAGGAACGCCTGGCGAAGCTCGCCGGCGGCGTTGCGGTCATCAAGGTCGGCGGCGCTTCGGAAGTGGAAGTGAAGGAACGCAAGGATCGCGTCGATGATGCCCTGCACGCAACCCGTGCTGCGGTTGAAGAAGGCATCGTCCCCGGTGGCGGTACCGCACTGCTCTATGCGACCAAGGCGCTGGCCGGTCTCAAGGGCGCGAATGACGACCAGACCCGCGGTGTGGACATCGTGCGTCAGGCGATTCTCGCTCCGGTCCGCCAGATTGCCACCAATGCCGGTCATGACGGCGCGGTGGTTTCGGGCAACCTCCTGCGTGAAGACGACGAAACGCAGGGCTTCAACGCCGCCACTGACACCTATGAAAATCTGGTGGCTGCGGGCGTGATCGATCCGACCAAGGTCGTGCGCACGGCCCTGCAGGACGCGGCTTCGGTCGCCGGCCTGCTCATCACCACCGAAGCGGCCATCGCCGAAATCGTGGAAGACAAGCCTGCGATGCCGGCCATGCCCGACATGGGTGGCATGGGCGGTATGGGCGGTATGGGTTTCTGATCGAACCCCTGCCACTCAGGTTACGAACCAATTGGAAAGGGCGCCTTGCGGGCGCCCTTTCTTTTGTCTGCGGCGCGCTCGTCACTGCTGCAAGGGCGGAGCACAAGCTGCCTGCACTGCGATTCGAAATTGCTTCGCCCTGAAACATTCTTCTGCGCTGGATTCCATCCGCTGCGCGCCAGGCACGGTTCAGCGCGCAATTGCCGATTTCCCCTTGAATCCGGGATTCCGCGCGCGTTAAGCATTGCAAAAGCTTGGTGAAGGTAAGTTGCGGTGATGAAGCGGTCAGTTTTCAGGCAGGTTGCGACGGCGCTCGCATTCGCGGCAGCGCTGGTCGCCCCTGCTCACGCCCGCGACGGCTTCGAATCCGCGTTCGACCAGGCGCTCGGCACGGATCTGCGCGCACCGCCCAGCTTCAAGGCCGTCTATTCGGACCCGCTGGTCCGGACCATCGCGCAGATCGCCGATGGCGAACGCGGCCGGATCGGCGTTGCCGCGCTGGACCTGTCAACGGGGCGCGAGATTTCCATCCTCGGAGACCAGCGCTTCCCCATGGCCAGCACCAGCAAGATCGCGATTGCCGCGACTTTCCTGGAAGGGGTCGAAAAGGGGCGCTGGAGCCTGACCAGCGAATTTCCCCTGATGGTCCCGGTGCGCTCTGAAAAATATTCTTCCAGGGTCGCGCCGGTTCGCCCGGGCGATTACATGCAGGCGATCGACCTGATCGAAATGATGATCACCCGCAGCAGCAATCCCGCCACCGATGCGCTGCTCGCAGTCGTGGGCGGTCCGCAAGCGGTGAATGACTGGGTCCGGCGGGCCGGGATCAAGGAGTTCCGTATCGATCGCGACATTGCCACGCTGGTGCGTGACGATGGCGAGTTCGATCCGGCCACTCATATCGACCAGCGCGACAGCGCCACCCCCAGGGCGATGATCGAACTGATTTCAGGCCTCTACAACGGACGCTGGCTCAACGCGCAAAGCCGATCGGTCATTCTCGGCGCGATGGAACGCTGCCGCACCGGCAAGCGCCGTATTCCGGCGCTGATGCCCGCCGATGTAACGGTGGCGCACAAGACTGGTTCACTTAACAACACGTCCAGCGATGTCGGGATCATCCGCACGGCGGATGGTCAGGCCTTTGCCGTGGCGATCTATGTCACCGGACAGGGGACTCGTCTCAATCGCGAAGCCAAGATCGCATCCATCGCGCGTGCCATTTACGATGGCTACAAGGGCGAGGGCAGCGACTGGGTCAACGCCCGCTACTGATAGCGGGGCAGCTTCGTTTCACTTCCCATGCAGCGCAAGCAAAAAGGGCGCGGTCCGAAGACCACGCCCTTTCCGTTTTCCGATTGCAACCGAAGATTATTCGGCAGCCGGAGCTTCGGCCGGAGCAGCAGCGTCAGCAGCCGGAGCAGCAGCGTCAGCAGCAGCATCGGTGGCTTCGGCAGCAGCGTCGGTGGCTTCGGCAGCAGCGTCAGCAGCGGCGGTTGCGTCGGCAGCCATCGAGTCAGCCGCTTCCGTGGTAGCTTCTTCGGTCTTTTCCGAGCAAGCCGCGAGGGTCAGGGCAACACCGGCAGCAGCGGCGGCGAGAATGATCTTGCGCATGTTATAGCAATCCTTGAACAGCAAGTGGATACACCCGTTTTTTCGCGGGTGCAAAGCCTGTCACTGAGACAAGCTTCAGGCGCTCAAATAATCACCATTTGTGAACTATGCAAGCGTGTTCGCAGGGCAGTGAATTTTCTGCCCTGTCGCATCTCTGGGGCGATGATCCTCTATGGAACGTGAATGCGACAAAAAAATGGCGCAAGCGTCACGTTTCATCGCGCGTGGAAATCGGCTGACCGGAGGCGGACGCGCTGCTAGACACCGCGCATGGCTGACAAGCAACATCTCTACCTGGTTGACGGTTCTTCCTTTATTTTCCGCGCCTATCATCGCCTTCCGCCGCTGACTGATCCGCAAGGGACGCCGGTGGGCGCAGTTTATGGCTACACGACCATGCTGTGGAAACTGGCCGAAGATTTGCACAAGGCCGATGGTCCCACGCATCTGGCGGTGATTCTGGACAAGGGCTCGACCTCGTTCCGCAACACACTCTACGATCCGTACAAGGCCAACCGCCCCCCGGCACCGGAAGATCTGGTGCCTCAATTTCCCCTGATTCGGGACGCAACCCGTGCCTTCAGCCTGGCCTGTATTGAGGAAGACGATCTGGAAGCGGATGATCTGATTGCGACCTATGCCCGCGCGGCGGCAAAACGGGGCTGGGACGTGACCATCGTTTCATCCGACAAGGATCTGATGCAGCTGGTCCGCCCCGGCGATGCCGACGAGGGCCATATCGACATGCTCGATACCATGAAGAATCAGCGAATCGGCGTGCCCGAAGTCATCGAGAAATTCGGCGTCCCGCCCGGCCTTGTCGGCGACGTCCTGGCCCTGATGGGCGATTCGGTCGACAATATCCCGGGAATCTATGGGGTCGGACCGAAAACCGCGACGAAACTGATTCAGGAACATGGCTCACTCAAGGCGGCGCTCGATGCCGCGCCCGCAATGAAGGCTGGCAAGCTGAGGGAACGGTTGATCGAGGAGCGGGAAATGGCGGAACTCAGCCGTCTGCTCGTCGAACTCAAGCAGGATTGCGAACTGCCGATCCCGCTGGAAGATTTCGAGCTTAGCGCCATTCCGCCAGCGCCGCTGGCGGCATTTCTTGAAAAACACGGCTTCACCAGCCTGCTGCGCCGGCTCGACACGGGGGCCGGAAGCCCCGGACGGACGACGCAGCTGCACCCGGCCAAGGCCGAACGCGAAGGCGCCGCGCATGCGCCCGAAGGTAATCGCCAGCCCTTGCCTGACATGCCGGCGATCGACCGCACTGCCTATCACTGTGTCCAGACGCCTGACGAACTCGACCGATGGGTGGCGCGCGCCCATGGCGCCCGAATCGTCGCGGTGGACACGGAAACCAGCTCGCTCGATGCGATTCGGGCCGATCTGACCGGGGTCAGCCTGGCGCTGGGTCCGAATGATGCCTGCTATATCCCGCTGGGCCATGGCGGCAGCGACATGTTTGCCGAAAAACCGCGCCAGATCCCGCTCGCGGATGCGCTGACGCGGCTCAAACCGCTGCTGGAAAGCGATGCGGTGCTGAAAGTGGGCCAGAACATTAAATATGATATCAACGTGCTGGCGCGCCATGGCATCACGCTCGACCCGGTGGATGACACGATGGTGGTCAGCTTCGCCCTCGACGCCGGAAGGGGCGAGGACGGGATCGGCGGGGGTCACGGCATGGATGAACTGGCGGCGCGCCATCTTGGCCATACTACGCTGAAATTCAAGGATGTTTGCGGGACCGGCAAGAAACAGATTCCCTTCGGCGAAGTCCCGCTGGACCGTGCGACCGAATATGCGGGCGAGGATGCGGATGTCACCTGGCGGTTGCATCGCCAGCTCAGGCCGCGTCTGGCGCTGGAGGGCGGCACGCGGATTTACGAACGGGTGGACCGGCCCCTGATCCCGGTGGTCGCCGCGATGGAGCGCCACGGCATCCGGGTGGATCGCGAACAGCTTGCCCGGCTCTCCACCGAATTTGCAACGCAAATGGCCGCGCTGGAACAGGAAATTCATGGCCTTGCGGGCACTGAATTCACTATCGCCAGCCCCAAGCAGCTGGGCGACATATTGTTCGACAAGCTTGGCTACAAGGGCGGGCGCAAGGGCAAGAGCGGGCAATATTCGACCGATCAGGCGGTGCTGGAACGGCTGTCAGGCGAAGGCGCCGAAATCGCCGCCCGGGTGATGGACTGGCGCCAGCTGACCAAGCTCAAATCCACATACACTGACGCGCTTCAGGGTGCGATCAACCCCGAGACGGGCCGGGTCCACACCAGCTACAGCCTGGTGGGGGCGCAGACCGGGCGACTTTCCTCCACTGATCCCAATCTTCAGAATATTCCGGTCCGCACCGAGATCGGGCGCCGGATCCGCCAGGCTTT
>JAURML010000150.1 GCA_030830695.1 Caenibius sp. | reverse complement strand
TGCGCGCCAGAAAGCGCCCTTGTTTGATGGGGCCTCTAAAAACGCACTGGGTATTTTCGTTTGGGTCCAAGGTCCAAGACGCGATGTCCGAGCTCTCCGGTCCAAGGAACATGATGCGATGTCTTAGGACCGAGGTGTTCTGTCAAAAGTTGCCGAACCGATTGTCCGTCGTCGTATAATTTTGCACCGCCGTTTCCAAAAATCCCGGACATCGTTACGCTCCATGTCCCCTTCCGCGTCGTGAAGCGTAACGGGCGGAAGGAGATGCAACTGCCCGAGGGCGCCCGGCCAGACCGCAAGGCAGACAACACGCTGGTGAAGGCGCTGGCGCGTGCGTTCCGCTGGAAGAGGATGCTGGAGTCCGGAGAGTTTGCCACCATCGGCGAGTTGGCCCAATGCGACGGGATCGCACCGTCCTACACGACCCGCGTCTTGCGGCTGACCCTGCTCGCGCCCGACATTGTCGAGGCGATCCTTGACGGAAGGCATGGGGCTGAGGTTACCTTGGCGCAGGTACTGGCTCCGTTTCCAGTGGAATGGATGAAGCAGAATACAGGCTTAAGGTCCAAAAAAGATGGGGCAGGCCGCAGCCTGCCCCAATGGTGTGGCTTTTACCTTATCGCGGGAAAGACCACGCCGCTTCTTCTGCTAGGAGTTTTAGAATATCCTGGGGTCAGGACCCATCGATCTGCTTGAGGCTGTCGCCGCTGCGTGATTCAAGGCCCCGAGTTGACGGGGTGATGATGAGCAACCTTTTCTGGCTGAGCGACGAACAGATGGAGCGGTTGAAGCCGTTCTTCCCGAAGAGCCATGGCAAGCCGCGGGTGGATGACCGGCGCGTTCTGAGTGGTATAATCTTCATCAATCGCAATGGGTTACGGTGGTGTGATGCGCCCCGTGAGTATGGCCCGCCCAAGACCCTCTACAACCGATGGAAGCGGTGGGGTGACATGGGGGTCTTCGCCAGCATGATGGAGGGACTGGCCTCCGAAGGCGGCGAGGAGAAGGTCGTCATGGTCGATGCGACTTACCTCAAGGCGCACCGCACGGCCTCAAGCCTGCGGGCGAAAAAGGGGGGCCCGACGATCAACGCGGGCGCCTGATCGGGCGCACAAAGGGCGGGCTGAACACGAAGTTGCATGCCGTAGCCGATGCCAAGGGACGGCCCCTGAAGTTCTTCATGACGGCGGGCCGAGTCAGCGACTACACCGGCGCCGCCGCCCTGCTGGGCAGCCTGCCCGCTGCCGAATGGCTGATTGCCGACCGGGGCTACGATGCCGACTGGTTCAGGGACGCGTTGAAAGACAAAGGGATAAAGCCCTGCATCCCAGGCCGGAAGTCGCGCGGCAAAGCCGTCCCCTACGACAAGCGCCGCTATAAACGGCGCAACCGCATCGAGATCATGTTCGGCAGGCTCAAGGACTGGCGCCGCATCGCGACCCGCTACGACCGATGTGCAAAGACCTTCCTGTCCGCAGTCGCCCTCGCTGCTACCGTCATGTTCTGGCTTTGACGATCAATGAGTCTGGAGCCTAGGAAACTAGGCGTACCTCAATCATCGGTCCGCACGATATCGTGCGGACCGAACCAACGCCATGTTTCCGTCATCGTCGCCCCCCCTGTCCCCTGATCGAAAACGTGGCTATCACGCGCCCTTGCGCACCGGCTGCGCTACCCCCGCCTGCCGCCCGAGCGAACGCGCGGCCGTTGTGGCGCGCAGCACAAGATGCGTGTCCATCAAGAACCGTACATCGCCCAGCGCCCCGCTTCGGAAATGATCCAGCAGCAGCGACAGCGCCTGTTCACCCGCCTCCACCGACCGGTTCGAAACCGTTGTGAGCGCCGGATAGGTCGCGGCGCCCAGGACATCGTCACAGCCCACGACACTCAGATCGCCGGGAACCGACAAACCAAGCTCCGACAGGCCCGCCATCACGCCCTGCGCCAGCAGGTCGTCAAAGGCGATGACGGCGGTCGCACCCGTCTCGCGGATCGCCCCGGCGGCCTGTCGCCCCGCCTCGTGCGTGGGCACAAGCGCATTGATCGTCTCAACAACCATTTCAGCCGCGCGCGCGCTCTTGTGCACGGCCGCGCTGCGCTGTCGATTCGACCAGGACTGGCTCGGCCCGCCCAGATAGACGATCCGGCGGTGGCCCAGATCCGCGAGATGCGATACCGCCTGCGCGACACCCACGCCGCTGTCGATCAGAACGCGGGGAATCCCGTTGACGTCCCGGTTCACCAGCACAAGCGGACGTGCGTCCGCATGGTGACGGATGCGATCCTCGGGCAGCCGGGAAGAGACAAGGATCATGCCGTCAACCTGATCGGCAAAGCGCGACAGAAGCTTGTCTTCCTGTGCCGGGTCTTCGCCAGACGAACCAAGGAAAACACAGAAATCCGACTTGTCGGCAAGCGATTGTGCGGCCTGGATCAGGGGTGGAAAGAATGGATTGGCGATATCCGGCACTACCAGCGCGACATTGCCGGTGCGGCCCGTCGACAGCGCACGGGCGGTGCGGTTGGGCACATAGCCGATATCTTCGGCCACGCCGAGAATGCGCGCCACCGTCGCCTCGCCCAGCATATGTGGATTCGTGAAGGCCCGCGACACGCTCGCGCGTGAAACGCCCGCCACCTCGGCCACCTGCGAGATGGTGGGCTTGGCGCGGGGGATCGGCATGTCATCCAAGGGCTGTCCCCTTTTTCGTCGGTTGCGGCGCGGCGATGACGTCGCCGTCTGCCAACTTCAGATTTATGCCGCAGCGGCGGCAAGGGTCAAGCGGTGGGACGCTTGACAACGCAACCGGTTGCATGATTGCCTAGTAGAAATCGTAAGGAGGCAGGCGCATGGCACCACACGATATCCAGACCGCGCCGGACGGCGGCCGCCGGCATGGCGCCCTGCGCATCCGCGGCCTTCCCGACAGGAACACAATGGGCACTGCCGCGGCGGAGGATATCGCCAAGACGCTGCGCGACACGCTGGCGCGGCAGGGCAGCGCGCGCATGGTGTTTGCGGCGGCCCCATCACAGGCCGAAACGCTGGCCATGCTCGCGCAGGCGCCCGGCATTGACTGGCCGCGCGTGACGGCATTCCATATGGACGAATACATCGGCCTGCCATCGGGTGCACCGCAGCGCTTCGCATCATGGCTGGGGGCACATCTGTTCGATCGCGTGGCATTCGGCGCCGCGCATCCGCTGGTGCCGGAACCCGACCCACAGGGGCAGGCCGCCCGATATGCGGCGCAGCTGAACGAGGGCCCAATCGACATCGTGGTTCTGGGCGTCGGCGTGAACGGCCACCTCGCGTTCAATGACCCGCCCGTCGCGGATTTCAAAGACCCGCTGGATGTGAAGATCGTCGAGCTTGACGCAGAATGCCGCCAGCAACAAGTGGATGATGGCTGTTTCGCGCGGATGTCCGACGTGCCGACCCGAGCGCTGACCCTGACGATCCCGCGATTGCTGCGTTCGAAGCAGATGTTCTGCGTCGTGCCCGGGCGGGCCAAGCGCGCCGCCATCACCGCGATGCTGCACGGACCCGTCGCAACGACATGCCCGGCCAGCATCCTGCGCGAGCAATCCCATTGCACCCTTTACCTAGATGCGGAGTCCGATCCAGATGCGTGATCCAACGGCCGACGCCCTTTGCGAAAGCTATCTCGAGGGCGTGACGGCGCATATGCGCGGCATCCTCGACTCCACCCGCCCTGCGATGGAGGCAGCCGCCACGCGCATCGCCGATCACATCGCGGCCGATCGCCTGCTGCATGTCTTCGGCCCCGGCGGCCATTCCAACCTCGCCACGCAGGAAATCTTTTTTCGTGCCGGGGGGTTGATGCATATTTCTGCGATTCTTGACGAAGGCACCCTTCTGTCGAACGGCGCGCTGCGCTCCATGGCGATCGAACGGACGCCTGGTTA
>JAURML010000149.1 GCA_030830695.1 Caenibius sp. | reverse complement strand
CTATGTCCGGATTGTGCGTGCCATTGCCGGGTCACCGCGCATGCGCGTGGTGCTGAAGCCCATGAAGAATTACGGTGCGGAAATAGCCGAAACAACCAATGGCACCAATCATGTGCGCTACCTGGTGGGCCCGCAGGCCTTGCGCCTGTCCACTGATGCGCCGGTTGGCTATGTGCTGAATGGCCAGCCCTTCCGGATTGAGAGCGATCAGCATTTTTTCCTCGGGCCGGACGAACCCTTCACTGGCAACGTACGCACCGAAGTGCGGCGGATGGAAGAAGAGACGCGCAAATACTGGCAATTGTGGGTGCGCGGCCTTGCCACCCCGTTCGAATGGCAGGATGCGGTCATCCGCTGCGCCATCACGCTCAAGCTGTGCCAGCATGAGGAAACGGGTGCGATCGTCGCCGCGCTGACGACCTCGATTCCCGAAGCCCCGGGAAGCCAGCGCAACTGGGACTATCGCTACTGCTGGATTCGCGATGCGCATTACACCGTCCAGGCGCTCAACCGGCTGGGCGCGCTCGACGTGCTGGAGAAATATCTCGCCTATCTGCGCAATATCGTGGATTCCTCGACAGGTGGCCGGATCCAGCCGCTTTATTCAGTAATGGGCGAACATGAACTGGATGAATCCATCATCCCGGAACTGGCCGGATACCGCGCCATGGGGCCTGTGCGGCGCGGCAATGCCGCCTATACTCAGGTGCAGCACGATTGTTATGGCCAGATCGTGTTGCCAACCGCGCAGGCATTCTTCGACCGGCGCCTGCTGCGCATGGCCGACGAGGCCGACTTCGCCAGCCTTGAGCGCGTGGGCGAGATGGCCTGGAAAATGCACGATCAGCCCGATGCGGGGCTGTGGGAGTTTCGCACGCGCGAGGAAGTGCATACCTATTCGGCAGTGATGAGCTGGGCTGCGTGCGACCGGCTGGCCAATATCGCGCGACGGCTGGGCCGTGATGAACGGTTCGAGCTGTGGCAGGAACGAGCGGAGGCCATCAGGCGCACCGTGGAAGAAAAAGCCTGGGCCGCCAATGGCGGCGGCGGTCATTTCAAGGCGTCGTTCGAAAGCGACTATCTTGATGCCAGCCTGCTGCAACTGGTCGAACTGCGTTTCCTTGCGCCGGACGATCCGCGGTTTTTGTCCACCTTCGAGCAGATCGAGCAGGCGCTGCGCCGCGGCGAACACATGCTGCGCTACGCGACAGAGGACGATTTCGGCACCCCGGAAACCGCATTCAACATCTGCACCTTCTGGATGATCGAAGCGCTGCATCTGGTTGGCCGTAATGAGGAAGCCCGGTGCCTGTTTGAAGCCATGCTTTCGCATTGCACCGATTCCGGCCTCCTGTCCGAAGATCTGGATTTCGTGACCGGCGAGTTGTGGGGGAATTTCCCGCAAACCTACTCGCTGGTCGGAGTGATTCACTGTGCCGGGCTGCTGTCGCACAGCTGGGCGACCGTACGATGAGCCGACTGGTCGTTATTTCCAACCGCGTCGCGGTGCCCAAGGCGCGCGGCGCAGCCGGCGCGCAAGGCGGGCTGGCCGGGGCGCTGGTTGCGGCGCTGCGCAAGGCCGGCGGATTGTGGCTGGGCTGGTCTGGCGAGGAATGCGACCATCCGTCCCCCCAGCCGGTCATCAACACGCAGGATGGCGTTTCGGTGGCAACCATCGATCTCGCCCCCCATGACGTCGAGGAATATTATAACGGCTATGCCAATTCCACGCTCTGGCCGCTATTCCATTACCGGATCGACCTGACCGAGCATGAGCGCGAATTCAGCAAGGGGTATGAGCGCGTCAATGATCTGTTCGCGGAGACCGCCTCGAAACTGATCGAGCCCGACGATCTGGTCTGGATACACGATTATCACTTCATCCCGCTGGGAGAACGGCTGCGTGCCTGCGGCGTCAGCAACCGGCTGGGCTTCTTTCTCCACATTCCCTGGCCGCCCACCCGGCTGCTGGTGGTACTGCCCTATCACGAGCGGCTGGTCCGCTCGCTCCTGCATTATGATCTCATCGGCTTCCAGTGCACAGAATGGCTGGAAAGTTTTCTGCATTATTGCCGCAAGGAGCTGGGCGCCGAAGTGGATGAGAAGAAAGGATATATCTGGCTCGAAGGGCGCAAGACCATCGCCAGGGCCTATCCCATTGGCATCGATTACGAACATTTCACCAGCCTGGGCGACAGCGAGGAAGCGCGCGAAACCGAACAGCGTGTTCTGGCCAGCACGCGCAGGCGCAGCGCAATGATCGGCGTTGACCGGCTCGATTATTCCAAGGGGCTGCCCGAACGCATGGACGGGGTTGGCCGTTTCTTCGAACGCCACCCCGAACGTGCGTCGGATCTGGTTTTTATCCAGATTGCACCGCCCAGCCGCGAGGATATCGGTTCCTACAAGCGAATTCGTGAAACGCTCGAGCAGAAGACCGGACAGATCAATGGCGCTTTTTCCAAGGTGGACATGGTTCCGATCCGCTATGTGAACCAGGGCCATTCGCCGGCGGAGCTGTTCGGTATTTACCGCGCCTGCAAGATCGGACTGGTCACCCCCTTGCGCGACGGCATGAATCTTGTCGCCAAGGAATTCGTTGCGGCGCAAGATCCTGAAGATCCCGGCGTGCTCATCCTGTCGCGCTTTGCAGGTGCGGCGCAGCAATTGACCGAGGCGATACTGGTGAATCCATACAGTGCCGACGAACTGGCATTCGCAATCAGGACCGCGCTGGAAATGCCGCTTGAAGAACGCAAACGGCGCTGGAAGATACTCGAAAAATGTGTCCGGGAGGAAAATGTCGCGGAATGGACCGAGAATTTTACCAGAGATCTTAAATCGATAGACCGGCCATGCGCGATGTCTGCCGGAGAGTAACGCGGTTACAAACGATTAGTCCGACAACTTCTGCGGTTCACATGAGGCGCCAGCTTTGTTAGTAACCGCAAGCTGAAGGAAACCAGCAAGCGCACCGGCAGATCGGCCGGCAGGACGGTGAAAGAGTAATCTTTGTAATCCGCGAGCATATCGCCCCGAGGCACGCCAACGCCTCACAACGTCTTGTTTCTTCCGTTCATCACAAGAGGCGAAGCACAGCCCCTGCGCGATATGTTGCCCTCGCATTGCTGCTGCTGGCCGCGTTTGGCGCACCGCTTCATGCCGCAGCCCCACGGTTCGTTCAACCCGGCGCGATCACCAGCGATACGGGCTATGCCATGATCGGATGGAGCGCAGACGCCCCGGTCACGCTCACCATGCTGCGCAATGATGATCCTGCCACCGCACGGACGCTTTATTCAGGCTCAAACTCTGCCAGTTTTGTCTCGGGGCTGGAAGACGGCAGATACACGCTGTTCCTGCGCGACAAGGCAGGCTTGCGCTCTGCCCCGCTCGAACTGACGGTGATTCACCAGCCACTGGCGCATGCGCTGCTGCTGGTGGCGATGGGCGCGCTGATTTTCCTGGCGATTGTGGCCACCATCCTGCGCGGACCGCGCGATGAGTGATGTCGAGGCGATACTGCCTGCGCAGACGGCGTGGCTCCTGCTGGGCGCCTTCAGCCTGCTTTGGATTGCGCTGGGCGCTTACTGGGGCCGCCGCAACACCAGCTTCGAGGATCATGCGCTTGCCGGACGAAACATCGGTCTCGCGCTCGGCACCACCACAGCGGCGGCCACCTGGATCACCTCCAACACCACCATGTTGGCCCCGCAGTTCGCGCTGCAACTGGGCATATGGGGGATGCTGGCCTATGCGACCGCCAGTTTCGGGCTGTTGCTGTTCGCGCCCATGGCCGGGCGTATCCGCACCCTGATGCCGCACGGTTATACCAGCGGGGACTTCTTCCGCCTGCGTTACGGACGGTTGGCGTGGGCAATCTTTCTCCTGTTCACCCTGTTCTATTCGCTGACCTGGCTGGTTAGCATGGCGATGGCAGGCGGAATACTGCTCAACGCGCTGTCAGGCATCCCGTACGCCTGGGGAATGAGCGTGATCCTTGCCGTATGCGTGATCTACACGATGCGCGGCGGACTGGCGGCGGTCATCGGCACGGACTTTATCCAGAGCCTGATCATCATCGCCGGGATCGTGGTAGTCGGCTTCGCCGTTCTGTCGCATGTCCCGATCGAGAGAATTCACGCCAATCTCGCCAGCGAGCGGCCCGCCCTGCTGAGCGTGCTCTTCCCTGCCGCGATCATGGCAATCTTCAACAATCTGCTGTTCGGCCTTGGTGAGGTGTTTCACAACAATGTCTGGTGGAGCCGCGCATTCGCCTTTCGCGAAGGAGTTGCGGGCAAGGCCTTTGCGCTGGGCGGGCTGGTGTGGTTTCCCATTCCGATCGCAGCCGGCTTCATCGCGCTGGCATCGGGTGCGCTGAACGTGGCCGTGCCCGCCGCAGACATGGTCGGCCCACTGGTGATAGCCGATGTGCTGGGCCAGACCGGAGCCATCGCCATCTTCATCATCGTCTTCTGTTCGCTCGCGTCGAGCATTGACAGCCTGCTCGCGGCGACCTCCGATCTGGTCACTGAAGACATTTATCGCCGTATCCTGCGCCCGGGCGCGACACCACGCAATTTGAAAAAGGTCGCGCAATATGTGACACTGGGACTGGGTGTATTCACCTGGGCGATCTGCCTGCCGCGCATCGGCACGCTGGCCACCGTGCTGTTTTTCGCGGGGCCGCTGGTCGGAGCGATGATCTGGCCGATCGTTACCGGCCTTTACTGGCGCCGTGCGAATGCTGCCGGGGCGGTCGGGGGGATGCTGCTGGGCGCAGGCGTCGGCCTCGCCTGCTACTTCGCGATCGGCTGGTATGTGGCGACGCTCGCCGCCACTGCCGTCTCGATGGTCTGGGTGCTGGCCTGCGCCCGGTTTTCCAAGTCCCGGTTCGACTGGGCCAAGCTGAAAGAAACCGCATGATCTTCTCCGCCACCTTTCTGGGTGCCATTGTCTATGGCGCTCTTGCATGGTGCGCACTGGCGGCACTGGGGCTTGGCGCGGCCTTGCTGCGCGATCTTGTGAACGGGGATGTGTGGTGACCGCGCTTTCTGCCGCGCAGGTCGATCACGAAGCCGATCCGGACCGCCGCGAAGGCATCATCGGAAACCGTCCCGATCCGACCAGGCTGTTGGAACCTTCCCCGCTCCTTGATCTGACCGTGCTCGACCGGCTTCACAACCAGTCCGTCCTGTCCGCAATGCAGTTCGACAAGGAACTGCTGGTGGAACTGGCGAAGCTCGCCGCCTATCTCCAGCTGCGCCGGTTTCCGGCCGGCCATGCGCTGGAAGACAAAATCCTGGCAGCCGCATTTTTCGAACCCAGCACGCGCACGCGCCTGTCCTTTGAAAGCGCGATGCTGCGGGTGGGCGGTAAGACGATCAGCGTGGCTGATGCCAAGACCACCGGCGTGGCCAAGGGCGAAAGCCTGCGCGATATCGGCCTGATGTTCAATTCCTATGCCGATGTGGTGGTGGTCAGGCACACGGAACAGCGTGCGGTCCAGGATCTGACCGATTACCTGAAAATCCCGCTGATCAACGGCGGAAACGGGTCTGACGAACACCCGACGCAGGCACTGGCCGACTGGTATGCGCTGCTCAAGTGGCGGCCCGAAATCGCCTTTGGCACCATTCCCGAAAGGTTCCGGCTCAACATCGGCATCATCGGCACCCCGGGCAATATGCGCACGGTCAAGAGCTTCCTGACGCTGGCCCTGCTGTTCCACGAAAACATCAGTCACATCACCATTTTCTCGGAGATGGCTGATCCGCTGGGCGATGAAATCCGCGAACTGACCAATGCCAGCCCCATCGGCATCGATTTCTCGCAAAACCTGGAACAGAGCCTTGAATATCTCGATGTGATCTACATGAATGCCATCGCGTTTCTCGGCGATGGCTATCGTTTCTTCGCCGATGCCTTCACGCTCGATGGCGAGAGCCAGCTCAAACCCGATACGGTGATCCTGCACCCGCTTGCGCGTGGGCCTGAACTGGATGTCGGGCTTGATGGCACCCAGCATAATCTCTATTTCAATCAGGCGGATGGCGCGGTCTGGATCAGGCAGGCGCTGCTGCTGTCAATTTTCGGCCGGGTGCGTGATGTCGTGCCCACCACTTTCCTCGCCTGAACGGCCAGAACCACTCACAAGGAACACCAACATATGTGCGGCATTGCCGGGCTATGGAGCCCAAACGCCCCTGAACTGGCCACCCCTGACCATGCCCGGCGCATGGCTGACACGCTGTTCCATCGCGGACCGGACGGACGCGGGTTTCATTTCGACGAGGCCCGCGGCCTCGCCATGATTCACACACGCCTGTCGATCATCGGCCTCGATGCAGGCGACCAGCCGATCTATGGACGCGACAGCGACGGCACGGGCGACCTCACCCTCACCGCCAATGGCGAATTCTATGACTACAAGCGCCTGCGAGGATTGCTGCGCACCGACGGCTTCGAATTCAATACGAAATCCGACAGCGAAATCGCGCTGAAGCTTTACCGCAAACACGGGCTGGAGTTTGTGGATCATCTGCGCGGCGAATTCGCCTTTGCCATCTTCGATGCGGAAAATGACCGGCTGATCCTGGTGCGCGACCGCTTCGGCATCCGTCCGCTGTTCTATCATCATGGCGACGAAGGTTTCTTCTGGGGCAGCGAGATGAAGGCCATGCTGGCGCATCCCGCTGTTCCGCGCCGCATGTGCCCAAAGGCGCAACTGCACCAGATGATGCAGGTGATGGTGCCTGGCATGACGCTGTTCGAGGATATTCATGCCCTGCAACCGGGGCACATGCTGATCGTCACGAAAAAGGGCGACGGCTTTGAAATTGAAGAGAAACGTTATTGGGACGCGGAGTTTCCGCTGGATGGCCAGCATGACGATCTGCCCGATGAAGAGCATATCGAAAATGTCCGCGCCGCGCTGGTCGAAAGCATCACTTTCCGGCTCGAAGCGGATGTGCCGGTGGCCTGCTACCTGTCCGGCGGGATCGACAGCTGTTCGATCATCGGCATGGCCGCCGCGATCCAGCAATCGCCGGTCAAGGCCTTCACCATCAGCTTTGACGATGATCGCTACGACGAAGCGCATATCGCCACTGAAATGGCGGAAAAGGCGGGGGCCGATCAGGATATTCTGAATGTGAAGGCGGTGGACCTTTACGGTCGGAATTTCGAAGATGCGGTCCATTATTCGGAACGCACCTTCTACAACACGCTCGGCGTCGCCAAGATGCTGATGAGCAAGCATGTGCGCGATGTCGGCTACAAGGTCGTCATCACCGGCGAAGGGTCGGACGAGTTGTTTGGCGGTTATGCGCAGTTCAAGGCCGACTACTTTCTGCAAGATCCGGATCTGGCGGCCACCGGCGCGGGCGATGATATGAAGCGGCGCAACGCGATCTTTTCAGGCTCCGTCCTCGCCGAAAAACAGATCAGCCACCCCGCCTTTGAAGACGTCATGGGTTTCACCCCGTCCTGGATTCAACCCTGGATGCTGGTGCTGGAACGGGTGAGGCCGCTGCTGTCCGATGCGTTCAAGGCGAAGCTGGCCGATTATGATCCCGTCGCCGCCATCGCTTACAGCCTTGACCGCACGATGCTCGATGGGCGCCATGTGCTGGACAAGGTGCAATACAGCTGGATCAAGACCATGCTGGAAGGCCAGATCCTCAATTGGGGCGGTGACCGGGTGGATATGGCCAATAGTCTGGAAAGCCGCCCGGCCTTCCTCGATCATCATGTGGCCGAACTTGCCATGCGCATCCCGCCGCACGTGCGCATCCGCGACGGGGTTGAAAAATGGGTTGTGCGCGAGGCGATGAAGCACGTCCTGCCCGAAGTGCTCTACAAGCGCGAAAAATTCGCCTTCATGGCGCCGCCAGCGCATACGGATGCGGCCAAGACGGCAGAGATAAACAAGCTGATCGACAAATGGCTGTCATCGGAAAAGATCGCCGAGCTGGGCATTTTCGACGAGGCAAAACTGCGCGCCTCAATCGAGGATTACCGCCAGAGCGACGACCATACGCAGAACACCCGCAAGGACATCATCCTGAATCACGCCATTGCGCTCCACGCGATGGGTGATTTGCTGGTGCAGTAAAGCCGCCCGGCAACACCGTCATGCTGAACTCGTTTCAGCATCCATCCCGCTTCCACCTCCGACAGCGCAATTGGAGTAATAGACCCTGAAACAAGTTCAGGGTGACGTTATTTGGATCATACTGACAGGAACGTAACATCATTGATTGCAGGAGCCGGCAGGCATACAATTTTCTTCCAGGCGGAAGAGCGAGCAGCCCTAACGGGGCTCCACCTGCAACGTCCGCAATGTCATCCTCAACCGTCATTCCACCTCAAGCCTCTACCTTTTCACAGACCAATTCCATCACGCATTCCAGCAGCAATTGCGTGCCGCGTTCGATGTCGGACCAGTGAGTCCATTCATCGGGGGCGTGGCTGACCCCGCCCACGCTGGGAACGAAGAACATCGCCGCCTTGGTGTGCCCGCAGAAGAACTGCACATCATGGCCCGCGCCTGACGGCATGATCTTGTAGCTATAGTCCAGCGCCCGGGTCTTCGCCTCGATCAGTTGCATGAGTTCAGGGTCGCAATGCGCAGGCTTCAGCCAGCTCATCTGCTCATATTCGAAGCGCAGCTTGTGGCGCCGGGCGATGGCCGCCAGCACCCGCTCGCAGGCTTCGGCCAGCGCGGTCATGACGTCGACATCCAGATCGCGACCGACAATTGTGAAATCCACCTCGCCCGGCACCGTGTGCGGAAAACCTGGTTTGCAGGCGACATGGCCGATGGTGATCCGGCTCTTGTCCGTGCCTTCCTCGTCAATGATGCGCTGGATTTCATGCGCGAAATCGACCATGCCCATCAACGCATCGGACCGCATGTGCATCGGCGCGGTTCCGGCATGATCGGCCTTGCCAATCAGGCGGCAATTCCATTTGAAGACGCCGGAAATCCCCTCGACTATGCCGATGGTGGTCTTCTCCATGTCCAGCACCGGCCCCTGTTCGACATGGATTTCAAGGAAGGCCTTGATCTCTTCCGGGCGGCGGTACGCATGCAACGCGTCATGCGGGTCGAGCCCGACAGCCAGCATCGCGTCCTTCAATGCATGGCCATGCTCGTCCCTGGCGCTGTCCAGCCATTCACGGGTGAGATGCCCCGTCATGGCCTGCGCGCCAAGCATCCCGCCAAAGCGCCCCTCTTCCTCGCTGGTGCCGACCACTTCGATCGGAAAGTCAGGCTCGATCCCGGCCTGCTGCAGGGTACGCACCACCTCCAGCCCGGCAATCACGCCCAGAACCCCGTCGAATATGCCACCTGCCGGAACGCTGTCGAGATGCGAGGCAATCATGATGCACGGCCTGTCGTCAGGGCCGTAGCGACCGATCACATTGCCCGCGCCATCCATGCGGTGCGCCATGCCCAGTTCATCGAAACGGTCACGCAGCCATTGCCGAGCCGCCATGTCCGCTTCGGAAAAGCCCTGGCGGTAAATGCCCCGGTCCGCCTCGTTGAAGCCGAATTGGGCCAGCGCATTGATGTCGCGTTCGATCCGTTCGATGTCGATCTGGTGCACGGGTTCTCCTGCTGTTGCTCGCGCGCGAACATAGACCCCAGTGCATTAGAGGCGCAACCGGTGCCGTCAGGTCCAGCGCGTCATGGCCTCTCATTTCGTGATCTACTGCAAATGCGAACTTCCGCATTACCGCCACGGTCGAGTTGCTTGCTGCGTCCCACGCTGCTGTATGAAACTCCGCGTTCCGACCTCCGCTCGCGCGGAAAAAGTTTACCTGACAAGCGCGATCCGATAATGCGATATTCGAAGTTCGAATTGACTTGCTGGACTGCAGCCTGTTGGGATGACGGTTTATGATGCCAGATCCGGATGATCCAATTATGCTGGAGCGGCTGCCAGTCACCGATACGCTGCTGCGCGAACTCGGGGTCGATGTCGAAGGGGTCGGCACTGCGCATCCAATCGAGGACTTGAGGCGCTATCCTGTACTAAGCGAAGGCGGTTGGTTCCTTGTCATTCGCAATCAGTCGACGCTTGAGGAAATTCATCGTTGTCCATGGCGACTTCTGGGGCCCGTCCAGTTGACGTCGCAACTACTTGATCCCCGCTAAGGCGCTGCATCTCATCGCCGCGCCGCCAGTCGGGAAACACGGAGTAGAGATGGTAAAACTCGTCGGTGTCGATGTGGGCGGCACCTTCACGGACGTCGTCGCCGCAGACGAAAGCGGAATCAGGACGATCAAGCTCGCCACTGACCGGGCGAACACGGCTGATGCGGTGCTGGCGGGCGCCCTTGAAATAGAGAGCGCGGACGCCCGTTTCTTCAACCATGCCAGCACGCGCGGACTGAACGCGGTCATTACGCGGCAGCTGCCCAAGATCGCTTTTCTGACGACCTTCGGCCATCGCGACATTCTGGATGCAGGGCGGACCTGGCGGCCAGCCGCCGACCAGACAAATCCGCATTGGCGCCGTCGCTTCGGGGACACGCAATTACCTCTGGTGCCGCGCTATCTGCGTCGCGGAATTATGGAACGGGTTACCGCGCAGGGCGAGATATTGATCGAGCTGGACGAAGCACAGGCTCGCGATCAGATCGCCGTCCTGCGCGAATGCGCGGTTGAAGGCGTGGCGATCTGCCTCCTCAATTCCTATGTCGATCCGCAGCATGAAACGCGGCTGAAGGAACTGGTAGGAAAGGAAATGCCAGGCGTCCCCTGCGCCATTTCAAGCGCAGTATCGCCGCTGGCCCGGGAATATGAGCGCGCATCGACAACGGTGATCGATGTCCTGATGCGCCTGATTTACGAAGACTATGGCCAGCAGCTTGAAACCGGACTGCAGGCAATGAAATTCAGTGGCGCGCTCAATTACGCGAATTGCGCGGCGCAGCTTCTGACCGCCGAAGTTGCGATGGAACGTCCTCACCAGATGGTCTTTGCCGGTCCCGCCGCCGGCACAATCGCCAGCACGCATTTCGGCAAGATGATTGCCAAGGGGAATCTGCTCTGTGCCGATATCGGGGGTACTTCCTGCGACATCAGCCTGGTCAGCGATTTCCGCCCCTATGTGAACACCACCTTCGAACTCGAACATGATCTCATTGTAAACGCGCTTTCAGTCGAGGTGTCGTCGATCGGAGCAGGCGGCGGCAGTCTGGCGTGGGTAAGCTCGGCAGGCGAACTGAAGGTCGGGCCAGGCAGCGCGGGAGCCGATCCTGGGCCGGCCTGCTATGGCAAGGGCGGCAAACGACCGACCATGACCGACGCGTGCCTGCTGATGGGCATACTCGACCCGCAGAATTTCGCAGGGGGGCGGTTCACGCTCGATCCCGACTTGTCGCGGCAGGCGTTTCGGGACCTGGACAGCCGCCTGTCGCTGGACGATCGCATACGTCACGCGTTTCATGTTGGGCTGAACAATATCGCTGAAGGGCTGGCGAATGTAGCGATACAGCACGGAATTGACCCGCGCGACTTCAGCATCATGGCATTCGGCGCGGCCGGGCCGATGCTGTTACCGGCGGTGCTGGAAAGCCTGAAGGCATCGGAAGTGATCGTGCCCCCTCATCCGGGCCATTTTTCGGCGCTGGGCTTGATCAGCTCGGAACAGACCTATAGCGACAGCCGCAGTGCCTATAGGATCCTGGCTCCCGATGTCGCCGATGAAATAGACCAGGTTTTCATCGAGATGGAAGAGAATCTGCGCATGCGATTGCGCCACACGCTGGATGATCCGGTTTTCGTTCGCGCCTTCGACGGTCGGTTACTTGGCCAGAGTTGGGAAACTCCGTTCATTCCCATTCCGCCCGGGCCGGTCACCGGGCAGGTCGTGAAGGAGATGATCGGCAATTTTCACGCAACTTATGAACTGCGCTCGGGCAACCGGTTCCCGTCTATACCGGTGCAAAGCGTGACTTACCGCATTGAAACGATCGTGCCGACGGAAAAGGTCCAATACCCCAGGCTTGAACCGCGCATTGGCAAGACGCCCGAACCAAGGCGCATGATCGCGCTTGAACATCTGGCGGAAACCCCGATCCCGGCTGCTGAATACTGGCGTTCGGACCTGCGCTGCGGTGACGAAATCAGAGGCGCGGCGGTCATCCGCGAGCCCGGCGCGACGACCCTGATTCTTAGCGATCAGTTCATGATCGTCGGCGCCTTCGGCGAATTGCGCATCATCAGCGCCAGCAGCGGGACTCACCATTGATGCATCCACGGAAAGCCTTGGCCACACCATGAACGAGGATCTGGCAACCAATATTCAGCACGTTCGCAGCCGGGCGGAGTTTGCGCTTCGCCGTGAGGTGCATTCACAACCCGCCTGCTCATCGCAGGATACGCACAACCTGCGCGATCTGGGCGAGGATCAGTTCGGCGGGCGCTATGGCACGGACCGCTTTACCGCGACGATCATGGCAAACCGCATGCGCTACATCGTCAAGCATATGAGCACGGTGTTGCTGACGACCTCGTTTTCGATGATCCTGCGCGAATGGTATGATTTCGCGGCGACCATTTCGGGACCGCCGCAACTCAATTACCCGATGTGCACGAGCTCAGACAGCCTTTCGATTTTCACTTTCACCATGGGCGACGGTGTCCGCAACATCGTCGAGGAATTTGGGGTCGAAAACATCCGTCCGGGCGATGTGCTGATCGCCAACGATCCCTATCGCATCGGACTGCATGTAAACGATGTCTGTTTTGTCAGGCCGGTTTTCTATCGCGGCAAGATCATGGCGTTCGTCACTGTGCGGGCGCACCAGCTCGACATGGGTGGAACCGTGGCCGGCGGTTTCAGCGGAACCAAGCACAACGTCTACGAAACCGGTCTGGTGATCCCGCCGATGCTGCTCTATCGCGATGATCAGCCACAAAGGCCGACATTCAACCTGATCTTCGACAATGCGCGGTTCGGCGACCTGATTCTCCCCGACATGAAATCGCTCTATCAAAGCCTTCTGCTGGGCGAGCGACTGCTGTTTGAAACGATTGACCGTTATGAAGAGGGCGCATTCCTGGGAGCGATCAGATATTCCTGTGACGTTTCGGCAGACGCCATGCGCAACGCGATCAGAGAACGAATTCCGGACGGAATCTACGAAGGCGAAGATGCGCTGGACTGCGACGGTGCCTCAACTGACCGCGCATGCCGCCTCAGGGTGAGGATCACCAAGGTGGGCGATCGCGTGGAGTTCGATTTCAGCGGCACGTCACGCCAAGCACCAACCAGCATCAATTGTGGACCTCTTGACGTCAAGGCCGCTGTGGGGGTGGCGATGAAGATGTTGGTGGAACACGAGACGCCCATCACTTCAGGCTGTTTTCGCAATATCGACATCGTTCTGCCACAGGGCACTTTTGTCAGTGCAAAGCCGCCGGCGGGGCCTGTCTTCATGTATTGGGAAGCCTCATTCGTCATTATCGCTGCAATCTATCGCGCACTCGCGGACACGCTGGGCGAAGACGCAGTGGGGCCGGATTTTGGCTCCATGATGGTTCATAACGGCAGCGGGAACTGGCCTGATGGATCGCCCTGGCTTTCCGTATCGACCTGCGGCGGGGAGCACGGACCGTGGAGCGCCACGAAGGTGGGGGATGGTGACAGTTACAATGTGAATCACACGGGCAACAATCTCGATCCGGCTACCGAAGCGGTCGAGGCAGATGTGCCCTCCATCGTGCTGCGCAAGGAATATGTAATGGACAGCGGCGGCCCCGGCCGCCATCGCGGCGGGGCGGCGGTTATGCGCGACACATTGTGGCTCTGCGATGGGGATCACAACACCACTGCCCTGCACACCAAGACGCCGGCCGGAACAGGCGTCTACGGTGGGCTGGCCGGCACGGCCCAGGCGTGCTGGATGCACCCGGCAGGTCAACGCGGCCTGCAGGAAAACGCCGCCTGCCTGCTGACACAGCATTCCTCTTTTTATGCGCATTGCGTGCCCATTGCCGGCATGCTTGACCCGCAAACTAGGCGGATCGCCGCCGATGGCCAGTATTTCTATTTCGGTTCGCGGCCTTCATGGCAGTTGGATGCGGGCAGCGCGCTCCGCTTCCAGACCGGTGGGGGTGGAGGCTGGGGAGATCCGCTGGACCGCGACCCGGAAATGGTCCTGCGCGACGTCCGCGATGAATATGTGAGCATCGAAGGCGCGCGGCACGATTATGGCGTGGTCATCCGGGGCGACCCCAAGCGCCATCCCGAGCAGCTCGAAATCGATCATGGCGCAACTGCCGCGCTGCGCAATGCAATACGCGCTGGCGCGGAGGCCTGATGTCCATGGAATCGCTCGAGGCGATGCGCCTGTTCCTCGTGGTGATCAAAGCGGGCAGCCTTTCGGCGGCGGCGCGACAAACGGGGCAGTCGCCCGCATCAGTATCGCGCAAGATCGCCCGGCTGGAAGCGTCCGTCGGCGCGAAACTTATTGACCGGTCCAGCCGCAACCTTGCTGTCACCACGATCGGCGACCTCTATTACGAAAAGGTCTCGCGCATAATCGGACAAATCGATGATCTCAGCGCAACGATTTCCGAACAGCAGACCGTTCCCAGAGGGATTTTGAGGTTCAACACGAACTACGTGATATTCGACCGGTTTCTGAGCGGCACCATTCAGGAGTTTCTGGCGCTTTACCCAGAAATCGTGATGGAGCTCGAACTGAGCGACGAGGTTCCCGATCCCAATGATACCGCAATTCACGTGGACCTTCGGATTGGCATGCCCAACGATCAGGATCTGGTCATTCGCCGACTCTCCCAGGGAGCCGAGAGGGTGTTGTGCGCCAGCCCAACCTATCTGCAGAACCATCCGCAAATTTCGCAGGTGCAGGATCTCGCGACACATAATTTTGTTACCGTCCGTAAGCCCGGGCGCGAACGCACCGTCCTCTATTGCCGGTCCGCGGCAGGCATGAAGGAACTGACGATTTCCGGTAGCTTGACCGTCAGCGACGCGAGCGTGCTGCGCGAAGCCGTTCGTTCGGGGGTTGGCCTCGGCCTGCTGCCTGCATGGGTCATCGCAGAGGATCTCGATGCAGGATTGGTCACCCGCATCCTGCCGAATGTGGAGATGACACACGGCGGGTTCGACCATGGGATTTTCGCGGTTTTCCGACGCACGGACCAGTCTCTCCCGAAAGTCAGGGTGTTCGTCGATTTCCTGGTCGAAACGTTCCGTCGCCGGGATGAGGAAATTTCGAGAGTGGCGATGAGCACCCGGCAGCAGAGTCTCGAGCACGGAATGCGCGCGCCGGACGCAATGCGCTGGATCACCCCGGACGGTATCAGCCGCCGTTGACCGCAATTACACCGCATACAACGCGCGACGCCGTTCATCTTTGCAATATATGGAAAGATGAACGGCAGTCTTTTCATCTTTTCCACGGCAACCAACAAGCATAGTCTCCCGACAGAGTCGATGGAATATCGGCTTCATGACAGCCCACATAAAGGGCGCAGAGAGGAAGCTTGATGCGGTTTGCCTACATGGCGGACACCCATTTCGGGGTTTACGATCAGGAGGCACCGGCAGCAGAAGAGGCTGCGGCTGCTTTCGAGCAGGTCGTGGATGAAGCCGTTCTCGCCGAACAAATGGGGTTTGACGGCGTTTTTCTGCCGGAGAGGCATGCGCGGGGTGAAACTTTTGTCCCTTCGCCTTTAATAGCGGCTGCGGCAATTGCGGCGCGGACATCGCGCATCCGTATTGCTACCACTGTGCTGCTTCCGACTCTCTATAATCCGATGCATCTGGCCGAGCAGGTCGCCATGATCGACAACCTGTCTCGGGGGCGTTTCACGCTCGGTGTGGGTGTTGGTTATCATGAGGGATATCACCAGTTCTTTGGCGTTCCCTGGGAAAAACGGGGCAAGCGCTTCGAAGAAGTTATGGCGGTTCTGAAGCTGGCCTTTTCGGGCGAGCGCTTTTCCTTCGACGGTGATTTTTACCAATTCGCAGATGTCCAGCTAACGCCCAGGACCTACCAGCGTCCTGCGGTCCCAATTTGGATCGGCACGCACAGCAAGGGTAAGCCGCTGGATAGAGCGATCGCTGCCGATGGCTGGGTGCTTTGGACACAGCCCGACTGGGATGAGAGCGAGTCCTGGATTAGGGAAACGCGCAAAAGCGCTCTTCAAGCAGGGCGCAAGAACTGGGACGTCGTGTTGAACCAGGATGGCTGGATCGGGGACGATCCTGCCGCCACTCGTGCCCGACATGCACCCCGCTGGCTGCGGGAGGCAAGTTTCTACGAAGAGCATGATTTTGACGCCGAGATCGCTCCCGATGGGGATACCAGCAAGGAAGACGAGGCCGAGCACGCAATTCGTGATTTTGAAACCCGGCAGTGGCACTTTGGAACATCGGAGAGCTGGATCAAGCGCATCCAGGAAATGGAACGACGCTTTGCACCCGATTGGCTGAATATCCGTCTCCGCACACCCGATATGGGCAGTGGACCTGCCTATCCGACACGGGAAGAGACAATGGAAGCAATCCGTCGCTTCGGTGCGGACGTGCTCCCGGCCTTTAGAACAAGCTGAACTAGTGAGCGGGGCGGCGAGGGCCTCACGATGGAGAGACAGTACGCATGTTGCAATCTGAGGGATCGATGATGGCAGGTGAGTATGCGATCGGTGTGGACGTTGGCGGAACGCACACTGACCTCATCATGTCTACGCCGAATGAGTTGATCCGCAGCAAGGCCTTTACGACGCATGGAAATTACAGTGAGGGAATTCTCCACGCGATTGGTTTGGCTGCGGAGCAGATCGGAAAATCGACTGAAGAGGTACTTTCCAGTTGCCGTGCCTTTGTCAACGGTTCGACGATCGTCACCAATGCAATCACCGAACTGCGCGGCGCGAAGGTTGGTGTTCTAATTACCCGTGGGTTTAAGGACACATTCCGTCTTGCCGGGGGCGCGCGCACCAAGGAATATGATGACCAGTTGCAGGTCCCGCCGCCTGAAGTTGTCGCGCGCGACTGCATAGTTGAGATCTCAGAGCGGGTCGATAGCAGTGGTAGCGTGATTGTCACTCCTGACGCTGAGGAGCTGCGTGCTGGAATCCGCCTACTCAAGGCCAACGGGGCTGAGGCCGTTGCGGTGTGTTTCCTTTGGTCCTTCCAGAACCCGACCAATGAACTGCAAGCGCGGGCCATCCTGGACGAGGAATTCCCCGAAGCGTTCGTTACGCTTTCACATGCTACCCACCCCGTTATCGGCGAATTCCCGCGCTTTATGACGGCGGTTTTCAACTGCCTCTCGCATCGGGCAACAACACGCTACATCGAAGGTCTGAAATCCGAGTTGGGTCAGGCGGGATTCGGGGGCGCCATGACTTTCTTTCAGGGAATTGGCGGGTCCATAGGGATCGACGCGGTCGAGGAAAAGCCGATTACCCTTATGCAATCAGGCCCTGCTGGTGGCGTGATGGGCGCCCGCCAGATCGCCGAGAAGCTTGGAATCCGAAATGTCCTCGTTGGCGACATGGGCGGGACCAGCTTTGATACTGCGGTCCTGGCGGACCTTACGCCTAATGTCGCGCGAGAAGCGGCCTTTGGTGTTTATCGCACCGGGATCAACATTCTGGATATCGTTTCCGTCGGCGCTGGTGGCGGCAGCATCGCCTGGCTGGATGGGCGCGGTGTCCCGCAGGTTGGTCCGCACAGCGCTGGCTCAGAACCGGGGCCGGCCTGCTATGGTCGTGGCGGAACCCGTCCGACAGTAACGGACGCCAATGTCATTCTCGGTTTGATTGACCCGAACAATTATCTCAAGGGCGCTCATAAGCTGGATGTGAGTGCAGCCCGGCGGGCCGTTGACGCGGAAATAGGTGGTCCGCTCGGCTGGTCGACAGAACGCGCAGCAGCCGCCATTTATGATCTCGCGGTGATCGAAATGGCCAATGCTTTGCGCATGGTCAGCGTAGAGCGCGGTTACCACCCTCGCGATTTCACATTCTTCTCATATGGCGGCGGTCTTGGGCTTTTTGCAGTTGAGATTTGCCGACGGCTTGGGTGCCCGAACATCATGGTGCCTGATAATTGCTCGGCTTTCTCGGCCTATGGCGTGCTGACGGCAGATTATGTCCGTCAGTATAATCGCACGGTAAACTGGGCCCTCGACGATCATTCGCAAACCGTCCAGGTCAATTCGGCGCTTGATGAAATGCTCGAACAGGCAAGGGCCGACGCGCTGAGCGAGAACATTAACGTGGATGCGCTCGAGATTGAACGGCGTGGCGACTTCCGCTTTCTTGGTCAGGTTCACGAAGTGAGCCAACCGATCCCAGATGGTGAATTGACCGCAAGGGATGCCGCTGAAATGGCGGCATCATTCCCGGCAATTTACGAAGCAAATTACGGCGAGGGCACGGCTTGGGAAGG
This sequence comes from Caenibius sp., assembly GCA_030830695.1. Taxonomy (GTDB): domain Bacteria; phylum Pseudomonadota; class Alphaproteobacteria; order Sphingomonadales; family Sphingomonadaceae; genus JACKKV01. The sequence goes on along the minus strand of JAURML010000149.1, from coordinate 1,687 downwards.
GTCACCCGTGGTGCTGGTAAATATCTCGATTAAGGCAGTGTTCCGTCGTGAGAAGCCAGCAAGCAGGGAGCAGAAGCCGGCGCCAAATCCGCGCCTTCCCGAACCTATCGCCATTCGGCGGATATTCCAGCCATTCCTGCGCGAAGAAGCCGACGTGCCCGTTTACGCGGAAGCTGATCTCCCTCCGGGCACTAGGCTCGAAGGGCCATGTATCGTCGATGTCGGCGACACCACGCTTTATGTGCCCAGTGCTGCCACTTGCGCTCGGGATCGATATTTCAACTTCAGTCTGACACTGAACGGATAAGCGGGAGGGCGATCTATGGACATGATGACTACCGGCGATTTCGACATCATCGATGTCGAGGTTCACCAGAAATCAATCCGCAACGTCGCGAGCGAAATGGCCGTGACGCTAATGCGCACGTCAGGCTCGCCTGTCGTCACAGATGCTAAGGATTTTAGTACTTCCATTCTAGACGACCAGGTGGAGCAATTAAGCTTCGCAGGAAACGTGACATTTCATGTCTCCACGGCAGTGGCAGGCGTGGAAGCAGTGCTTCGCAATACAAGAGCTGAAGATATCGCGCCCGGTGACGGATTTATCTGCAATGATCCGCATAGCTCGGGAGCTATCCATCAGGGTGATGTGGGCATTGTAATGCCGTTTTTCGCTAAGGACGAGATAGTCGGCTGGGGTTACGTAAACGCACATCTTCTCGACGTTGGTGGTTCGGCTGTGTCCGGCTTTGCTGCCGGAGCTTTCGACAATTATTCGGAGGCGTTAGCGTTCCCTGCGGTCCGCGTGATCCGAGAGGGCCGCCTTGATGAGCAGTGGCAGCGCTTCATAAGCAACAATGTGAGGATGGCGGGTACCGTAATCAACGATATCCGCAGCATGATCGCCGCCAACAATGTTGGCGGGCGGCGAATAGCCGCCATGATCGACGACATTGGTCTCGATCGATTCAGACAGCTCAATGAGCAGGGCAAGAATCTGTCGGAAAAGGCGATGCGTGATGTGATCGCGCGCCTGCCTGATGGGACTTATGACAGTACGGATTGGGTTGAATACGACGGTCGCGGTATCGAAGGCCTGCATGAAATCCGGGTTCGTTTGCTAGTGCACGGCGACGAGATGACCCTGCAATTCCGCGGCGGGCCGCAGGTAAACTGTTTCATCAACGGAGCCTGGCCCGCGGTTGTCGGTCAGAGCTGGACGACGATCTTGGCCCAGCTTGCTTATAATATTCCCGTCAATGCCGGAATCTGGCGCCCAATTACGTTCGACCTTGGGCCAAGCGGTACGCTAGTGAACTCAGTCGCCCCCGCGCCTGTCACCATGTCTCATATCCAGACCGGGATGCGGGTCAACAAACTGCTGTCGGATGTATTTTCCCAGGCTTGCAGCATGAGCGACGATCCACTGATTGCATCGCGGGTGGCAAGCCAGTCCGCGCAGGATCAGACTTATTTCACCGCATTCGGAATGGATCGCCGCAACGGCCAGCCAACCGTTGCCTTCCCGATGTCGGTGGGCATGTCCACCGGCGGTCCAGCGCAGACCAACAGCGATGGGATGGAGGTTTATGCGGCCCAATGCATGTCGGGCTGCGACATGCCCGATGTCGAACTCGAAGAGACAAGCCAGCCCGGCATGATTCTGTGGCGGCGCGTGGCGCAGGAT
>JAURML010000148.1 GCA_030830695.1 Caenibius sp. | reverse complement strand
TCCTCAACATCTTCCTCTTCCTGCTGCGCTTCATGGGCGACCGCCGCTAAGCGAAAGCAGCAAACACAAAGAAAAGGCCCGGAGCGATCCGGGCCTTTTTGTTTCTGCCTGTCACTCTCTGGTGAGGGCCTTGAGCAGCTTTCTATCGAAGACCTTCAGCACCTGCGCCAGCTCATGGCCGCGCTTGAGGATCACCCCGCCCGCGGCAATGACGCTGTACTGACCCTGCTTCTGGCGCAGGTCCGGGCGCGTTTCGATGCGGAACAGGGGCATCTCGCTGGCGCGGCGAAAGATCGAGAAGACTGCGGTTTCGGCGCGGAAATCTAGGGCGTAGTCGCGCCATTCCCCGGCGGCGACCATGCGGCCATACAAAGCGAGAATCCGGTTCAGTTCGGGACGGTCGAATGTGACTTGCGGCACAGGGGCCAAAGAGGGCGCCGCAGACATGTCACGCGAAGCCATCGCGCGATGGAGTGATATGGGTTCTTCCACCATCCGAAAGTGATGATGAGCCCGGAACTTAGCCACCGCAAGTGCTGCCGGTGCGAAAAGCGGTGTTGAAATGTCACCGAGAATCACGCGGAACCTGCCCTTAAATGGTCACGATTGAACCATTGCTCAGCCGTTTTCACGGACCACAGTCTCAATGTCGATTGGCTGTGAATCGGTGCGGATAACAAGCCCCCCAGCCCCTATTCCGAACCAGTTCCTGCCAGTCGACAATTTCCCCCAAAAATCAAATCAGTTTCGCAGGCTCGCGATGAATTCGCGTATCCACGCCGCATACTGTCCGAACAGTCCGCCAATCGCGCCCAGGAGCGCGCAGATCATCACGCCATAAGGAATGAAGCTTTCGGGTTGATCACCCAGCAGGTTCGATGTCCCAACCGCCGCCACGCCGCAGGCAGCCCCGATCACCAACCCGCCCAATGCGCCCATCACATAGCCACGCGCCAGATCGCGCGCGTAAAGCAATCCAGCGGTGCCCGCGATCATCATGATTCCGAACATCGCATAGTGGATTTGCAGCAGCGGGCGCACATGGCAGGCCACCATCAGCCCTACCTCCAGCACCACGCCCACCAGCAGGGCGCGGCCCAGGATGCGGGAATCGATCAGGGCTTTGACCGCGCGTTTCATGGTGAAATGCTAGCGCGAACGGGCGGCCCGGCAATCCTCTTCTTGCGGGAAAAAGCCGTTTTCTCTAAGCAGTTCCCTCATGGTGGGCGAGACGGCAACCGAATATCTGCGCGACCTCTGGTACATGCCGGCGCTGGCATCAAGCCTGAAGCGCGGCGACATGCGCCGCGAGATGCTGCTGGGCGAACCGGTGCTGCTGGGCCGCAATCATTCCGGCGAGATTTTCGCGTTGCGCGATATCTGCCCCCATCGCGGCGTGCCGCTGTCGGCCGGCCGCATCAAGTCCGACAACAGCGTGGAGTGCCCCTATCACGGCTGGCGATTCCGCAAGGATGGCGTGTGCAGCGCCATCCCCTCGCTGGTGGCGGGCCAGGATTTCGAGCCGGAAAAAATCAAGGTTCGCACCTATCCCGCGTGCGAACAGGACGGACTGATCTGGGTCTATATGGCTGCCACGCCGGGCGCCGCGCCGAAATCGCAGCCGCCGCGCGTGGGCAGCGATCACAAGATGCGCTGGACCGAAATCCAGAACTTCGCCTGCGGCATCGATCACGCGGTTATCGGATTGATGGACCCGACGCACGGGCCTTATGTCCACGCCCATTGGTGGTGGAAGAAAACCCCGCGCGTGAAGGAAAAACATTACGCGCCGTTGCCCAATGGCTTCGTGATGACGCGGCACAAGCCGTCCAAACCGGTCTACAGCGTGCTGGGCGATGTCGAGACAGAGATTACCTTTGAACTGCCCTCCACTCGCTTTGAGATTCTGACCGGCAAGCTGCTGGGCAAGAGCTTCAATGTGGTGGGACTGACGGTCTGTACACCCCGCGACGCGGGCAGCACCGACGTCATCCAAGTCTTTTACTGGCCGGGCTGGCTGAACTTCATATATCCGCTGTTCTGGGCGCTGGGCCGCACCTTCATCGGCGACGACCGCAAGATCGTGGAATTGCAGCGCGAAGGCCTGAAATTCAACCCGAATCTGATGCTGATCCAGGATAGCGACCAGCCCGCCATCTGGTACCACCGCATCAAGAAGGCCTGGGCGGAATCGGTCGAAAACGGCACGGAATTCGTCAATCCTGTGCGCGAACGCGTCCTGCGCTGGAAAAGCTGACAGCGCCCGTGATTTCGGGGTTGCGCGGGGCGCTGCACCGCACTAAACGGTCCACTTAACCTACAACTTGGCCGGCTCTCCAACGCCCTCAAAAGCGTGGCCGGTTCACGCGCGACCAAGAGCAGAAACATGCCCAAACGCACCGATATTCACACCGTCCTGATCATCGGCGCGGGCCCTATCGTGATCGGCCAGGCCTGCGAATTCGACTATTCCGGTGCCCAGGCCTGCAAGGCCCTGCGCGAGGAAGGCTACCGGGTGGTGCTGGTCAATTCGAACCCCGCCACCATCATGACCGACCCCAACATGGCGGACGCGACCTATATCGAGCCGATCACGCCGGAAATCGTGGAAAAGATCATCGCCCGCGAGCGCCCGAATGTGCCCGAAGGCATGGTCTTCGCCCTGCTGCCCACAATGGGCGGTCAGACCGCGCTGAACACCGCGCTGAGCTTGCGCAAGATCGGCGCGCTGGAGCGTCACAATGTCGAACTGATCGGCGCCACCGCCGACGCTATCGACAAGGCGGAAGACCGCGAGCGCTTCAAGCAGGCTATGGGCAAAATCGGCCTAGAAGTGCCCAAGGGCATCACGCTGAAAGGTGACCTTCGCCAGAAGAAGGACTCAGCCGGCCAGCCGCTGTTCGACGGCAACAATGCCCCGATCATGGAACTGGCGCCCGAAACCTTCAGCAAGGCACTGGCGGCGCTCGACCAGGTCGGCCTGCCCACCGTCATCCGCCCCAGCTTCACCATGGGCGGCACCGGCGGCGGCATCGCCTACAACCGCGACGAATTCTTCGCCATCGTCGAATCCGGCATGGAAGCCTCGCCCACCAACGAAGTGCTGATCGAAGAGTCGGTACTGGGGTGGAAGGAATTCGAGATGGAGGTGGTGCGCGACAAGGCCGACAACGCCATCATCATCTGCTCCATCGAAAACATCGACGCCATGGGCGTGCATACCGGCGACAGCATCACCATCGCCCCTGCCCTGACCCTGACCGACAAGGAATATCAGCGCATGCGGTCGGCCTCGATCGCGGTCTTGCGCGAGATCGGCGTGGAAACCGGCGGCTCCAACGTGCAGTTCGCGGTCAATCCCAAGGACGGCCGCATGGTCGTCATCGAGATGAACCCGCGCGTGTCGCGCTCGAGCGCGCTGGCGTCCAAGGCCACCGGCTTTCCCATCGCCAAGATCGCGGCCAAGCTGGCCTGCGGTTACACGCTGGACGAACTCAAGAACGACATCACCAAGGTCACGCCGGCCAGCTTCGAGCCGACCATCGATTACGTGGTGACCAAGATCCCGCGTTTCGCCTTCGAGAAATTCCCCGGCGCCGAGCCGCTGCTGACCACCGCGATGAAGTCGGTGGGCGAAGCCATGGCCATCGGCCGCACCTTCGGCGAGTCGATGCAAAAGGCGCTGCGCAGCCTGGAAACCGGCCTGACCGGGTTCGACGAAGTCGCGCTGGACCCGGACCCCACCGAAATCCGCGCCGCGCTGGCCCGCCCCACGCCAGACCGCCTGCTGCAGGCGGCGCAGGCGATGCGCTACGGTTTCCCGCTGGACGAAATCCAGCGCATCACCGGCTACGATCCCTGGTTCTTGGGCGAGATCAATCACATCATTCAGACCGAAGCGCGCGTGCGCGAAGAAGGCCTGCCCAAGGATGCCAAGTCCTTCCGCGCCCTCAAGACGATGGGATTTTCCGACGCCCGCCTGGCCAAGATTACTGGCCAGAAGGAAGCGGCCGTGCGCAAGGCGCGCACCGATCTGGACATCCGTCCCTGCTACAAGCGCATCGACACCTGCGCGGCGGAGTTCGCGGCGCTGACACCGTACATGTACTCCAGCTATGAAAATCCGACCGGCAACAAGGCGGCCTGCGAAAGCAATCCCACCGATGCCAAGAAGATCATCATCCTGGGCGGCGGTCCCAACCGCATCGGCCAGGGCATCGAGTTCGACTATTGCTGCTGCCATGCCGCCTATTCGCTGTCCGAGCGCGGCTATGAAACCATCATGGTCAACTGCAATCCCGAAACCGTCTCGACCGACTACGACACGTCCGACCGGCTCTATTTCGAGCCGCTTACGCTCGAAGACGTTCTGGAAATCATCCATATCGAAACGCAAAAGGGGTCCCTGGCCGGGGTGATCGTGCAGTTCGGTGGCCAGACGCCGCTGAAGCTGGCCAATGGCCTGCGTGATGCGGGCGTGCCGATTCTGGGCACCAGCGCCGACGCCATCGACCTGGCCGAAGACCGCAAGCGCTTCCAGAAGCTGCTGGAAGACCTGAATCTGAAACAGCCGCGCAACGGCACCGCCATGACGGCGGAAGAAACCGTCGCCGCCGCCAAATCCATTGGCTATCCCGTGATCCTGCGCCCGTCTTACGTTTTGGGCGGACGTGGCATGGTGGTGGTGTCCGATGAAGGCGAACTGCGCAAGCAGGTGGAGTCGGGTGAACTGTTCCGCATCTCCGGCGACAATCCGGTACTGATCGACGGCTTCCTCAACCGCGCCACCGAAGTGGATGTCGACGCGATCTGTGACAAGGACGGCGACGTTTTCATCGCCGGCATCATGGAGCATATCGAGGAAGCCGGCGTGCATTCGGGCGACAGCGCCTGTTCGCTGCCGCCGCGCTCGCTGTCGAAAGACACCATTGCCGAGATCGAACGCCAGACCATCGCCATGGCCCGGGCGCTGAAGGTCCAGGGCCTGATGAATGTGCAGTATGCCATCCAGGGCGACGAGATTTACGTGCTGGAAGTCAATCCGCGCGCCTCACGCACCGTGCCCTTCGTCGCCAAGGCGATCGGCCTGCCGGTGGCCGCGATCGCCAGCCGCGTGATGGCGGGCGAAACGCTCAAGTCCATGAACCTGAAGAAGCCCAACCCCAAGCACATCTCGGTCAAGGAAGCCGTGCTGCCGTTTGCGCGCTTCCCCGGCGTCGACACCATCCTGGGCCCGGAAATGCGCTCCACCGGCGAGGTCATGGGCCTGGACGAGAATTTCGGCCGCGCCTTCGCCAAAAGCCAGATCGGCGCGGGCGTGAAGCTGCCCACCGGCGGCACGGTCTTCATCTCGGTCAAGGAAGGCGACAAGGACCTGATTGAGGCGCCGGCGCGCGATCTTCTGGCAATGGGCTTTTCGCTGGTCGCCACCCGGGGCACGGCCCGGGCGCTGGAAGCCAAGGGCCTGCCCGTCACCACCATCAACAAGGTGCTGGAGGGGCGCCCCCATGTGGTGGACGCGCTGAAGAATGGCGAGATCAATCTGGTGTTCAACACCACCGATGGCACCCAGGCGCTGGCGGATTCCTCGTCCATCCGCCGGGCGGCACTGACGCTCAAGGTTCCCTACTACACCACCCTGGCCGGAGCGGCGGCGGTCACTCAGGCAATCCAGGCCCTTCGGGCGGGCTCTCTTGAAGTCGCTCCGCTCCAGTCCTACTCTTTGTGAAGCACCGCTGCGCTGAACATAATTTTTTAGCAGCGAAATCAGTGCCTTAACGAGTAACAGGTTCGGCAACCGGCGACGTCCGGCGGCGCGAGCCTCTTTTTGCCCGGCTTCGGCCGGGAGGGATGAGACGATGGAAAAGATTCCGATGACCGCCGCCGGCTTCAAGGGCCTGGAGGAAGAGCTGAACCAGCTCAAGAATGTGGACCGTCACGAGATCATCAAGGCGATCGCCGAAGCGCGCGCCCATGGCGACCTGTCGGAAAATGCCGAATATCACGCCGCCAAGGAGAAGCAGAGCTTCATCGAAGGCCGTGTCATGGAACTGGAAGACCAGATCGGCCGCGCCGATGTGATCGACATTTCCAAATTGTCGGGCAGCAGCGTCAAGTTCGGCGCCACCGTCACCCTGGTGGACGAGGATACCGACGAAGAGCGCAAGTACCAGATCGTGGGCGACGTCGAATCCGACGCCAAGAAGGGCCGCATCTCGCTCTCCTCTCCCATCGCGCGCGCCCTGATCGGCAAGAGCAAGGGCGACACGGTGGAAGTCGCCGCGCCGGGTGGCGCCCGGTCGTATGAGATCCTGAAGG
>JAURML010000017.1 GCA_030830695.1 Caenibius sp. | reverse complement strand
GTGATGCGGAAGGGTGGCCGCTGGAATCCGAAATGATGGCAATACATCGACAGTTCCCTTTGCTTCGTGTCAGGCGCCAACAGACAGTGCGTCGAGGCCTCAGGCGCCCGCCACATGTCCCGGCGGGCCTCCAAGCCGCAGCTGGCGGCACACCGCTTCCGTCGCTTCTGCCTGGTTCATGGTGTAGAAATGCAATCCGGGTGCGCCTTGCTCCAGCAGACGCGCACAGAGCGCAATGGTCACATCCTTCCCGAAGGACCGCAGGGACGCCCGGTCATCGCCGAAATCCCGGAGCCGCCTGCTGATCCACCGCGGGATCTCGGCCCCGCACATCTCGGAAAAGCGCGCCAGCTGGGTGAAATTGGTGATGGGCATGATGCCCGGCACGATGGGAATTCCGATGCCGCGTGCCTGGCAATCGTCAATGAAGCGGAAGTAGGCGTCGGCATTGTAAAAATACTGCGTGATGGCGCCGTCGGCGCCGGCTTCGACCTTGCGTTTGAAATTGTCGAGGTCAGCCGCAGCTGAGATGGCCTGGGGGTGGAATTCGGGGTAAGCCGCAACCTCTACATGAAAGGCCCGCCCGGTTTCCTGACGCACAAAGGCCACCAGCTCGTTTGCATAACGCAGTTCACCGAAGCCGGTCATGCCGGAGGGCATGTCACCGCGCAGCAGCACCAGGCGACGAATGCTCGCCTGCTGGTATTCGCGCAACAAGGCGCGCAGCTCCTCCCGCGGCGTGCCTATGCACGACAGGTGCGGGGCGGAATCGATGCCGTGATCGGTGCGCAGCTTGAGTACGGTTTCAAGCGTCAGATCCCGCGTACTGCCGCCCGCCCCGAAAGTCACCGAGAAGAATTCGGGGCCGAGTGCCGCCAGTCGGGCAGCCGTCGCCGCGAGACGTTCACGGGCCTCGGGCGTGCGCGGAGGAAAGAATTCGCAACTGAACGTTTGCGTCGTCATCGAACGGCATCACCAGCGTTTGCGCCAAGCAGAAACCACCCGTGTACCCCGAGGCAGACGGGCGAAAATGGGCCACGGCCTCCTCGGAGCGCCAGGGCCGGATGCGCGCGGTTTTTCCGGGGCTGTTTTTTTGTGATGCGCAGAGGGGAAAATACATCGTATATATAAAGGTTTGCAAACATTTTATGAACTTCGACCTGAAAATTCGGGTTCTTTTTATCTGGGGGCTCGGAGCCTGCAGTCAGGATTCTGGAACAGCCCTGACCTGACCCGGAATCAAGTGTTGCCGCTACGGCTGCCAGCCTCGGGTGCGCGGGACCGTTTCCCGGTCCGATCCGGGCGTGCAGCCGAGGGAAATCGCGGTTTTGCGGATCGCGCTATGCGGCTAGAATGCAGCCCCCGATGACGCCCCGTTGCGGCTGCTGCCGCGGCGGCCTGCCTTGCCGGGCCCGCCTCATAACAAGACAGCAGTGAATCCAGCATGACCTCCACGGCCGCCCCGACCCGTCGCGATCTCGCCAATGCCATCCGCGCGCTGAGCATGGATGCAGTCCAGGCCGCCAACTCCGGCCACCCCGGCGCCCCGATGGGCATGGCCGACATCATGGAGGTGTTGTGGCGGGACGTACTGAGCCACAACCCGACCAACCCCGCCTGGCCCAATCGCGACCGTTTCGTGCTGTCGAATGGCCATGGGTCCATGCTCCTCTACAGCCTGCTGCATCTCACCGGCTACGACCTGCCCATGGCCGAGCTGCAGCGCTTCCGCCAGCTGCACTCCCGCACCGCCGGGCACCCGGAGGTGGCGCACACGCCAGGCGTGGAGACGACTACCGGTCCCCTGGGTCAGGGGCTCGCCAACGCGGTCGGCATGGCCATCGCGGAGCGGGCGCTGGCGGCCCAGTTCAATCGCGAAGGCTTCCCCCTCATCGATCATCACACCTACGTCGCTGTCGGCGACGGCTGCCTGATGGAAGGCATCTCCCACGAGGCCTGCTCACTTGCGGGGACGCTGGGTCTCGGCAAGCTCATCGCGCTGTATGACGACAACCGGATTTCCATCGACGGCGACGTCGCCGGGTGGTTCACGGACGACACCACTGCCCGGTTCCGCGCCTATGGTTGGCAGGTCATCGAGAACGTGGACGGCCACGATGCCGATGCAGTCGCCGCGGCGTTGGCCAGTGCCCGCGCCGAAAGAGACAAGCCGAGCCTCATCCGCTGCCGCACGGTCATCGGTTTCGGCAGCCCCAACAAGCAGGGCAAGAACACCGTGCACGGCGCGCCCTTGGGCGCAGCGGAAGTCGAACTGGCGCGCCAACTTCTGAACTGGCCGCATCCACCGTTCGAAATCCCCGAGACCATTCGCAAGGCCTGGGACCAGCGCACCGAGGGTGCGCGCCGCGAAGCCCAATGGAACGAACTCTTCACCCGCTACCTGGGCGCCCATCCCGCGCTGGCTGCCGAGTTCAGCCGCCGTATCCAGGGAGATTTGCCGGACGCCTGGAGGGCTACCCGTGAGGCGCTGGTCGCGGAGATGCAGGCGGCAGGCGGGGCGAATGCCACACGCAAGTCCTCCCAGCTCGCGCTGGAGAAACTGGGACCGGTGCTGCCGGAATTCATCGGCGGCTCAGCCGACCTCACCGAATCAAATCTG
>JAURML010000016.1 GCA_030830695.1 Caenibius sp. | reverse complement strand
GGTGGTGTACTCCTGCCCATGCTGCGTGCGTGGCGAGGCGGTGAAACGATCGGAGGTCACTCCTACTGATTATATAAGAGGTGGGGGTCAGATTGACGCGATGGAGCCTTTAATGTTAGTGCTTTAAGTCCTTTTAATCGAGTAAGCTGTCGCCGCAGAGAGAACCGGCGTAACTTTTGACGGCACGCTTTATCGCGCTGTTCCGGAAGGTGGCAATCCGCAGGGAGTTCCGGGGAGTTCCGGGGACAGTATACTTAATTGACCGATCGGGCCTCTCGCTTTAGCGTGGACGGATGGCCCGGCTCCCTCGCATCGTTATTCCCGATGTCCCTCATCACGTGACACAGCGCGGCAACCGACGAATGTCCGTTTTCTTTGGCGACGATGACCGGTCCGAATATTTGCGATTGGTAGCGGGTGCCGCCGCCGGCAGCGGGACGAGCCGCCTTGCGTGGTGCCTGACGTGACCCCCTGATTTTCCTGCACGAGCGATTAGAGTCCGGCCTTGATAGAAGGACGGACGAGATGAAGAGAACGAGGTTTTCAGAAGAGCAGATCATTGGCGTGCTGAAGGAGGCCGAGGCTGGTGCGAAGACCGCTGATCTGGCCCAGCGTCGCACTGTCTCGCAGGTGACATCGACCCCGCGCTCGGCAAGCAGATCTTCGACGTCCTGAAGGCTCAAAGTAAAGCGATAATAGAGCCGGATTCCAAGCCGGATGACACCGGCGGAATGCGATGGCGCTTGAAGGAAATGGGTTTCATGCATCTCTCACTAAGCGGCGAGACGCCGCAAGTGGAGAGCATTTAGCGTTAGACTGACAGCTCCTGTTAGATTGACACCTCCGTTATGGCCTATATCGGCGAATGAGCTGTGCCGCCCGCCTTGCGCGCCGCGCCGACAGATCAGGGGGATTGCACTGGCCAATGACGTTTGAAATTCACGGAAAAACGGCTCTGGTGACGGGGGCGTCAAGCGGGCTGGGGGCGCATTTCGCGAAGGTGCTCGGGCGGAACGGGGCCAGGGTGCTGCTCGCCGCGCGCAGGATGGACCGGCTGGACCGGCTTGCGGCAGAATTGCGCGAGGACGGCGTGGAATGCTCCACCCATTACCTTGATGTGACGCAGCCGGATGGATTGTCCGGGCTGGAACCGCTTGCCGACGAAATCGATATTCTGGTCAACAATGCCGGGGTCGTCCGGGAATCGGCGGCACTGTCCACGACGCTTGAAGACTGGGACGCGGTCACGGATACAAATCTGAAAGGGATGTTCGCGGTCGCGCAACTGGTCGGCAAGGGGCTGGTTGCGCGCGGTGCGCCAGGCGCAATCGTCAATGTTGCGTCGATTCTCGGCATCAGGCAGGCGGGATATGTCACCTCCTATGCGGTGTCGAAGGCAGGCGTGATTCAGTTGACCAAATGCCTTGCCCTCGAATGGGCGCGATACGGCATCCGGGTGAACGCGCTGGCCCCCGGATATGTGCGCACGGAGCTTAATGCCGAGTTCTGGGAAAGCGACGCGGGCAAGGCGATGATCAACCGCATACCGCAGCGTCGGCTGGCCGAACTGGCCGATCTGGACGGGCCGCTGATGCTGCTCGCCTCCCCCGCAAGCGCTTATATGACAGGGGCGGTCGTCTGCGTTGACGGCGGCCACCTGGTCTCGGGCCTCTAACATGCGATTCCCGAAATGCTCTGGAACGACGGTGGGTCGATTATCAACACCCCCTCGACCGCAGCCTGGTCGGGTTTCGCAAGATGCCGGCCTATTGCGTACCCAAGCGGTGCTGATGCTCACTCGCACAACCGTGCCGGAATTCGCCGAACAGGGCATCCGGGTAAATGCGATCTGTCCCGGGCCAACGCGCACCGAAATGACGGACAATCTGTCGCCGGAACTGATCCCGCTGGTCGTTACCTCCACCCCGATTGGCCGTTTTGCCGATGCGTCGGAACTGGCCAATTCGGCATTACTCTACTCCTTGCCAGCGACTTGTCCCCTTATGTTATCGATACCTATCTGGCGGTGGATGGCGGCACTACCTCGATCAGGGCGGTCCCGCCCCGTCGCGCAAGGTCGGCCCCGAAGGCGTCATTTATTTCGTGCTTTATGAGGGCGGCGTGGCTGATGTGGACAGCGCGGGCAAGCCCTGCGGTGAATATCGCGACTGCAACCGGATGTACGAGATCGCGATGGCCAATGGCGCGGGAGAGCATCTGCCGACGCCCGGCGCGCGCTGAGCGCGCCCGGCGATGCGGATTTCGCTCGCCGGGGCACAATTAAGAAAGTAGAACCTCTTTCGGAAAATAACGGGAGAGAAAATCATGGCTGCTGTCACACCGCTTGCTGCGGGTCTGGTGCTGTTATCAGTGCTGGCCCAGTTGATCGGCATTTACCTGATGCCACTGACCAAGGGGCTGACGGCGCCCTTGCCGACGCTCGGCTTCGCGCTGGCTTATGGGGTAGGTATCGCGCTGCTGCCGCGCATTGCGCATATGGGCATCAATCTCAGCCTGTTCATACCGTTTGTGGCCGCGCTGGTGCCGCTGGGCGCCGTGGCGCTGGGGGTGCTGGCTTATGGTGAACCGGCTTCGCTGGCCAAGATCGGTATTCTGGTTACCGCCTGCGTCCTGATCGGGGTCGCCAACGCGGTTTGACACTTGTGCAGGCGACGGGGCGTTGATGGCCCCGCCGCCTGCAGATTTTCTGGTCAATATCCGGTCGGTGTCCCGTTCAGGATGATTGCCTTGGATTCGAGGAACGGGCGCAGGCCTTCCACGCCGCCTTCGCGTCCGATGCCGGATTGTTTGAACCCGCCAAAGGTAACGGACATGTCCGTGCGCCAGGTATTGTGCCCGACAGTACCGGAACGCAGTTCGCGCGCCACGGCCAGTGCGCGGTCGGCATCATTCGTGAAGACCGTGGCGTTAAGGCCGAACACCGTGTCATTCGCCACTCGTAGCGCTTCCGCTTCATTGTCGACGGGGATCACGCTGACGACGGGTCCGAAGATTTCCTCGCGCGCGATGGTCATGTTGTTGTCCACTTCGGCAAACACCGTCGGTTCGATGAAGAAGCCGCGGTTGAGATGGCTGGGGCGGCGGCCGCCGGTGGCCACCTTCGCGCCTTCGGCCTTGCCTTTTTCGATATAGCCTTCCACCCGGTCGCGCTGTTGCGCCATTGCCAGCGGACCCATCTGCGTGGAACGGTCCATCGGATCGCCCACCTTGATACCCTGAAACCGGGCAGACAGCGCATCGACCAGCGCATCGTGGCGATGGCGGCTGACGACGATCCGGGTGAGCGAGGAACAGACCTGGCCGCACATGATCTGGGCGGTGGAGGCAATCGATTGCGCCGCCAGTTCCACGTCGTAATCGTCCAGAATCACCCCGGCGGATTTGCCGCCCAGTTCCAGCGTGCAACGGGCGATGCGTTCGCCGCACAACGAGGCGATCTTCTTGCCCGCAGCGGTGGAGCCGGTGAAAGTGATCTTGTCCACGCGCGGATCGCGAACGAGCAGTTCTGAAACCTCGCGTTCTGCCGTCACCACATTGACGACGCCCTTCGGCAGGCCCACTTCTTCGCAGATTTCCGCAAACAGCAGGCCTTCGCCCGGCGTTTGCGGCGAATTCTTGAGCACCATGGTGCAGCCCGCGATCAGGGCGGGCGCCGATTTCCAGCTGAGCAAGACGCCCGGCGCATTCCAGGGAACGATCGCGCCGACCACGCCAACCGGTTCATGCGCGATCAGCGCCATGGCGCTGCCGGCCGAGAAATGCGCTTCGTGCCGTTCCACCCACTCAAAGCTGTCAGCAAGCCCAGCATAGTAGCGGAAGGGGTAGGACATCCCGCCGAGCATGGCTGACGACAACCCCACGGGAATGCCGATCTGCGAGGTCCAGGTCTGCGCAAAATCAGCGTTGCGTTCTTCCAGGCGTTTGGCGATCTGAAGCAGGTAGCCTGCGCGTTCGGCATGGCTCATACGCGGCCAGGGGCCATTGTCAAACGCGTCGCGTGCGGCCGCGATTGCCCGATTCATGTCTGCTTCCTGCGCTTCTGCGACGACCAGAAAGCTTTCTTCGCTGGTGGGGGAAACAATGTTGAACGTGCTGCTCGCGGAAGGGGCCATCCATTCGCCACCGATGAAGAATTTCTTCGGGTTGCGGATCAGTTCACCTGTAGCGGTTGTCATCGTGAATTCCTCTCAGTGCGGACCGGCCGCGCTATGCAACCGCGTTGCAATCTTCGTATCCGGCCTGTTGATGATTATGGCGCGGAGAATTGCACAACTCCCCGGCGCGCTCAACATAAAGCGTAGAAATTCACCTATCTGATATTACCGCACCGCGCCTTTGCGGGTGGGGGCGGTCAATGGCGCGGTTTGCGCGGGGCCTGCTCAGCAAAATGTGATGCGCGGCCGGTCCGGTTCACTCTCGAACAGCATCTGCGGCAGCGGCAGGTGACGGGGGCGGTTGGCGCGGGTGTCGAGCAGGCGATTGACGCGCCAGATCAGATAGGCGCGATCGAAGGGCTTGCTGATGAAATCATTCGCACCGTTATAACGCGCCTGATCCTTGTCAGTGTCGCCGGACATGCGCGTGAACATCATGATCGGCAGGTCGTAGAAACGCTCCGAACTGCGCAGCTTGCGCAGCAGGGCGGTGCCGGATGTGCCGGGCATGTCGTGATAGAGCAGCAGCAGGTCGGGCCGCCGCCACGACAGCAGCTGCAGCACCTGCCCTGCGTCCGTGACCCAGCCGCAGGCGTGGCCTGCGCCGATCAGCGCATTTGCGGCAAGCTCTGCCACCAGTTCGTCATCGTCGACGATTACGATTGACGCCATCGCGTCCTCCCTGCCCTGCGGCGTTAACCCTGATCTTCTAGGCACGGTAAGGTTAAATGCGGGGCGCAGCCGGATGTAAGAGAAACTACTAACCATGACGTTTCGAGGAATTCATCAATGTAGGTGCGCCAAATGCAGCAGAACCATACGGCTTTTGGGTTGCGCCAGCGGCGGACCGGTGGCAAGCGCCCTGCCATGACTTCCGGCCGCGTCCTTCCGCTTCAAAAAGTTCACAATTTTCGCGATTACGGCGATTATCCGATCGTCGGCGGCGGACGGCTGCGGGGCGGTCTGCTCTACCGGTCGGCCCAACATGCGGGTGCGACAGGTGAAGATCTGGCTGCGATCGGATCGCTTGGCCTTGCCACAGTGATCGATTTCCGCGGGGACGAGGAACGCCGCCGATTCCCGTGTCCGCGCCCCGAAAATTTCGCGGCTGAAGTGCTGTTTCATGATGGCGAGACCGGGCAATTGCCACCGCATCTTCAGGCGGAACTGGCAGGGCTGGACGCAGCGGGCATGCGCGCGGCCATGGCCGAACTCTATCGCGAGTTTCCCTTTCGTCGCAGCCTGGTCGGGGTGATGCGGATCTACCTTGATGCACTGGCCAACCGCGACGGCGCGAGCCTCGTTCATTGCCTCGCGGGCAAGGATCGCACAGGCATGGCGGTGGCGGTGTTTCACCGGCTGGTCGGGCTGCATCCCGACGATGTGATGGAAGATTACCTGCTGACCAACAGCGTTGGCGATCAGGACGCGCGTATTGCAGCGGGCGCCCCATCCATTCGGGAACGGTATGGCGAAATGAGTGACGGGGCCATGCGCGTCATCATGAGAGTGGCGCCCGAATATCTCGAAAACGCCTTTGCCGCGATCGACGAACGCTTCGGTTCGATTGACCGTTTTGCCGAAGAACAGCTGGGCGTCGATCTGGCGCGCCGCGACGCCTTGAAAGCCCGCTACGTCACTGCCTAGAGAAACGCTTTTACGTCGGCCATGAACCGTTCGAACTGGTCATGGTGCAGCCAGTGCCCTGCGTTTTCATATTCTATCACGCGCGCATCCTGAAAATGATCGGCGCGTCCGTCATCGGCGGGGCTGGAGAAGAAGCTGTCCTTGCCCCACAGCAGCAGGGTGGGGCAGGTGATCCTTTCCCACAGGCGCGTGATTTCATCCTTCGGCAGTTCGTTGAAGGTCCAGACATGCAGATAGGGGTCGAACTTCCAGCTCCACGTGCCGTCTTCGTTACGACTGGCGCCGTGAATGGTCAGGTGGCGGGCCTGTTCATCAGTCAGATGGCGGTTTTCGCCCTTCATCCGCTCATAGGCTTCGCGCAGGGTTGAATAGCGTCGCGGCAGCCGACCGGCGGCCTTGCGTGTATCCTCGATCCAGTTGCGGAACCGCTCGTCGAAACTGTGCCCCGGTTCGGTCCTGGTTCGCTTGGCTGAGAATCCAAGGCCCTCGATATTGACGAAACGCCGGATCTTTTCCGGGTACAGCCCGGCATAGCGGGTGGCGATGTTTCCGCCGAGCGAATGTGCGATGACGCTCACCTCCGCAAACCCCAGCGCTTCGATCAGTTGAGCGAAGTCATAGACATAGGCGTTCAGATCGTAATCGCCGTCGGACACCCATGCGCTGTCGCCATGGCCCCGAAGATCCGGGCAGATTACGTGCCAGTCCTTGCGCAGTTCCTCAGCCACCCAATCCCAGCTGCGGCAATGATCGCGTCCGCCGTGCTGCAGGATCAGCGGCGGTGCATCGGGATTACCCCAGTCGACATAGTGAAGCCGGAGGCGCTGCGAAAAGAAGCTGTGCGAAGTGGGGCCGGTATCGATCATGCGCGGGAATTGCGCCGATCATCCAGCCCCGTCAATCGTCGCAAGCTAGAATTCGATCCCGAGGACCACGCGCAACTGCCCATCGGCCTCGTCCTTCGCCTCGGCGACCGGGAATAAATAGCCTGCTTCCAGCTCGATTTCGGGGCCAAGCCCTTCAATCTCGAACTTTGCAACCGGACCGATGAAATGTGCTGCGCGCGGCAGGAAATCCTTGAAGGTGCCAAGTTCACCATAGGCCTGGACGCCCAACCGCACTTCGCCAAATGTTTCGACATCCGCCGACGCGGCATAGGCCAGTTCCACCGGCTTGCCGCCTTCGAATTCCTTTTCGGCGATCAGATTGAGCCTGAAGTCCCAGGGGCCGGTAGTGCGCTGGAGAAGAATTTTTCCCTCGAACTTGTCAGCGCCGTCAAAGACGATTTCATACTCGCCGTAGAGTGCGATATCGATTCCGCCCGCCTGGCCGAGCGCATAGATCGCTTCCAGCGAGACGGCTTCCGCCTCGCGGCTTTCGCCCGGTTCCTTTTCGAATTCGCCGACGACTGCCAGCCGGAGCGAATCCGTCACCCCATAAGCGGCTTCCAGCTTCAGCACGTCTTTGCCATCGTCGGGGCCGCCGTCGAGTGCACCATAGCGCGCTTCGATTTCGGCTTCGCCCTTTTCCACCGTCGCGCCGTAGGCCTCGTCCCCCATGCCGGGCGCTGAAGCAAAGGCATGACCGGGCAGGGCGCAGGCGAGCGCGCCAAGCAACGCATAGAACCTCATGAATTCCTCCTGTTTAATTTTCTATAATGCGAAGCATTTGCATTTGCAAGTGAGAAGGCGGGCCGCATTGACATGGATCAAACGGCGCATCTTTTTGTGGCAAGGGCTCTGGCAATGAGCTGGCCCAGTCAGTATTCGCCTCCCTTCGGAGGACATGATGGCGACTCACACGACAAGAATGCTGATTATCGGTTCAGGCCCGGCCGGGCTGTCTGCCGCGATTTATGGCGCGCGCGCCGGAATGGAACCGATCGTCGTGCAGGGCCTCCAACCCGGCGGACAGTTGACTATCACCACCGACGTCGAAAATTATCCGGGGTTTCGCGACGTGATCCAGGGCCCGTGGCTGATGCAGGAAATGCAGGCTCAGGCGGAACATGTCGGCACGCGCATGATGTGGGATACGATTGTCGACATCGATCTGGCCAATGGTTCGCCCTTCCGCGCGACCGGCGACAGCGGCGACATATATGAGGGCGATTGCCTGGTGATCGCCACCGGCGCTCAGGCCAAATGGCTGGGCGTGCCGGGCGAGCAGGAATTGTCAGGCAAGGGCGTTTCCGCCTGCGCGACGTGTGATGGTTTCTTCTATCGCGGAAAGAAGGTGGTGGTAATTGGTGGTGGCAATACCGCTGTTGAAGAAGCGCTTTACCTCACCAACCATTCAGACGATGTGACGTTGATTCACCGGCGCGATGAGTTGCGCAGCGAGAAGATTCTGCAGGATCGGCTGTTCGCCAATGAAAAAATCACCGCCCTGTGGAACAAGACCGTGGACGCCTTCGTGGCAGGTGATAACGGGACGCTCGCGCATCTTGCGCTGCGCGACACGGTGACTGGCGAACTGTCCACGCTGGAGGTGGACGGTGCATTCGTGGCGATCGGCCATGCGCCCTCGACCGAATTGTTCAGGGGCAAGCTGGAAACGGATGCGGGCGGCTATCTGGTGGTCGAACCCGGCACTCCGAAGACGGCGATCCCCGGCGTCTTTGCCTGCGGTGACGTGATGGATCACACCTATCGCCAGGCGGTGACGGCTGCAGGTACGGGCTGCATGGCGGCGCTGGACGCAGAGCGTTTTCTTGCCGCGCGCGAATTTGCCGGAACGAAGGCAGGCGTCCACGCCTGACCGGTCAGGGGCTTAACGCACGGGCGGATTTTCCAGCCTGATCAGAGTGTAATAGCCCAGAAACCCGCGCCGCGCGCGATGTCGCAAGCCAAACTGCCGCGCAACTGATACGGCGTTTTGCAGCAGTTCGTGCCGGACTGTGACGTGGAAATGGTTTAACCAGCCATTCAGCGCCATGCGCGCCGGGCCAGGTATGCCGCGAAGATCGCCAAAGTCGACGATGTGCAGCGCGCCGCCGGGTGCTACCCGTTGTGCCGACTGCGCCAGCGCGGCCTTCCAGTCCGGGATCATCGACAGGGCAAAGGAAATCACCACGCGGTCAAACCTGGCGCGCCCGAAAAGCGCCTGCGCATCGAAGGAGGTCGCATCGCCTTGGGCGAGCACTGCATCATTTCCGAGCCGATGCTGCGCGGACTTCAGCATTTCCTGTGAAATATCGAGTCCGAAAAGCTCAACCCCCGGCCAATGCGCCCTGATCCGGTGAAGATTGCGCCCGGCGCCGCACCCGATTTCCAGCACGCTATCTCCGTCGCAACAGGCCAGATCGCCGATCAGCCGATCGCGCCCGAAGAGGAAATATTTGCGTGTCAGATCATAGAAATGGCGCTGCCCGCGATAGACCGAGTCCATCAGCGCGCCATGATCGGGCGAGGATGTGGCGGAGTTCATGATTTGAGCGTGTAGAGATGGACGCCGCCATATATGGATGAGCGGGCGGCCTGCGTCAGCTGGCGGGCACAGGCTTCCGAATAGTTCCAGCGCGCAAGGATAGTGTCGGGAACCCGGCCGGGCAGGAGGCTCGGCTCGGCAGCGGTACGGAACAGGACGCGCGCGTGGGGCCGGGCGGTGCGGGTGATCTCGATCCACAGCGCGGTCAGCGTGTGATCTTCCATCCAGTCCTGCGCATCCAGCAGGATATAGCGATCAAGGCTCGCCTCGCCCAGGCTGCGCAGATAGTCGATGACATTGGTATGGCGGATGTCGATCCGCTCGACCCGCTCCCTGACCGTCTCGTAATTGGCCTGCTGGAGATAGGGTGGCAGGGGGCAATCGGGCGCCTTGCCATAACCGCGCGAAAAGGCCTGCCAGGCGAAGTAATTGTCCTTGATTTCGAACCCGCAGGCAAGCCGTTCGAGCCGCTTGCGCAAGACCGCAGTCATCCGTTCATCCCCGGCCAGCGCGGTATATTGCGCCGGCGGGATACCAAGCCCGAACAGTGCGGCGGGCTGGTCGGTCAGCCAGCGGATGAAGCGGCGATCGAACACCGGGGCGAGCTTTTCCTCGAAAACCAGCCGTTGCTCTTCCATCGTCCGTGCGGCCAGAATGGCCCTTAGATCGATGCGATAGAGCCGGGCAAGCAGATGCGCCGCGCCAATGAAGCCCCCCAGCAGCCCGTAGCGATAGATGCCGCGCGAAAACCCGCCGATGCGGCGGCGGCCAATCAGGTCGCGCCCCTCCCAATAGCGTCGCGAAGCCTCATCCAGATGCGGGGCGACATAGTGATGATAGGCGGTGACATTTTCCGCACAATCGGCTTCCGCGAAGAAGCGGCGGAAATGCGCGTAATCGGGCAGGTGCCGAACGGACGCCAGCTTCAGCCGGTTCAGCGCCACATGCGCGGTGTTGAGATCCACCGCGGTGATTTGTGCCGGGTTCGCCGTGAGATAGGACAGGACGTTGCAGCCACCGCTGGCGATGGTCACGATGCGGCTGTCAGGCTGAATCTCCAGCGCCTGCATATCCACCACCGGGTCTTCCCAGATCTGCGGATAGACCAGCCCGCGAAAGGCCATGGCGAAGGCCTTGTCCAGCAGCCTTGCCTTGGGCTGCGCGTGGTCGCGATGAACGGCCTTGCTGATAACTTGCGAATTCTGACTGGCCATCATGCCCCCGGACCATTGTGTGCGGGGGCTTCGATAGGTCAGTTTGATGACGGGCGTGTTGCAGCGTTGCGCATGATTCACGCTCCACCGGAAAGGATAGAGTCCGGCGGAGCGTTGCGGTTCAGAACACGGCCATTGCCGCCAGCGCGACCAATGCCATCAGCACGAAGCTCGACAGCACGAAAACCGCAAAGCGGATCATGATCGGGTTGGTGGTTGCCTGAAGCAGCGAATGAATGATGCGCAGGCCAGCATAGGCCCAGCCAAGCTGTGCGGCCAGGCCGTCGCCCGCGCCGACCAGCGCCAGCAGCAGGGCCACGGCATAGAATACAGTCGGTGCTTCATGCAGGTGATTGTAATTATGTGCCGGCCACTGAACCCTGGGGGGCAGCATTCCGTTAAGCACACCCGGACCTTCGTCGCGGACCTTGGCGACATCGACTCCCGGGCCGCTCATCGCTGGCATGCGGGTGATATACATCCACCACCACATTACCATGGTCCAGCCCGCGAGCACCGTGACCGGCTGCAAAATGCCCATGTTGATCATGCGATGCCTCCGATATCCGCGCTGACGGTAATCATAACCGCCCGCACTGCCAGCACGAGCAGGATGAGAGTGGAGAGGAAGAAGAGATTGGCCCGGACGGAGATGCGGTTGACCGTGCTTTGCCATATGGAATGGACAATGCGGATCGCGACATAGGCCCAGGCCAGCCAGATATCCATGGCGGCGGGCCCGGCCAGGGCGAGGATAATGACGATCGGGTAGAAGATCGTCGGCTGTTCCAGAAGATGCGTGTAATTGTGCGATTTCCATGCAACCGGCGCTGGCAGGCGATCTTCGATATCGCCCCCGCGCAGGCCCGGCAGCGCCTTGGCGACATCGATCCCCGCCTTGCCGAAGGCGCTGAAGCGCGCGATCGTGAGCCACAGCAGCACGATCAGGGTCCACAGCGCCAGGGCAGCGCCCGGCGCCAGCATGTGTAATTGCATGTCCTGCTCCCATGTTAATTATGGGGCGCAGAATGCGATGGTGGCAGAGATTTGTCCAGTGCCGCTGAAATTGTGCTGTGAAGCGGGCCTTTCAGCCATTTCCGCCGGTCAGTACGATTGCGGTCAGGCCATCGGCGGGCACGCGCCCGGCCAGTACGGCGGCCAGCCCGGCCGCACCCGACGGCTCGGCGATAATGCCTACCCGTTCGCGAAGCAGCTGCTGCGCCCCGCGCACGTCGGCATCAGTCACACTCACGCCGCGCGCGCCGTGGCGGTGCAGGACGGCAAAGGTCAGCGGGGAAATGGCGGGTGTCTGGATGCCGACGCAAATGGTCGGGGGCGGATTCGGCCCGACCGGAACGATGCGGCCCGCCGCCAGGCTGCGCGCCGTATCGTCCCATCCCTCCGGTTCAACCGCGATCAGTTCGGCGTCCGGGCAGGCAAGCGCGCAGCCCGACAGCAGCCCGCCACCACCACAGGGCGCGATGATCCGGTCCGGCGCGCGGCCCAATTGCGCGGTGATTTCCAGCGCCAGTGTGCCTTGCCCTTCGATCACCCGGGGATCGGCAAAGGGATGCACCAGCGTGGCGCCAGTGCGGCACAGTTGCGCTGCCATCGCCTCGCGATCGTCGCCGAGCCGATCATAGGGGATGATTTCTGCGCCCAGCGCGCTTACCGCCGCCAGCTTCGCCGAAGGCGTGTCACGGGGCATCAGCACCCTGGCCTGCATGTCCAGCCGCCGCGCGCTCCACGCCACGCCCAGCGCGTGATTGCCGCTGGACAGGGCCACCACGCCGCGCGCCCGCTCTGCCGCCGGGATGGCGCTCATCCGGTTCCATGCGCCGCGAATCTTGAAGGCGCGGATGGGCTGTGCCGTCTCGTCCTTCAGCCACAGCTGCACCCCGTTCACCGTGCTGGGGACCAGCGGCGTCGGCGCCAAGATCGCCGCGATCCGCTCCATCGCCTGCCGCACCCCGGCGCCTGTCGGCTCGCGCAATTGTTGTGCTGTCATAATCCGGCCCTATATGCCCGCTTTCGCTTTGGCCAAAGGAGACTCGCATGAGCACGGTTCTGGTTATTGGTGCGGGTGGTGTCGGATCGGTCGCCGTCCACAAGATGGCGATGAATAGCCAAATCTTCAGCAGCATTCACCTTGCCAGCAGGACGCAGGCCAAATGCGATGCGATTGCCGCGAGCGTGAAGCAGCGCACCGGCGTTGAGGTGGCCACCTATGCGCTGGACGCGGAAGATGTGCCCGCCACCATCGCGCTGATCGAACGGATCAGGCCGAACCTGGTGGTCAATCTGGCGCTGCCTTATCAGGATCTGGTCATCATGGATGCCTGCCTTGCGGCTGGCGTCGATTATCTCGACACTGCGAATTACGAGCCGAAGGACGAAGCGAAGTTCGAATACAAGTGGCAGTGGGCCTATCATGACCGGTTCAGGGATGCGGGCATCATGGCGCTGCTCGGTTCCGGCTTCGATCCCGGCGTGACCAGCGTGTTCACTATGTGGCTGAAGAAGCACCGGCTGAAGACCATCCGCACGCTCGACATTCTCGATTGCAACGGCGGCGATCATGGCCAGGCCTTTGCCACCAATTTCAACCCGGAAATCAACATCCGCGAAGTCACCGCGCCGGCGCGGCACTGGGAAGGTGGCCGCTTCGTCGAAACGCCGGCCATGGCGAAGAAGGTGGAGTTCGACTTCGAAGGCGTCGGCCCGAAGAACATGTACATGATGTATCACGAGGAGCTGGAAAGCCTCGCCAAATTCGTGCCCGAGATGGAACGGGCGCGGTTCTGGATGACCTTTGGCGATGAATATATCAAGCATCTCACCGTGCTGCAGAATGTCGGCATGACGCGGATCGATCCGGTATTGTACAATGGGGTGGAGATCGTGCCGCTGCAATTCCTGAAAGCCGTGCTGCCCGAACCGGCCAGCCTGGGCGCGACCACCAAAGGCAAGACCAACATCGGCTGCATCGCCACGGGCGAAGCGCTGGACGGTTCCGGTGAAAAGACATTCTATATCAAGAATATCTGCGATCATGAGGCATGCTATGCCGAAACCGGCAATCAGGCGGTCAGCTATACCACCGGCGTTCCGGCGATGATCGGCGCGGCCATGGCGGTGCAGGGCATCTGGGAAGGGGACGGGGTGTTCAACATCGAACAGATGGACCCCGATCCGTTCATGGAGATGCTGAACCAGCATGGGCTGCCCTGGACGGTCGAGGAGTTGCCGGGACCAGTGGAGTTCTGATGGAAACACGTGCCGGTGATCCCGGGGCTTTTGCCCGGTTCGACCTTAACCGTGTCGATAGCCCCGCATTCGTGGTGGACGCGGCGAAGCTGCGCGAGAACCTGCGCATCCTTGCCGATGTGCGTGACCGGGCCGGAATCAAGGTGCTGGCCGCGCTCAAGGCGTTTTCCATGTGGTCGGTGGCGCCGATCATCGGCGAATATCTTGATGGCGTGTGCACTTCGGGCCTGTGGGAAGCGCTGCTGGCGGGTGAGCATTACGATGGTGAAATCGCCACCTATTGCGCCGCTTACAAGCCGGAAGACCTGAACGAAATCTGCCGCCTTTCCGATCATGTGATCTTCAATTCGCCCCGGCAGATCGAACGCTTTGCTGATATCCTCGAACTGTCGCGCAATCGCGGCAACAGTTTCGACATCGGCCTGCGCGTCAACCCGCTGCACGCGGAAGGGGAGGTGCCCCGTTACGATCCCTGCGCGCCGCATTCGCGCCTTGGGTTTCCGATTGACCAGCTGACCGAGGAACATATGGCGCTGGTCGATGGCATTCACATGCACACGCTGTGCGAACAGGATCTGGAGCCGCTGAAGCGCACCTGGGACAAGGCCTTCGATCATCTGGAACCCTGGTTCGGCGAATTCAAGTGGCTGAATTTCGGTGGCGGCCATCACATCACCCGCGCCGATTACCAGCGCGAGGAACTGATCGAATTCCTTCAGGATGTGAAGGATGATACCGGCGCGGAAATCTATCTCGAACCGGGCGAAGCAGTGGCGCTGGATGCGGGCATTCTGGTGGGCACGGTGCTGGACACGCACTGGAACGGAATGCCGCTGGCCATCACTGACGTTTCGGCGACCTGCCACATGCCGGATGTGATCGAGGCGCCCTATCGCCCGGCCATGCTGGGGGAACTGGATGCGGGCGAAGCGGTGCGGCTGGGCGGGCCGTCGTGCCTGGCGGGCGATGTGATCGGCGATTACCGCCTGCCAGTGGCGGTGGAACCGGGGCAGCGTTTCGCCTTTCTCGATCAGGCACATTATTCCATGGTCAAGACCACGACCTTCAACGGCGTTCCGCTGCCGTCAATCTGGCTTTGGGACAGCGAAACCGATTCGCTCGAACAGATCCGCAAATTCGGCTACGAGGACTTCCGCGACCGGCTGAGCTGAGCGCGATTGACCCCGTGACTGGCGGAATTGGCCGGGTTCGAACGACGGGGGCATTTTCACTTGCAGTTCAGCTTTTCGGGCCTATAGCAGCCCTCCGCTGCCCCAAGGGGACTTCCTAACCGCAAGGCAGCTTGTCGTTTCATGGTTTTAGCGAACCGTTTTGGGGGTCCCTTGAGTTGCACATCTTCCCTTGCGCATCGGCTGTAGTCCGCGACCTTTCGCCGGACGAACCCGTCATCCTCAACCGCCCGCATGCAGCAGGGCGCGCCGCCCGCTTCTTTGCCGACAGGTTCCGGGGCAAATCGCTTTATGCGGTGAAGGCCAACCCTTCGCCCGATCTGCTGCAGATCCTGTGGGATAACGGGATTACCCATTTCGATGTCGCTTCCATTGCGGAAGTGCGGCTGGTGCGCGCACTGCTGCCCGACGCGGTGCTGTGCTTCATGCATCCGGTGAAAACGCCCGGCGCGATCCGCGAGGCTTATCACACGCATGGCGTGAAGACTTTCAGCCTCGATTCCGCTGAAGAGCTGGAAAAGATCGTGGAAGCGACGCGCGATGGCGCGGGCAATCCGGCCACGGACCTGCGCCTGTGCGTGCGGCTGCGCGTGTCTTCCGAATATGCCGAACTCAGCCTCGCTTCCAAATTCGGGGCGGATCTGACCGAGGCACCGCTGCTGTTGCAGGCAGCGCGCCAGGTGGCGGACTGGCTGGGCGTATGTTTTCATGTCGGCAGCCAGGCGATGTCGCCCTTTGCCTATGTCCAGGCGCTGGATCGGGTTCGCGCGGCGATTGCCGATGCGGGCGTGGTGATTGACATGATCGACGTGGGCGGGGGCTTCCCTTCCGTCTATCCGGGCATGGAACCGCCGCCGCTGGAAGATTACTTCGAGATCATTCATCGCCATTTCGTGGCGCTGCCGATTGCCTATAACGCCGAACTGTGGTGCGAACCGGGCCGCGCGCTCTGCGCCGAATACAGCTCGCTCATCGTGCGGGTGGAAAAGCGGCGCGGGGACGAGCTGTTCATCAACGATGGCGCTTATGGCGCGCTGTTCGATGCCGCGCATGTCGGCTGGCGCTTCCCGGTGGCCGCAATCGGCGATGAATTTGCGGTGATGGAGCGGGACTTCGCCTTTTACGGGCCGACCTGCGACGATGCCGATTACATGGAAGGGCCGTTCGCACTGCCTGAAAACATCACTGCGGGCGACTATATCGAAATCGGCATGCTGGGCGCTTATGGCGCGGCGATGAAGACGGGCTTCAACGGCTTCGGCAACGCGGTGGCCGTCAATGTCGCCGATGAACCGATGGCCAGCCTCTATCGCGGTGACCGGGTGGACCCGCGCGTCTCGGACAATGTGGTGAGCCTGCGCTGAGCCGCTTTCGGGGCTGATATGAAAAAGGCCTCGCGAGACAATCGCGGGGCCTTTTTTCTGTTACGCGGCCTGTTGCAGCGCCAGTTCCATCCGGTCCCAGATTTCGACCAGCGCCGAGGTGAGTTCAACCATCATCGCTTCGGTATGCGCAGGACCTGGGGTGAAGCGCAGCCGTTCGGTGCCGCGCGGGACGGTGGGGAAATTGATCGGCTGCACATAGACGCCATATTCGGCGAGCAGGATGTCGCTGATCTTCTTGGCCCGGACCGGATCGCCCACCATCAATGGCACGATGTGCGTGGTGCTTTCCATTACCGGCAGGCCCGCTTCGCGGAACAGCCGCTTCAGCGTGGCGGCGGCGGCCTGCTGGCCATCGCGTTCCACGCTGCTGGACTTGAGGTGCCGCACGCTGGCCAGCACGCCCGCGACCAGCACCGGGCTCAATGAGGTGGTGAAGATGAAACCGGGGGCGTAGCTGCGGATCACGTCCACGATCCGCGCATCGGCCGCGATATAGCCGCCCATCACGCCGAACGCCTTGCCCAGCGTGCCTTCGATGATGTCGATGCGATGTGCTGCTTCGTCACGTTCCGAAATGCCGCCGCCGCGCGGGCCATACATGCCCACGGCATGCACTTCGTCGATATAGGTCAGCGCGTTGTATTTTTCGGCAAGGTCGCAGATCGCGTGAATCGGGGCGACATCGCCATCCATGGAATAGACGCTTTCAAAGGCGATCAGCTTGGGCACGTCGGGGTCTTCGGCGGTCAGCAGTTCTTCCAGATGGTCCGTGTCATTATGGCGCCACACCCGCTTTTCGCAGCCGGAGTTGCGGATGCCCGCGATCATGCTGGCGTGATTGAGTTCATCTGAAAAGATGATGCAGCCGGGCAGGATCCTGGCCAGCGTCGAGAGGGTGGCATCGTTCGAGACATAGCCCGAGGTGAACAGCAGCGCGCCATCCTTGCCATGCAGGTCGGCCAGTTCGCCTTCCAGTTGCACATGGTAATGGGTGTTGCCGCCGATGTTGCGGGTGCCGCCCGAACCGGCGCCGACATCATGCAGCGCTTCTTCCATGGCGGCGGTCACCTTGGGATGCTGGCCCATGGTGAGATAATCGTTGGAACACCACACGGTGATGTCCTTCGGGCCATTGTGCCCGGCAAAGCAGCGGGCGTTGGGATAGGCACCCTTGTTGCGCAGAATGTCGATGAAAACGCGGTACCGGCCTTCCGAGTGGAGCCGTTCGATCGCCTGGTCGAAAATCTGATCGTAGTTCAACGAACCCGTCCGTCTGTGGCGCTGTGCGCGGGCCAGTGCAGCCCGGAACCAGCGGGAATGGCTGGCCCAATAGCGAAATCCGTGCCGCTTTTCCACTGCTTATTGGCGGGGCCGCAATCAGAAATGGGAAATCTCGTCCAGCCCATAGGCGCGCAGGCTTTGCATCAGTCCGGCAGAAATCGGCCATGGTCCGGTAAACACGGCCTGGTCGGGGGCCTTGCGCGCGAATTCCTGCCCTTCGGTCAGATGGACAATCCGCCGCGCGATGCCCGCTGCGCCATCGACGAAGCGCACATCCGGGCCGAACGCTTCCGCCAGTTCCCGCGCGACCAGCGGGAAATGCGTGCAGGCCAGCACCACCGTGTCGATGCTGGCCCCTCCAGCCTGCTGACGCAGCCCTTCGGCAGCGGCCTGGAAGACAGCAGGGTCGGGCGTTTCGCCAGCCAGCCGCGCTTCTGCGGCATGGACCAGTTCCGGCGCGGCATGGCGCAGCAACAGCTTGTCAGAGGCGAATTCGGCCTCAAGCCGGTCAACATAGGCCTGCCGGATCGTGGCGGCGGTGCCGAGCAGGCCGATGACCCCCGAACCGGTCAGCGCGGCGGCAGGCTTGATCGCGGGCACTGTGCCCACGATCGGCACGTCCAGCGCCTCGCGCAGGGCGGAGAGCGCGATGGTGGAGGCGGTGTTGCAGGCGATCGTCACCAGCCGGGGGTGAAAGCGTTCGACCAGCCGGCCCAGCAAAGCGGCAACGCGGGCGGCGATCTGGACCTCGCTCTTTTCGCCATAGGGCAGGGCAGCCGTATCCGCGACATACAGCACCGGCGCCTGTGGCAGCAGCCTGCGCAATTCGGCCAGCACGGTCAGCCCGCCCACGCCGGAATCGAACAACAGGATCGGAGAAGCTGGATCGGTAATGGAGAATTCCGCGCGCCCTGAGCTTGTGACTTGCCGGTCTTTTACTTAGGCATCCGGAAAAGGAAAGCCGGGCTTCGCATCGCGCGGGCCGCGCTGTATGGGAAACCGATGGAAAATCTCTACGCTGCGATCATCGGCTATGCGCTCGGGTCCATTCCCTTCGGCCTGCTGCTGACGCGGCTGACCGGCGCGGGCGACCTGCGCAGCATCGGTTCGGGCAATATCGGCGCCACCAATGTGCTGCGCACCGGGCGCAAGGGGCTGGCGGCGGCAACGCTGCTGCTCGATCTGGGCAAGGGGCTGTGCGCCGTGCTGCTGGTGCGGCACTTGATTCCGGGTGCGGAAATCTGGGCGGCGCTGGCAACCGTGATCGGCCATTGTTTCCCGGTCTGGCTGGGTTTTCGCGGCGGCAAGGGGGTGGCGACGGCCATGGGCGTGGTCACCGGGCTGGGCTGGCCCATGGGGCTGGTCTATGCGGTGGTCTGGCTGGGGATGCTGGCGGTGACGCGAATATCGTCGCTGGCAGGCATGTGCGCGGCGGTGTCCGCGCCGCTGGCCGCCTGGGCGCTGGGATATGTTGTCTATGCGCCGGTGCTGGTGGCCATCGCGGCGCTGGTGATCTGGCTGCACCGGACCAATATCGCCCGGCTGCGCAATGGCGATGAACCGAAAGTCGGCAGTTCGAAGTGAGCGCAGCGGCACGTTCAGCCCAGGGGCTTTCTCAGGAAGAAGCCTTCGCGCGCATTCGCCTGCTGCGTTCTCCCAATATCGGCCCGGTAAGTTACCGCCAGCTGCTGCGCCGCTTTGGCGATGCCCGCGCCGCGCTGGAGGCGCTGCCCGATCTCGCCGCACGGGGCGGGCGGGCCTATCGCGCGACGCCGGCGGATGCGGTGGAGTGCGAGGTTGCGCAGGTCCGCAAGGCGAACGCTCGCTATCTGTTCCATGACAGCCCCGATTATCCCGCCGCGCTGGCGCAACTGGACAGCGCCCCGCCGATCCTGACCTGGCGGGGCGATCTTGCGCTGGTTGCGCGGCCTTGCGTCGCCATGGTCGGCGCGCGCAATGCGTCAGCCGCCGCGGTCAAGCTGGCCTGCGATTTTGCGCAGGCGCTGCGCGATGCGGGGGTGGTGGTCGTATCGGGTCTTGCCCGCGGGATTGACGGTGCGGCGCATGAAGGCGCGTTGACCGCCACCATCGGTGTGATCGCCAGCGGGATTGATATCGCCTATCCGCCGCAACATGCCGATCTGCAGGAACGGATTGCGCAGCAGGCTTTGCTGCTGGCCGAACAGCCGCCGGGTACCGAACCGCGCGGCAGCCATTTTCCCAGCCGCAACCGGATCATCGCCGGGCTGGCGGCGGGCACGCTGGTGGTAGAAGCCGCGCCGAAATCAGGCTCGCTCATCACCGCCCGGCTGGCGGGAGAGGCCGGGCGCGAAGTGATGGCCATCCCCGGCTCTCCGCTCGATGCGCGGGCACAGGGTTGCAACCAGCTGATTCGCGAAGGGGCAATCCTGGTCCAATCGCCTGAGGACGTGCTGGAACTGATCGCCGGTTTCGACGGCCAGCCCCGCTCCAGCTTCCGCGAGGGCGACGGCTTCGCTTATGATCCGGGTGAGGAGCTGCCCGACGAACCGGCAGACCTTGCCGCGCTGCTGACCACTGCGCCGGTCGGGGTCGACGAACTGATCCGGCAGAGCGGGGCAGAGGCGGGGGCGGTGCAGATGGCGCTGCTGGAACTGGAGATCGCCGGTCGGCTGGCGCGCCATGCCGGGGGCAGGGTAAGTTTGACCGCTTGACGAATCCCTTCCGCCCCTCTCACCCTCGCGCGCATGTGTACATGCACGCGTAAGGCAGAGAAAAACCATCATGCAACTCGTTATCGTTGAATCGCCCGCCAAGGCGAAAACCATCGAGAAATATCTCGGCAAGGACTTCAAGGTTCTCGCTTCCTACGGCCATGTGCGCGACTTGCCGCCCAAGGACGGATCCGTGCGGCCGGACGAGGATTTCGCGATGGATTGGGAAATCTATCGCGACAAGGCGGGGCGGGTGAAGGAAATCGCCGATGCGGCGAAGAAGGCCGATCGCCTGATTCTGGCCACTGACCCTGATCGGGAAGGCGAGGCGATCAGCTGGCATGTTCAGGATCTGCTGGCGAAGCGCAAGGCCCTGCCCAAGGCAGTGGACCGGGTCACCTTCAATGCGATCACCAAGCAGGCCGTGACCGAAGCGATGCAGCGGCCGCGCGCGCTGGATCAGGATCTGATCGATGCCTATCTCGCCCGTCGCGCGCTGGATTACCTGTTCGGCTTCACGCTTTCGCCGGTGCTGTGGCGCAAACTGCCCGGCGCCAAGAGCGCAGGGCGCGTACAATCGGTGGCGCTGCGTCTGATCGTTGACCGCGAACGCGAGATCGAGGCGTTCCGTCGGCAGGAATACTGGTCGGTCACAGCCAGTATGGAACAGGACGGGACGGGGTTCGAGGCGGGGCTGGTGCGCTTCGACGGGGCCAAGCTGGACAAGCTTTCGCTTGGCGAGGAAGGGATCGCGCTGCGTGCCAAGGCGGCGGTCGAAACGTCGCGATTCACGGTCGAGGAGATCGAGACCAGGCCGCTTACCCGCAATCCCGCGCCGCCGTTCACTACGTCGACCCTTCAGCAGGAAGCGGCGCGCAAGCTCGGCTATTCTGCCAGCCACACCATGCGTCTGGCGCAAAACCTCTACGAAGCGGGCGCGATTACTTACATGCGGACCGATGGCGTGCAGATGGATGGCAGCGCCATTTCCGCCGCCCGCAAGGCGATCAGTGATCGCTACGACGGACATTATCTGCCCGAAAAGCCGCGCATCTACCAGACCAAGGCCAAGAATGCGCAGGAAGCGCATGAGGCGATCCGCCCGACGGATTTCTCGCGCGATCGGGCCGGGTCGGGCGACGAAGCGAATCTGTACGATCTGATCTACAAGCGAGCGATGGCCAGCCAGATGGCTGCCGCCCGGATGGAACGGACCACGGTTACCCTGCGCGAGCCGACCGGTCAGCATGAACTGCGCGCCACCGGCCAGGTGGTCAAGTTTCCAGGCTTTCTGGCGGTCTATGAGGAAGGGCTGGACCAGAAATCGGATGAGGATGAGGAAGGGCTGTTGCCGCTGTTACGCAAGGGCGATTGCCCGGCGAAGAAGGACGTCGCGGCAACGCAGCATTTCACGCAGCCGCCCCCGCGCTTTTCCGAGGCGAGCCTGGTCAAGCGGCTGGAGGAACTGGGGATCGGGCGTCCTTCCACCTATGCCTCCACCATTCAGGTGCTGAAGGATCGCAATTACGTCCGTACCGAGAAAAACCGTTTCTTTGCAGAAGAATCGGGCAGGCTTCTTACAGCATTTCTCGAACGCTTCTTTGAACGCTACGTCGCCTATGATTTCACCGCCGGGATGGAAGACGAACTGGATGATGTGTCGGGCGGGCGGGCAGCCTGGAAAGGGGTGCTCGAAGCCTTTTGGAAGGACTTCAAGCCCAAGAGCGACGAGGTGATGGAACGCAAGCCTTCGGAAGTGACCGAAGTGCTGGATGGCTTCCTTGAAGATTATCTGTTCCCCCCGCAGGAGGATGGATCGGACCCCCGCCTCTGCCCCAAATGCGGTGAGGGCCGTCTTGCGCTGCGTGGGGGGCGTTTCGGTGCGTTTGTAGCCTGTTCAGCCTATCCTGAGTGCAAGTACACGCGACGTTTTGCGCAGCCTGGCGCGGATGGCGAGGTGGCCGAGGACGAGCCGCTGGGAACCGATCCCGATACCGGGCTGGATGTGCAGCGCAAATCCGGGCGGTTCGGCCCTTATGTCCAGCTTGGCGAGGGCAAGGACGCCAAACGCGCCTCGATCCCCAAGGATCTGCCCGAGTTCGATCTGGACTGGGCGCTCAGGCTCCTCAGCCTGCCGCGCGAAGTGGGACCGCATCCGGAAACGGGCGAGATGATTACCGCCAGCATTGGCCGCTATGGCCCCTATCTGGCGCATAACGGCAAATATGCGAAGCTTTCGGGCACGCGCGATGTTTTTGAAACCGGGATGAATGCGGCCGTTGCCCTGCTGGCCGAAGCCGCCAACCGGAAGGGCGGGGGCGGGCGTGCCGCAGCCGAACCGATCAGGACGTTCGGTGCGCACCCTGCCAGTGGCGGCGAGATGAAGCTCCTTGCCGGTCGTTATGGCCCCTATGTGACTGATGGTACGACCAACGCGACGCTTCCAAAGGATCTGAAGCCGGAGGAACTGAGCGAGGAGCAGGCAATTGCGCTGATCACAGCGCGCGCAGCCAAGGGGCCGACCAAAAAGAAGAAGAAGGCTCCGGCGAAAAAGGCACCCGCCAAGAAGAAGGCGCCCGCCAAGAAGAAGGTGGCCGAAAAGTAGAGTGATTTCAGCGGTTTTTTTGGGTTGCTACGGCGTTGGCGCGGTGTGCACGGCGCGGCGATAGAGGTGCCAGGTTGCGTGACCCAGCACTGGCAGGGCGACGAGCAGTCCCAGAAACAGGGGCAGCATGGCGACGAACAGCGAAACAGCGATCAGCAACGCCCAGCCGAGCAGGACAAGGCGGTTTGACCGCACCGTGCCCAGGCTGACGATGATCGCGGTGAGGAAGTCCACTTCGCGGTCGACCAGCATCGGCAGGCTGACAACGGTGATGGAATAGAAGGCGAGCGCCATCAACGCCCCCACGATGCTGCCGACCAGCAGCATCGCCATGCCGGCCCCGGTTTCGAACAATTCCAGCGATTCCGAGCCAATGCCGGACTCCGCCGGGAAAATCGCGAAAATGCCGTGCGCGACCATCAGCCAGAAACCGAATGCGACGAACACGATCACCCCCATGCTGATGATCTGTTCGTCCCCATGGCCGCGCAGTGCGCCCAGCACGGCCCCCCAGGACAGGGGCAGGCCAGCCTCGCGACGGCGGCTGACCTCATACAGCCCCACAGCGATAAACGGCGCGACAAGGGGAAAGCCAGCGGCCGCCGGGATCAGCCAGGCAATCGCGTTCCAGCTGACCAGCGCATAAAACAGGAACAGGCCCGCACCGACATAGATCGCGGCGAAGAACAGGCCGAACAGGGGATAGGCCCTGAAATCACGCCAGCCTTCGCTGAGCGCGCGGGCAAGATCGCCAAATGAAAGATCATTCGCAACCGTCACGGGCGCGATCTGCGCCTGTCCGCCAGCATTCATGGCGCGTTCTCCGTCTCCACTCCCGGCGCGATGGAGCATCAAAGCAGAGGTGCTATCAAGCGCAGGCTGAGTGAAAGGGACTGCCTATTTCACCCAGTCCAGCCCGATTTCGTCGAATATTTCACGACTTTCGGACCAGTTTTCATCCACCTTCACATGCAGGAACAGGTGGACCTTAACCCCCAGCAACTCGCTCAATTCCTTGCGGGCTGCCTCGCCGATGGCCTTGATCCGCGCGCCGCCCTTGCCTAGCACAATCGGCTTCTGGCTTTCGCGACCGATCACGATCTGCTGGCGGATTTCAAGGCTGCCGTCCTTGCGGTGCTGGTAGCTTTCGGGGCGCACCGCGCTGTCATAGGGCAGTTCCTCGTGCAGCTGGCGATATAGCTGTTCGCGTGTGATTTCTGCAGCGAGCAGACGTTCGCTGGCGTCCGACACCTGATCTTCCGGATAATGCCAGGGCCCTTCGGGCATCATTGCAGCAAGATGCGCCTTCAGTTCCGTCACGCCGTCGCCGGTCAGTGCTGACACGAAAAACACCTCGTCGAAAGGCACTTTGGCGGTCAGATCCTGGGCCAGGACCAGCAGCGGTTCCTTGCTGCTGGCATCGACCTTGTTGAGGCACAGCAATTTGCGTTCCGGCCGCTCGCTCAGCGATGCCAGCAGCGGCTCAAGCTCATGCCGACGCTGCTTCAGGGCATCCACCACCAGCAGAATCGCATCGGCTTCCTGTGCGCCTTCCCAGGCCGCGCTGACCATGGCCCGATCGAGCCGCCGCCGTGGCGCAAAGATGCCTGGCGTATCGGCCAGGATAATCTGCGTCTGGCCTTCC